>NZ_JBIYDW010000006.1:0-215973 GCF_044909235.1 Dermacoccus sp. GAS27A | reverse complement strand
ACCATGGATCCACCAGTACAACCACCACCGGCCCCACTCAGCCATCGGCAGAGTCGCGCCCATCACCCGGTTGGACAACCTGGCTGGTCATCACAGCTAGTGAGTGCCTGCACCGGGCTCGCCGGGCATCACACGAAGGTCTGACGAATCTCGTGGCGTGCCCCGTCGACGACGACGTGCGCGAGGGATCCGTTGACGAGGACGTTGCCGGGTGGCACGTGACCGAAGTCGACGTCGGCGACGATCGGCACGTGGAGGCTCCACAGCGCATCGAGAATCGCGTCGTCCTGCGTCAGACCTGCTCGTTCCGGCGCACCGGTCCGGCCGATGAGCACCGCTGATGCCCCCTCGAACCACCCGGCGAGGCGCAGCCCGTGGAGCATGCGCGCAGCATCGAGCGAGGGTGCCTCGCAGTTCTCGAGGTAGACGATGACGCCGTCATCCTCGTGGTCGCGAGCGAAGTGGCGCACGTCGCCGTACGGGGTGCCCGCGAGATGGCACACGACGTCGAGGCACCCGCCGATGAGCCGTCCGGAGACGTCGACGCGCGGCTCCCCCGCGAGCACACGCCACGACGCCGGCTCGCTCAGATCCATGCGGTCGGCGCAGGGGTGACGCTCCCAGTCGTCGAACCCACCGCGCCGACGCACGCGCGGGTCCTCCTGGACGAAGGACGCCCTGGCCGGCACCGTGGCGGCGTCGAGCCAGTGCGCGGTGCCCTGCGGCAGCCCGTACGGCGCGTCCATGAGGTTCTGGCCATGCATCGTCGCGACGCCGGAGCGCAGCGTCAGCGGGAGCAGCAGCGTCGAGATGTCGCTCCACCCGACGACCCAGGTAGGGTCCGCGCGCAGCGCGTCATGGTCGAGCAGGTCGACGAGGTCGATGGCCAGCTCCCCGCCCCACGGGGGGACGACGGCGCGCACCGCCTGGTCGCGGACGAACGCGTTGAACTCATCGGCCCGTGCACGCGCGGAGCCGCTCGTGATGCCGTCACCGATCAGGCACTCGCCGAGGACCACCTCGAAACCGCGGCCACGCAGCCAGTCAGTGACGAAAGTCAGCCGTGCCTCGTGTTCGGGTCGAACCGGCGCCGACGGGGCAGTCACCGCAACCGTGTCACCGGGACGCAGCGGGCGGGGGTAGCGAATCTCGGTCGACATGCCGTCATCCTGGCATTCGACCGTGAGCAAGCGCACGCGAATTTGCTCCGCCCCCGGTGCGCGCCCCCGTCAGCCGGTGTCGTTCTGCCGGCGCGACACTGCGCCACCCGAGGATGGCGCGTAACTCACAGGTAGGCATGCAGCAAACCCCTACCTGTGAGTCATCCGCCATCCTGGCGCGACGGCACGCCGTCCGTCGACGGCGCGCGACGCCCGTCAGAGCTCGTAGGTCTCCCCCGCGACGGCGACCTCGACGTCGCCCTCCCACACGGCGCGAGCATCCCGCAGGCAGTCCTCGACGGGCGTCCACGTCGGGATGTGGGTGAGCATGAGCCGCTTCGCCCCCGCGTCCTTGGCCGTCTGCGCGGCGCGCGAGCCGCTTAGGTGGACGCCGCGCATCTCGTCGTCGCGACCGTCGACGAAGGCCGAGTCGGTGAGGACGAGGTCGGCGTCCCGCTCGAGCTCGACGAGTCCCGGGCAGGCGTCCGTGTCACCCGTGTACGCGAGCACGGCGCCATCGGCCTCGACGCGGAGCCCGTACGCCTCGACGGGGTGGTTGACGAGGTGCGGCGTGATGCGCAGCGGGCCGATCTCGAACGTCTGACGGTCGACGAGGTCGACGAAGTCAAAGGCTGTGCCCAGGTCTTCGGGCCTGTCGACTGCGTAGGCGCGCGTCAGGCGCTCGCGTGCGCCCGCGGGTGCGTGCACCGGCAACTTGGCGTCGAAACGACCGAGCGGGTCGTAGTTGCGCACGACGTAATAGCTGCACAGATCGAGGCAGTGGTCCGGATGCAGGTGGCTGATGACGACGGCGTCGATCTCGTCGACCTCGCGGTAGCGCTGCAGCGCGCCGAGCGAGCCGTTGCCGAAGTCGAGCAGCACCGAGGTGCGCCTGCCGTCGGCCTCCGCCTCGACGAGGTAGCAGGAGGCGGGCGATTCAGGGCCCGGGTAGGAGCCTGAGCAACCGATGATGGTCAGTTTCACAGCGCCGCCTCACGCGTCACCGCGGTCACCTCGGGGCCGAGGAAGCGCCGCGCGAGGGTCTCGAACGCGGCCGGGTCGCCCGTCGTCATCCACTGGTGCTGCGTCGCGCCGAGCTCGGGATCGCGCAGCTGACCGATGTCGGCGAGCACGCGGTAGACGTCCTTCGCCGTCTCCTCCGCCGACGACACGAGTGTCACCGTCGAGCCCACGACGTAGCTGATGACGCCGGTCAGCAGCGGGTAGTGCGTGCAGCCGAGGATGAGCGTGTCGACGCCTTCGTCGACGAGGCCGTCGAGGTACTTGTGCGCGACCGTCAGCAGCTCCGGGCCGGAGGTGATGCCGGCCTCGACGAACTCCACGAACCGCGGGCACGGGACGCTCGAGATCTTGACCTGCGGCGCGGCGGCGAAGCTGTCGGTGTAGGCACCACTCTGGTGCGTCGCCTCCGTCGAGATGACGCCGACGCGGTTGTTGCGCGTCGCCGCGGCGGCGCGGCGCGTCGCCGGGCGGATGACCTCGACGACGGGCACGTCGTAGCGCTCGCGCGCATCGTGCAGGACGGCTGCGGACGCCGAGTTGCACGCGATGACGAGGGCCTTGACCCCCTGCTCGACGAGCGAATCCAGGCATTCGATGGCGTACTGCCGCACCTCGGCGATGGGTCGCGGGCCGTAGGGCGCGCGGGCGGTGTCGCCGAGGTAGATGATCTTCTCGTGCGGCAGCTGGTCGAGCACGGCGCGCGCCACGGTCAAACCGCCGTAGCCGGAGTCGAAGATGCCGATCGGTGCGTCAGTCACGCTTTTCAGGGTAAGTCGTGACGTGTAGTGCTACTCACCGGTTGCGACCTGACGAGGTGTGAGGCTGCCCATATCGCATCGCTTCGGCCGCCCGGAATGGGCGCCGTCAGGCGTCGTCCTCGTCAGCGACGTAGGTGTTGGCGAGCACGCCGATCTCGGGGATCTCGACCTCGACGCGCTGCCCGGCCCGCACCTGGCCGACGCCCTCGGGGGTGCCGGTGAGGATGACGTCACCCGGCAGCAGCGTGAACGCCTGCGACGCGTGCGAGATGAGCTGCGCGACGTCGTGGATCATGTCGGACGTCGGCCCGTCCTGCTTCACCTCGCCGTCGACGCGTGTCGTCACGCGTGTGGCGGACGGGTCGAGCTCGGTCTCGATCCACGGCCCGAGCGGGCAGAACGTGTCGAAGCCCTTGGCGCGCGACCACTGGCCGTCACTCTTCTGAAGGTCGCGGGCGGTGACGTCGTTCGCGATCGTGTAGCCGAAGACGACCTTCATCGCCTCCTCGACGCTCACCTTCTTGCACATGCGCCCGATGACGACGGCGAGTTCGCCCTCGAAGTCGACGCGTTCGCTGATCGACGGCATGACGACGGGGTCGTTCGGGCCGACGACGGCGGTGTTCGGGATGAGGAACATGAGCGGTTCCTTCGGCGCCTCGCCGCCCATCTCGCGCGCGTGTTCGGCGTAGTTCTTGCCGATGGCGACGATCTTGGAGCGCGGGATGACGGGCGCGAGCAGACGCACGTCGTCGACCTGGTGGACGGCACCCGTCAGCTCGATCTTCGTGTAGAGCGGGTCGCCCGTGATCTCGGCGATCTTCTCGCCCGCCCCGTCGACCAGACCGAACATCGGGTCATCACCCGTCGTGAACCTCGCGATACGCATGTGCCCATCCTATTTCGTCGTCGCCGGCCCGCTGACGGGGCGGTGCGGCAGCAGGCTGTGGATCGCAGCGCCGTGGGTCGAGTTCTAGGATCGACGGGTGATGGAGCAGGTCGCGGTGATGACGCCGGCGCAGTGGCGCGAGGGGGTCGCCGCCCACGAGGCACGCGTGGCCCCGCACGTCGAACCGCATCTCGGTCGTCGCAAGGAGCACCGCAAGCATCCCGTCGAGGATTTCCTCTTCGTCTACTACTCCTACTCCCCCGGCAAGCTGCGGCGCTGGCACCCGGGCGCAGGCGTCGCGTTGCTCGTCGACGAGCGCGGTCGCACGCCCATCACCGACGACCGGTTCACCCGCCGCATCACGACGGCCGAAGGGGATGCCGATGTCCTTGACGTCGACGAGTTCGTCGACGCACGCGACCGCACCATCGCGTTCGTCAGGTCGCTGCTCACCGCGACGCTCGATCGCGCCCCGAACCTGGGGTGCTTCGGGATGCACGAGTGGGCGATGGTCTACAAGCTCGCGCCGGGCGAGCAGCGCCACGAGCAGTTGCCGCTGCGCCTGAGCCAGGCCGCGACGGACGACGTCGTCGAGGCCGCCGACATCCGCTGCACGCATTTCGACGCCTACCGCTTCTTCACGCCCGACGCCGTCGAACTGAATCGCGAGCGCCCGACGCGCGAGCGTCAGGTCGAGTTCGAACAGCCTGCGTGCCTGCACGCAGGGATGGATGTCTACAAGTGGGCGCACAAACTCGCGCCTCTCGTCCCGGGTGACCTCGTGCTCGACGCGTTCGAACTCGCCAAGGAGATCCGCACCCTCGACATGGAGGCCAGCCCCTACGACGTGCGCGGTCTCGGCTACGGCGTCGTCCCCGTCGAGACGCCGCGCGGGCGCGCTGACTACGTCCGTCGTCAGCGAGAGTTCGCCGAGCGGTCGCAGGACCTGCGACGACGCCTGCTCGACGTGCTGGACCGTGCCGCCCCGCGCCCTGACACATCTGCGACTGACGTCCACTTCTGGAACCGTTCTCAACCTGGTCGATGAATCGCGGATATGGACGAACGTCGCAGAGGGGGACGAGATTCGCCGACGTGAACAGGATCAGCCGCTGAGGATCAGGGGTGGCAATCGAGGGTGAGGTGGCGTTCGAGGTAGCGGGCGACGCCGTCGGCATCGTGGGGGCCACAGGTGTCGTCGGCGATCGCGAGCACCTCGTCGTGGGCGTTCTCGACGGCGACGCCGCGCCCGGCCCATGTCAGCATCGGGATGTCGTTGGGCATGTCGCCGAAGGCCCACACGTGGTTCGCGTCGACGCCCCGCTCCGCGCACCAGGCCTCGAGGCGGGCCGCTTTCGTCACGCCCGGGGCGCTGATCTCCGCAAGCCCTGCCGCTCCTGAGTAGGCCAGCACTCCACGCCCACCGAGGCACTCCGTCAACGCCTCGACGAACGCATCGCCGCGCCATGCCTCGTCGCGTAGCAGAATCTTGCCGACGACGACGTCGGGCGGCAGCGCGGTCAGCTCACAGTCACGGACGGCGGCGTCGTGCGCCGGCATGCCGGCGTGGGCGTCCGGGTAGGCGGCGCTTCGGAACATGCCACGCTCGGTCTCGACGGCCGCTCCCGCATCCGGGAAGCGTCGCCGCAGGTGCTCGACGACGGCGAGTGCCTCATCCGCGGTGAATCCATCGGCCTCGATGACGCGCCGTGTCGCGAGGTCGTAGACGAACGCCCCGTTCGCGCAGATCGCCAGGGTGTGGGCGCCGACATCGTCGGCTGTCGACTCCGGCGATCCGGCAGCACCCACGAGTTCCGCGAGGTGATCGAGCCAGCGCGGTGGACGCGCGGTGACGACGATCGTCTCGATGCCGCGCGCACCGAGCCCCGACCACACCGTGCGGGTGTGATCGCTGACGCGCCCGTCGGTGTCGAGCAGGGTGCCGTCGAGGTCACTCGCGACGAGACGCGGGATCGGCCCGGCACCCGTCGCGCGGGATGCCGGGCCGTCACGCCGAGCAGTCGTCATGGGGCGCGGCCCGTCGTCAGACGAGGCGCGTCATCCAGCCGCGCGTGTCCTCCGCGGTGCCCTTCTGGATCGCGAGGAGTGCCTCGCGGATCTTCGTCGCGTACGGGCCGGCCTCGCCCTCGGGTCCGGACGTCACCTCACCGTCCGTCCACACGAGACGCCCCACGGGCGTGACGACGGCGGCCGTGCCACACGCGAAGATCTCGCTGATCGTGCCGTCGTTGCAGCCCTCGATCCACTCCTCGATCGTCACGCGACGTTCGACGGGCGTGAGGCCAAGGTCCTTCGCGAGTTCGAGGATCGAGTCGCGCGTGACGCCCTCGAGGATCGTGCCGGTGAGCTGCGGCGTGACGAGCTCGCCGTCCTTGGTCACGAAGAAGACGTTCATGCCGCCGAGCTCCTCGACGTACTTGCCCTCGACCGAGTCGAGGAAGACGCTCTGGTCGCAGCCGCGCTCGTTCGCCTCGATCTGTGCGGCGAGCGAGCTCGCGTAGTTGCCGCCGCACTTGGCGGCGCCCGTGCCACCGACGCCGGCACGCGAGTAGTCGCGCGACAGCCACAGCGACACCGGCTTCACGCCGCCCTTGAAGTACGCACCCGCGGGCGAGGCGATGACGCAGTAGGTCACCTCGCGGCTCGGACGCACCCCGAGGAACGCCTCGGACGCGAACATGAACGGGCGCAGGTAGAGGCTCGCCTCGCCGGCGTCGAACGCGGGCACCCACGACTCGTCAGCCTTGACGAGCGCCTTCAGCGACTCGACGAAGTCGTTCTCGTCGATCTCCGGCAGCGCGAGACGGTTCGCCGAACGGTTGAAGCGCGCCGCGTTCTTCTCGGGGCGGAACGTCCAGACCGAGCCGTCCTCGTGACGGTAGGCCTTCATGCCCTCGAAGATCTCCTGCGCGTAGTGCAGGACGGCCGCCGCCGGGTCGAGCTGGAACGGGCCGTACGCCTTGACCTCGCCGTCACCCCACCCGGAGCCCTCGCGCCAGATCGAGACGACCATGTGGTCGCTGAACTTCTGCCCGAAACCGGGGTTGCTCAGGATCTCGGCGCGCTCCGCGTCAGCGCGCGGGGCGGGGTTCGGCGTCATCGGGAACGTCAGGGCCATGGTCTTCTCCAAGTTGGCAAAAAGTGGGATGCGTCACTGTGTGGCCCCAGGTTAACGCCGAAGCAGCACGGCGGGCGTCATCGGGTCCGGGGCGAGCGCGGAGCGTCGACGATGTTGCCCGGGTTTCGCGGCGCCCTCGCCGCGAAACCCGGCCAGCATCGGGAAGATGTCAGAGGCGGGCGGCGACCGCGTCACCGATCTGCGACGTCGAGCGGGTGGCGTCACCGCGCGACGCGAGATCCTCGGCGACGGCCTGTTCGACACGGCGTGCCTCGTCGCCGCGCCCGAGGTGTTCGAGCAGCAGCGCCGTCGACAGGATCGTCGCGGTCGGGTCGGCCTTGCCCTGGCCGGCGATGTCGGGGGCCGAGCCGTGCACGGGCTCGAACATGCTCGGCGCATTTCCTTCGGGGTTGATGTTGCCTGATGCGGCGAGCCCGATGCCGCCGGTCACGGCCGCGGCAAGGTCGGTGACGACGTCGCCGAACAGGTTGTCGGTGACGATGACGTCGAAGCGCGAGGGATCGGAGACGAGGTAGATCATGGCCGCGTCGATGTGCGCGTAGTCGCGCGTGACGTCGGGGTACTCGGCACCGACCTCCTCGACGGTGCGGCGCCACAGGTGGCCCGCGTACGAGAGCACGTTGTGCTTGTGCAGCAGCGTCAGCTTCTTGCGCTCACGCGTGTTCGCGCGCTCGAACGCGTCGCGGACGGTGCGCTCGATGCCGAAGCGGCTGTTGACGCTCACCTCGGTCGCCATCTCGTGCGGCGTGCCGACGCGCAGCGCACCACCGTTGCCGGTGTACGGGCCCTCGGTGCCTTCACGGACGACGACGAAGTCGATGCCACCGCGCGCAATGTCCTCACGAAGCGGCGTCGAGACACCCGGCATCAGCTTGCTGGGGCGCAGGTTGATGTAGTGGTCGAGCTCGAACCGGATGCGCAGCAGCAGCTCGCGCTCCAGCAGGCCGCTCGGCGCGCTGGGGTCACCGATCGCCCCGAGCAGGATCGCCTCGTGGCCGCGGATCTCCTCGAGCACTGAGTCGGGCAGCGTCTCCCCCGTCGCTTGCCAACGCTTGGCGCCGAGGTCGTACTGCGTCGTGCTCACCCCGCCGTCGGTCACGGCGTCGAGAACCTTGAGGCCTTCGGTGACGACCTCGGGGCCGATTCCGTCGCCTGCGATGACTGCGAGATCGATGTTGCTCATGCCCCGCAGATTAGCTGCTCGTCTTGCCATGCGAAACGCTGGTCTCGCGATACGAACCGCGCGGCAGGGCGCAGCCGTCAGGCGCTCGCCACCAAGGCGATCCCTGCGAGCACGACAAGCCCGCCGACGGGCTTGCGCGCCACCCCGCGCTCCTTGAACATCCACGCCCCGAGCAGCGCACCGACGACGATGCTGCTCTCCCGTGGTGGCGCGGCGATGTTCCACACGGCGTGCAGGAGTGCTGCGGTCAGCACGAGAGCGAGGCTCGTAGCGCTCATGAAGTCCTTGCCATCACGCAGGTCCGCGCCGGAGCGGACATGCGAGGAGCCGACGAAGGCGCCCGCCGGGGCGAACCGATCGGTTCGGCGCGGCGGGCGTCGCCGGGGAGGGAAGTGGTCAGTCCACCTTGCGCGCGGCGCCCTTGTCGGCGCTCTGCGCGAAGCGCGCGAAGATCTTGAGTGCCGCCGAGACGGGGCGGTGACGGTCGACGGGCTCCCAGCCGCGCTCGTCCTGCTCGGCGCGACGGCGCACGAGTTCGGCGTCGTCGACGAGCAGGTTGACGCGACGGTTGGGGATGTCGAACTCGATGACGTCACCGTTCTTCACGAGACCGATGGCGCCACCGGCCGCAGCCTCCGGCGACACGTGCCCGACGGACAGACCCGAGGAGCCCCCGGAGAAACGACCGTCGGTGATGAGGGCGCACTTCGGGCCGAGCCCGACGCCCTTGAGGTAGCTCGTCGGGTACAGCATCTCCTGCATGCCGGGGCCGCCCTTGGGGCCCTCGTAGCGCACGACGACGACGTCGCCGGCGTCGATCTCGCCCTTGAGGATCATCTCGACGGCCTGCTCCTGGCTCTCGGCCACCTTGGCCGGGCCGGAGAAGTTCCACTGGTGCTCGGGCACGCCGGCCGTCTTGACGATGCACCCGTCGGGGGCGAGGTTGCCGCTGAGCACCGCGAGCCCACCCTCGCTCGTGTAGGCGTGCTCGACGGAGTGGATGCAGCCGTTCTCCGGGTCGGTGTCGAGGCTCTTCCAGCGGTTCGTCGAGCTGAACGCCTCCGTCGTGCGCACCCCGCCCGGCGCGGCGTGGAACAGTTCGG
The DNA here is from genome assembly GCF_044909235.1 of Dermacoccus sp. GAS27A. Classification (NCBI taxonomy): domain Bacteria; kingdom Bacillati; phylum Actinomycetota; class Actinomycetes; order Micrococcales; family Dermacoccaceae; genus Dermacoccus; species Dermacoccus sp. GAS27A. The sequence continues at coordinate 206,697 of NZ_JBIYDW010000006.1, read as the reverse complement.
TGGCCTTCTCGGTGGCTGAACCCGAGCGGATGTCCCAGTCCGCGAGCCACTGCTCGAGCGATGGGCTGTGCACCGAACGGACGTCGCGGTTGAGCATGCCACCACGATCCAGCTCACCGAGGATGGCGGGGATGCCACCGGCGCGATGCACGTCCTCCATGTAGAACTGGTTGCTGTTCGGCGCGACCTTGACGAGGCACGGCGTGACGCGCGAGAGCTCGTCGATGTCCTCCTGGTCGAAGTCGACACCCGCCTCCTGCGCCGCGGCCAGCAGGTGCAGGATCGTGTTCGTCGAACCACCCATCGCGATGTCGAGACGCATGGCGTTCTCGAACGCCGGCTTCGCGGCGATCGCGCGCGGAAGCACCGAGTCGTCGTCGCCGTCGTAGTAGGTGCGGCACAGGTCGACGACGAGTCGGCCCGCGTCGAGGAAGAGTTCCTTGCGCGCGGCGGCCGTCGCCAGCGTCGATCCGTTGCCCGGCAGCGACAGACCGAGCGCCTCCGTCAGGCAGTTCATCGAGTTCGCCGTGAACATGCCCGAGCACGAGCCGCACGTCGGGCATGCGCTCTGCTCGATCTTCGTGATCTCCTCGTCGGAGACCGTGTCGTCGACCGACTTGATCATCGCGTCGATGAGGTCGAGACGCGTCTCAGCCGTGCCGTCCTCCCCGATGACGGCCTTGCCGGCCTCCATCGGCCCGCCGGAGACGAACACCGTCGGGATGTTGAGACGCAGCGCGGCAAGCAGCATGCCCGGCGTGATCTTGTCGCAGTTGCTGATGCAGACGAGCGCGTCGGCCTGATGCGCGTTGACCATGTACTCGACGGAGTCGGCGATCACCTCGCGGCTCGGCAGCGAGTACAGCATGCCCGAGTGACCCATCGCGATGCCGTCGTCGACGGCGATCGTGTTGAACTCACGCCCGACGCCGCCGGCCTCCTCGATGGCGCCAGCGACGAGCTGACCCATGTCCTTGAGGTGGACGTGACCCGGCACGAACTGCGTGAAGCTGTTCGCGATCGCGACGATCGGTTTACCGAAGTCGCCCTCCCCCATGCCGGTCGCGCGCCACAGGGCACGCGCACCCGCCATGTTGCGTCCGTGAGTCGTCGTGCGTGAGCGAAGTTCAGGCATGCGTTCAGTCTCCCAATTTCGAGCAAGCGGTGCGAGAGGCGTTCAGAGAATGACCGAACCCGGCCACCTCGAAGGGTGTCCGGGCCCGGCTCAGCAGCGGCTAAGGCTTCAGGATCAACGGCCATCTTCTTTCGGCCGCTTCGTCAACGCTCGCTCCGGCAGGATCCTCACTACGTTCCGGTCCTACCGCCGCTCGCTCGATCCTCAGCGGCCAGCCGAACCCTCGACATAGTCCGAATCCGTGTCCGAGTCCTTCAGCCACGACATGAGGCCACGCAGTTCCTTGCCCGTCTTCTCGATCGGGTGCGAGGCGCCCTTCTCGCGCAGCTTCTTGAACTCCGGCGCGCCGGCGTCCTGGTCGTCGATGAAGCGCTTGGCGAAGTTGCCGTTCTGGATGTCGGTGAGAACGGCCTTCATGTTCTCCTTGACGCGCTCGTCGATGACACGCGGGCCCGAGACGTAGTCGCCGAACTCGGCCGTGTCGGAGATCGACCAACGCTGCTTCGCGAGGCCACCTTCGACCATGAGGTCGACGATGAGCTTCAGTTCGTGCAGGCACTCGAAGTACGCGACCTCCGGCTGGTAGCCGGCCTCCGTCAGCGTCTCGAAGCCGTACATGACGAGCTGGCTCGCGCCACCGCACAGGACGGCCTGCTCACCGAACAGGTCCGTCTCGGTCTCCTCGGTGAACGTCGTCTTGATGCCGCCGGCACGCAGGCCGCCGATGGCCTTCGCGTACGCCTTCGCGAGATCCCAGGCCGAACCCGAGGCGTCCTGCTCGACGGCGACGATGACGGGCACGCCGCGACCGTCGACGTACTCACGACGCACGAGATGGCCGGGGCCCTTCGGCGCGACCATGACGACGTCGGCGTCCGACTCGGGCGTGATGTAGCCGAAGCGGATGTTGAAGCCGTGGCCGAACAGCAGCGTCGTGCCGGGCTTGAGGTTGGGCTTGATGTCGTTCGCGTAGACCGTGCGCTGCACCTGGTCGGGCGTGAGGATGACGACCACGTCGGCTTCCTTCACCGCGTCGGCGACCGAGAGAACCGTGAGGCCCTCGTTCTCGGCCTTCTGCTTCGACTTGCTGCCCTCGGCGAGGCCGATGCGCACGTCGACGCCCGAGTCGCGCAGGTTGAGCGCGTGGGCGTGGCCCTGCGAGCCATAGCCGATGACGGCAACCTTCTTGCCCTGGATGATCGACAGGTCGGCGTCGTCGTCGTAGAACATGTCAGCCACGGGAGAAACTCCTCTTCATCACGTCCGCCGCATCGAAGCGGCGGCCTGTTCGGTTCGATTCTGCCCGAGCACTCACTCGGGCGGAAAGTTCAGTTCTTCTTCTTGTCGCGCGCCGAGATGGCCTTGGAGCCGCGACCCAGACCGACGACGCCGGACTGCACGAGCTCGCGGATCCCGAACGGCTCGAGCGTCGTGAGCAGCGCCTCGAGCTTCGCGAGCGTGCCCGTCGCCTCGATGACGACCGACTCGTTGGTCACGTCGATGATGTTGGCGCGGAACATCGTCACGAGATCGATGATCTGCGAGCGCGTCGCGGCGTCAGCCTTCACCTTGAACAGCACGAGCTGACGTTCGATGGCGCTCGCGTGGTCGAGTTCGACGACCTTGAGCACCTCGACGAGCTTGTTGAGCTGCTTGACGACCTGCTCGAGCGCGACGTCGTCGGCGTCGACCGTGACCGTCATGCGCGAGACGTGCGGATCCTCCGTCTCCCCCACGGCGAGGGAGTGGATGTTGAACCCGCGTCGCGAGATCAGCCCGGAGATGCGCGCGAGCACACCCGACTTGTTCTCGACGAGCACGGACAGGATGTGGCGGTTCGTCGTCATCGCTGCTGCTCCTTCGTCTGCGCGGCGTCGGCTGTGGCAGCGCCATCCTCGCGGGCCGCTTCGACCGCCTCGTCCTCGTCCGGGATGTTGACGTCGTCGGCGTCGTCCTCGTCGCGATCCCAGACGGGCGTGATGTCGCGCGCCATCGTGATGAGGTCGTTGCTCACGCCGGCGGGCACCATCGGCCACACCATCGCGTCGCGCTCGACGACGAAGTCGATGACGACGGGACGGTCGTTGATCTCGAGCGCCTGCTTGATCGTCGCGTCGACGTCCTCCGGCCGCTCGCAGCGCAGGCCGACGCAGCCGTAGGCGTCGGCGAGCTTGACGAAGTCGGGGATGCGACTGCCGCCGTGCGAGGTGTGCAGGTCGGTGTTCGAGTAGCGCTCGTTGTAGAACAGCGTCTGCCACTGGCGCACCATGCCGAGGCTCGAGTTGTTGATGACGGCGACCTTGATCGGGATGTCGTTGATGACGCAGGTCGCGAGTTCCTGGTTCGTCATCTGGAAGCAGCCGTCGCCGTCGATCGCCCAGACGGTGCGCTCCGGCTCGGCGGCCTTCGCACCCATCGCGGCGGGCACCGAGTAACCCATCGTGCCGAGGCCGCCGGAGTTGATCCACGCGTTCGGACGGTCGTACGTGACGAACTGGGCCGCCCACATCTGGTGCTGGCCGACGCCGGCGACGTACGTGCCCTCGGGCCCGGTGAGCGCCGAGATGCGTTCGATGACGTACTGCGGCGCGAGCTTGTCGTCCTCCGGCGTCGCGTAGCCGAGCGGGAACTGCTCCTTCCACGACGCCGTCGTCTCACGCCACGTCGCGTAGCGCGAGGTGTCGACGTCGTCGAGCGCACGCGCCAGCTCGAGCAGCACCTCGCGCGCGTCGCCCACGATCGGGACGTCGGCGTAGCGGTTCTTGCTGATCTCGGCCGGGTCGATGTCGGCGTGGATGACCTTGGCCTCGGGCGCGAAGCTGTCGAGCGCACCGGTGACGCGGTCGTCGAAGCGGGCGCCGATCGTGATGAGCAGGTCGGCGCGCTGCAGCGCCGTCACGGCGGGGACGCTGCCGTGCATGCCCGGCATGCCGAGATGCAGCTCGTGGCTGTCGGGGAAGGCGCCGCGCGCCATGAGCGTCGTCACGACGGGGATCTGCGTCTGCTCGGCGAGCGCCTTCAGCTCCTCGCTCGCCTCGGCGCGGATGACGCCGCCGCCGATGTAGAGCACCGGGCGCTCCGCTGCGCGGATCATCTCGGCGGCCGCCTTGATCTGCTTTGCGTGCGGCGTCGTGACGGGGCGGTAACCGGGCAGTTCGAAGCGGGGCGGCCACGAGAATGTCGTCTTCGACACGAGCGCGTCCTTCGTGATGTCGACGAGGACCGGGCCCGGGCGGCCGCTGCGCGCCACGTGGAACGCCTCGGCGATGGCGCGCGGGATGTCGGCCGGGTCCGTCACGAGGTAGTTGTGCTTCGTGATCGGCATCGTGATGCCGCGGATGTCCGCTTCCTGGAACGCGTCCGTACCGATGGTCTTGGAGCTGACCTGGCCGGTGATGGCGACGATCGGCACGGAGTCCATGTACGCGTCGGCCAGGGGCGTGACGAGGTTCGTCGCGCCGGGGCCGGAGGTCGCCATGCAGACGCCGACCTTGCCGGTGGCGGCGGCATAACCCTGCGCCGCGTGACCGGCGCCCTGCTCGTGGCGGACGAGGATGTGGCGGACGGAGACCGAGTCGAGCAGCGGGTCGTAGGCCGGCAGGATCGCACCGCCGGGCAGGCCGAAGACGGTCTCGACGCCCTGCGCCTCGAGCGCGAGGACGAGGCTCTGCGCGCCGGTGACGCTCACCTGCTCGCCTGCGCGCTTCGCCGCGACGTCACCCGGGGTGGGTGTGCGATCGGTCGTCGCCGTATCGCTCATCAGTACTCACCACTTTCACCTGGAGGTCGTGCACGAGGGTCTGGCATCAAAAAATCCCCCAGCCTGTGCGGCGATGAGGGATCAGCGTGCGTCGTGTCGGTCGAACCGATCAGAACGCACGCTGCGTGAGTACGAGAACCTGTGCCATGTCACATAGTTTTGTCGCGGGGTTACTCATGGGTCAACATCGTGAGACGCGCATCTCACGATGCGGTCAGCGGAGGGTGGCGTTCGATGGCGGCGTCAGCCCGCCGTCCCAGGGCGAGCGGTGGTGAGGCTCGCGCCGCCGGGCAGGAACGAGGTCCACGCTCCGGTGGTCTCGAGCACGGCAGCCGAGGCCGGCACGAATCCGCGCGTGACGACATCGATGTCCGCGCCCTCACCGGCACACAGGTCATGGGCAAGCTGCGGCAAACCCGGCGCGTGGCCGACGACGATCGCGCTCGTCGCCTCGGGCGCCGTCGCGTCGAGTTCGTGGACGACGGCCAGCAGCGCCTGCGTGTCGGCTTCGTAGACGGCGGGCTCCATCGTGATGATGACGCCATGGCCCGTCTCGTCCTGGATGGCGGCCCACGTCTCGCGGGTGCGTAGCGCCGGCGAGCACACGACGACATCGCCGAGCAGCCCCTCGTTCTTGAGCCACCGGCCGACGGCGCGGGCCTCGCTCACGCCATCGTCACTGAGGTGGCGCGCTTCGTCACCGTCAGGGCCGGCCGGTTCGGCGGTGGCGTGACGAAGGAGTACGAGACGTCGGGTGGTTTCACTCACCTGCTCATCTTCGTCGTCGCGTATGCCTCACGCCAAACGCGGCCACGCGGCCCGCATGAGGCCTCGACGCTCTGGCCGCCATCGTCGCTCGGCGTGGCCATCGACGATCGCATCGGCGTCGGCCGTTCGGCCTTCGGTCGGAGGTCCGTGCCGGACCGATCTCAGGCGGGGCTCGCCCAGACGACGAAGTTGTTGGTGTGGTGCTGCGCGTTGGCCCAGCCGCTCGAGGAGTCGCAGGTGACGAGTGCGAGGACCGGGGCGGCGCTCGCGCCCCACACGCGCGAGTCGTTCTGCAGCGCGTTCTTGTCGACGCTGGCCTTCGAGGTGATGACGAAGTCCTTGTGCGTGCCGTCGGCGTAGGAGATCGTGACCCGGCCACCGACCGGGGCGCTCGACAGCTTGTAGAACACGTCGGGCCCGTTGTAGGTGACGTGGCCCGCGAGCACACTGATGCCCGGCTTGCCCGGGGTCACGCGCCCGTATCCGGTGAACTGCTGGATGACGCCGCTCGGCGGGTTCAGCACGCCCCCGTTGAGCCCGCCGGGCACGATGCTGTGATCGAGCCCGATGCTCGGGATCGAGATGTTGACCGCGGCGGACTTCGGAACCGCGACGCTCGCCCCACCGCTTCCTCCGCCGGGTTTGGAGACGCCGCTCGATGCGCTTGCACGCGGCGTGGCCGAGCCGCTGGGGCGCCGGGCTGACGATGGGCCGCTGGTCTGAGGGGCCGGGGCAGCCGACGACGACGCGGCCGACGTGCTCGACGCTGCCGTGCCCGAGGGCGCGGAGCTGGAAGACGTGACCGAGACGGGCGACGGCGATGTCGACGATGCTGAGACGGAGACGGACTTGTCTGAGCTTCCCCCACCGCTACCACACGCACTCAGACAGAGCGCGACCGAGACCGCGCCGACACACTTCCCCAAGGTGATCTTCATGACGTCAGTCTAGGTCGCCCTGGACGCGGTGACGCCGGGATCCGTGGAGGACCCCGGCGTCACCGTGCATCGCGAGACGCTCGTCAGCGGCGTGCGCGACGCGCCACGACGAGCCCGCCACCCGCGAGGGCGAGAGCGCCCAGGCCAGCAGCCGCAGCGGTCGTACCGTTCTGGTTGGTGACGACGCGGTCCGTCTCGACCTTCGGGCCCTGACCCGTGGTGGTCGGGGCCGACGTGGTGGGAGCCGGCTTCGTCGGCGCGGGCTTGGTCGGAGCCGGCTTCGTCGGCGCGGGCTTGGTCGGAGCCGGCTTCGTCGGGGCCGGCTTCGTCGGGGCCGGCTTCGTCGGCACCGGCTGCGCGGTGGGCTTGCCTGCGGCGGACCAGTCCGTGAACGGAAGGACAGTGGGCAGGCCGGCACAGCTCGACGGAACGCGACCCGAGACGCTGAAGGAGGAACCGGTCGAGGCAGCGTGTGCCGTCACCGTGATCGGCTTGCCTGCGTAACCCCCGACGGCGTAGACGGTACGGCTCGCCGTGTAGGGCGAGACGTTCTTCGTCACGAGCGGCTTGAAGCCCGAAGCCGTGAACGTGACCTGCGACTCCGTCTTGTTCAGCGTGCGGTAGCCGAATGCGAAGTTCGGCTTGCCCTTGTCGCACCAGTAGGTCATCGACGTGTACTGCAGGTTACCGCTGATGTGCGTCTCAGCCGCCTGCGATGCGCCTGCACCTGTGAAGGCGAGCGCGCCGACGCCGACCGCTGCGAGACCAGCAAACTTCTTCATGATGGCACCTTTCGAGATTTCCGTTGGACTCGGCGGTGCGTCATGCTCTGCGCGGCCCCCGCAGGGATCGCGGTGAACGCTGACCCCTCCCCGCCTGTGATTCAGCTAAGCACAGGCTGGGAGGATTGTCAGTGGTACTGCGCAGTAATGTAGGTGAATCATCCGGAAACGGGTTTCGTCCACACGACGAAGTTGTTGAGGTGGTGCTGGCCGACGAGCTTGGATTCGGCGTCGCACGTGATGAGCACGAGGCTGGGTGTGCTCGAGGAGCCCCACACGCTCTGATCGGTGCGTAGGGCCTGCTTGTCGACCGACTTCTCCCGCACCACGACGAACTTCTTCGACGAACCATCGGCGAACCCGACGCTGAGCTGATCGCCGACCAAAACCTTCTCGAGGTTGGCGAACACGTCGGGGCCGTCATAGGTGACGTGCCCGGCGATGACCGAGATGCCGTTCTGGCCCGGGCTGACGGTGGCGTTGTACCACTGCGTCACGCCGGGGGGCGGCGAGATCTCGCCGTCGTCCGTGAGACCCATGCCCGTGAGCTTGCGGTCGAAATCAATCGACGGGATCGTCAGCTTCACCGGCACGCTGCCGCCGCCCTTCGACGCCTTCGCGGTCGGCGCCACGGACGTCGTGGGCACTGAAGCGGTGTGGTCCGACGACGAGCCGCCCGAGCCACCCGATGAGCACGCCGTGGCGCCGAACAGCGCGGCGCCGGCTACCGTCAGAAATCCTCGACGATCCATGGGCGTCCCTTCGTCCGTCACATGCCCGCTCGCGCTCAGGCCTGTCCGAGCTGGGTCAGGATGATCGTACGGGCCTTGGCCGCGTCGGCCTGGCCCTTCATCTCCTTCATCACCTGGCCGATGAGCGCGCCGGCGGCCTGCACCTTGCCGTCACGCACCTTCTGCGCGACGTCTGGGTTGGCGTCGATGACCTTGGCGACCGCGGCCTCGAGCGCGCCATCGTCCTGCACGAGTTCGAGGCCGCGGGCATCGGCCACCTGGGTCGGCTGGCCCTCGCCGACGAGCACGCCTTCGAGCGTCTGACGGGCCATCGAGTCGTTCAGGCGCCCCGACGTCACGAGTCCGTCGAGCTCGGCGATCGTCGCCGGCGTCACGTTGCGCTCAGCGGCGAACTCGACGAACGGCTGGCCGGCCTTGTTCGCCAGGCGGGCGATCTCGCCCGTCCACCACTTGCGGGCACCGGCCGGCGTCGCGCCGGCAGCGATCGTCTCCTCGATCGTCTCGACGGCGCCGGCGTTGTAGACGTCGCGCATCTCGAGGTCCGAGAAACCCCACTCGCCCTGCAGACGCTTGCGGCGCTCCGCGGGCGGTTCGGGCAGCGTCGCGCGCAGCTCCTCGACCCATTCGCGGCTCGGCGCGACGGGGACGAGGTCGGGCTCGGGGAAGTAGCGGTAGTCGTCGGCGTCCGACTTCGGGCGCCCGGAGGTCGTGACGCCCGTGTCCTCGTGCCAGTGGCGCGTCTCCTGCAGGATGGAGCCACCGTCGTCGAGGATGGCGGCCTGGCGCGTGATCTCGTAGCGCACCGCGCGCTCGACGGAACGCAACGAGTTGACGTTCTTCGTCTCCGTGCGGGTGCCGAACGCGTCGGCGCCCTTGCGCATGAGCGAGACATTGGCGTCGCACCGCATCGATCCCTGCTCCATGCGGGCGTCCGAGACATCGAGGGCGCGCATCAGCTCACGGATCGCGGCGACGTACGCCTTCGCGATCTCGGGCGCGCGCTCCCCCGCTCCGACGAGCGGCTTCGTCACGATCTCGATGAGCGGGATGCCCGCGCGGTTGTAGTCGAGCAGCGAGTGGTCGGCGCCCTGGATGCGACCGGTCGCACCACCGACGTGCAGCGACTTGCCCGTGTCCTCCTCCATGTGCGCGCGCTCGATCTCGACGCGCCACGGGGTGCCGTCCTCGAGCTCCACGTCGAGGTAGCCGTCGAACGCGATCGGCTCGTCGTACTGCGACGTCTGGAAGTTCTTCGGCATGTCCGGGTAGAAGTAGTTCTTCCGGGCGAAGCGGCACCACTCGGCGATCTCGCAGTTGAGCGCGAGACCGATGCGGATGGCCGACTCGACGCCCTTGGCGTTCACGACAGGCAGCGCGCCCGGCAGACCGAGGCAGACGGGGCACGTCTGCGTGTTGGGCTCGGCGCCGAACTCGGTGGCGCAGCCGCAGAACATCTTCGTGTTCGTGTTCAGCTCGACGTGCACCTCGAACCCCATGACGGGGTCGTACGTCGCGAGGGCCTCGTCGTAGTCGAGGACGGCGTCCATCAGTTGTTCTCCTTCAGTGCCGGAGCCTTCGCGAGCAGCGGCCCGCCCCAGGTCTTCTCGAGTGCCTTCTCCAGCGCGGCCCCGACCTCGTACATGCGCTCGTCCTTCGTCGCGGGTGCGAGGATCTGGAAGCCGACGGGAAGCCCGTCGTCCGACAGACCGGCGGGCAGCGACATGCCGGGCAGACCGGCGAGGTTGGCGGGGATCGTCGCGACGTCGTTGAGGTACATCGCCATCGGGTCCTCGAGCTTCTCGCCGAGCTTGAACGCCGTCGTCGGGCACGTCGGACTGACGAGGACGTCGGCCGTCTCGAACGCCTTGGCGAAGTCGCGTGCGATGAGCGTGCGCACCTTCTGCGCCTGGCCGTAGTAGGCGTCGTAGTAACCGCTCGAGAGGGCATAGGTACCGAGGATGATGCGTCGTTTCACCTCGCTGCCGAAGCCCGCGTCACGGCTGGCGGCCATGACCTGCTCGGCCGACGGAGCCTCGACGCCCTCGGGCGAGACGCGCAGGCCGTAGCGCATGGCGTCGAACTTGGCGAGGTTGGAGCTGACCTCCGACGGCATGACGAGGTAGTAGGCGGCGAGCGCCTGCTCGAAGCTCGGGCACGAGACGGTCACGACCTCGGCGCCGGCGTCGACGAGGGCCGCGACTGCCTCGTCGAAGCGCGCCTTGACGCCGCTCTGGTAGCCCTCGCCGTCGAGCTGCTCGATGATGCCGATCTTCATGCCGGAGACGTCACCCCGCTTCGCCGCCTCGACGACGGGCGGGACGGGGGCGTCGATCGACGTCGAGTCCATCCCGTCGTGCCCGCCCATGACGTCATGCAGCAGCGCGGCGTCGAGGACGGAACGGGTGCACGGGCCCGCCTGGTCGAGCGAGCTCGCCATGGCGATGAGGCCGTAACGGCTGATGCCGCCGTACGTCGGCTTCGTGCCGACGGTGCCGGTGACGGACGCGGGCTGACGGATCGAGCCGCCCGTGTCGGTGCCGACCGCAAGGGGCGCCTCGAAAGCCGCGACGGCGGCGGCCGAACCGCCACCGGAGCCGCCCGGGATGCGCTCGAGATCCCACGGGTTGTGCGTCGGACCGTAGGCGCTGTGCTCGGTCGAGGAACCCATCGCGAACTCGTCCATGTTCGTCTTGCCGAGGATCGGCATGCCGGCAGCGCGCAGCTTCGTGACGATCGTCGCGTCGTACGGCGGGATCCAGCCCTCCAGCATCTTCGAACCGGCCGTCGTCGGCTGGCCCTTCGTCGTCACGACGTCCTTGACGGCGACGGGGACGCCGGCGAGGGGGTGCAGCGTCTTGCCGACGGCGCGGTCGGCGTCGACCTGCGCGGCCGTGGCGAGCGCCTCCTCGGCGTTGACGTGGAGGAAGGCGTGGACGTCACCGTCGACCGCCGCGATGCGGTCGAGGTGGGCCTGCGTCAGCTCGACGGAGGTGAGGCTGCCGTCGGCGAGCTTGCTCGCCATCTCGGCGGCGCTGAGGCGGATGATGTCGGTCACGGTCGAACCCTTGCTCGTCTCGTCGGTCGTGTCAGCACTCATGGATCAGTCCTCGCTGAGGATGCGCGGCACCGCGAAGCGCTGCTGCTCGCTCGCCGGGGCCATCGCGAGCGCCTCCTCGGCGCTCAACGACGCTCGCACCTCGTCAGCACGCGTCACGTTCGTCAGGGGCAGCGGGTGCGACATCGGCGGGATGTCATCGGCCGCAACCTCGCTGACGCTGGCCACGAAGCCGACGATCGAGTCGAGCTGGCCGGCGAACGTCTCCAGTTCATCGTCCGAGAGCTGGATGCGGGCCAGGCCGGCGACGTGCGCCACCTCATCGCGGGAGAGAGAAGACATGGGCGTCATCCTATGTGGTGTGTGGATCGGCGTGCTCGGGTGGGCACTCAGCCCACGAGCGCCTTCTTGACCAGGGCCGGGTCGGGGTTGGTGTGGGGACGGCCGTCGATGACGACGGTGGGCACGACCTCGTTGCCGTCGTTGACCATCGCGACGAACTCGCGAGCCTCCTCGTCCTCCCAGATGTTGCGCCACGTCGCGCGCGTGCCGTCGGCGCCCAGCGCGCGCTCGAGGCGGGTGCAGAACGGGCAACCCGGCCGCCAGTAGATCGTCACATCACTCATCGTCAGGTTCCTTCGTCGTGGTGTCGGCCGGTGCGGTGTCACCGTCCGTGGTTTCATCGTCCGTGGCGGCGGGCTCCGGATCGACCGGAGCGTGAGCTTCTGCGAGCGCGTCGTCGACGGCAAGCTCGGACACTTCGTCACCCGCTGCGCCTTCGTCGTCGCCCACTCCGTCACCGAGAGCGGCCGCGCCGCCCTCGAGCAGGCGCGTGAACTGGGCCTCGTCGAGGATGCGCAGACCCAGCTCCTCCGCCTTCGTCGCCTTCGACCCCGCGTTCTCGCCGAGCACGACGTAGTCGGTCTTCTTGCTCACGCTGCCGGATGCCTTGCCGCCGCGCGCGATGATCGCCTCCTTGACGCCGTCACGCGTGAAGTTCTCGAGCGAACCGGTCGCGACGATCGTCAGACCGGCGAGGGTCTGCTCGATCGACTCGTCTCGTTCGTCCTCCATGCGCACGCCGCTCGCGGCCCACCCGGCGACGATGTTCTCGTGCCAGTCGACGGCGAACCACTCCTTGATCGAGTGGGCGATGACGGCGCCGACGCCGTCGGTCGCGGCGAGCGTCGCCTCGTCGGCGTCACGGATTGCGTCGATCGAACCGAACTGGGTCGCGAGCGCGCGCGCCGCCGTCGGGCCGACGTGTCGGATCGACAGGGCGACGATGACGCGCCACAACGGTTGCGTCTTGGCGACTTCGAGGTTGGCGAGCAGTTTCTCCCCCGTCGCCGAGACGATACGTCCGTCGCGCACCTTGGCCTCCGGGTCGCTCTTCTTCGCGACGCGCGTGTAGAGGGGCACCCGGGCGAGGTCGTCGTAGGTGAGGTCGAACAGGGTGGATTCGTCCGTCAGCACCCCCGATTCGAGCAGCGAGATGGCGCCCTCCCAGCCGAGGGCCTCGATGTCGAAGGCGCCACGGCTCGCGAGGGAGAACAGGCGTTCACGCAACTGGGAGGGACAGGTGCGGCCGTTCGGGCAGCGGATGTCCTTGTTGCCCTCACGTTCGTAGGCGAGCTCAGTGCCGCAGGCCGGGCAGTGCGTCGGCATGACGAACTCCCGCTCGTCGCCCGTGCGCGCCTCGACGACGGGCCCGACGATCTCTGGGATGACGTCGCCCGCCTTGCGCAGCACCACGGTGTCGCCGATCAGCACGCCCTTGCGCTTGACCTCGAACGCGTTGTGCAGCGTCGCCATCGACACCGTCGAGCCGGCGACCTTGACGGGCTGCATCATGCCGAACGGGGTGACGCGGCCGGTGCGTCCGACGTTGACCTCGATGTCGAGCAGCTTCGTGTTGACCTCTTCGGGCGGGTACTTGTAGGCGATGGCCCAGCGGGGCGCGCGTGACGTCGCGCCGAGGGCGCGCTGCACCGCGATCTCGTCGACCTTGACGACGACACCGTCGATCTCGTGCGTGACGGAGTGCCGGTGCTCCCCGTAGTGGGCGACGAACTTCTGCACCTCGTCCATCGTGTCGAGGACCTTGGCGTAGGGCGACGTCGGCAGCCCCCAGTCGGCGAGCAGTTCATAGGCCTCGCTCTGGCGGGTGATGTCGAACCCGGTGCGCGCACCGATGCCGTGGACCAGCATCCGCAGCGGCCGCTTGGCCGTCTTCGCCGGGTCCTTCTGTCGCAGCGAGCCCGCCGCCGCGTTGCGCGGGTTGGCGAACGGCGACTTGCCTTCTTCGACGAGTGAGGCGTTGAGCGCCTCGAACTCCTTGACCGGGAAGAACACCTCACCGCGGATCTCGACGAGCTGAGGTAGGTCGTCGCCGTGCAGTTCGAGCGGGATGCCCTGGATCGTGCGGACGTTGAGCGTGACGTCCTCGCCCGTGCGCCCGTCGCCGCGCGTCACGCCGCGCACGAGCTTGCCGTTCTCGTAGAGCAGGTTGATGGCGAGCCCGTCGATCTTCAGCTCGCACAGGTAGTGGAAGCTCGTGTTGGCCTCGCGCACGACGCGGTCGCCCCATTCCGCGAGTTCCTCCGGGCTGAACGCGTTGTCGAGGCTCAGCATGCGCTCGACGTGGTCGACGGCCGTGAACTCCGTCGAGTACGTGCCCCCCACTCGCTGCGTCGGCGACTCCGGCGAACGCAGCTCGGGGTAGCTCTCCTCGACGCCCTGCAGTTCGCGCAACAACTCGTCGTACTCGCCATCGCTGATCGTGGGCGCATCCTTCACGTAGTACGCGAACTGGTGGCCGTCGATCTGCTCGGTCAGTTCCGCAGCGCGGTGGCGCACCGCGTCGGGTACGTCGGTGCGCAGCGTGTCCGCCTTCGCCTGGCGGCCCTTCCTGGGCGTCGTCTCGCTCACGTGCTCCATCCTGCACCACCGGCACGACAACCCCGGAATTCCGCGGCTGAGGCCACGCGAGGCCGGTGTGCTGCTTGCGTCAGGTTCGACGCTCTCGTCGGCAGGACGAGCTATGGCACCAGATGCGTCGACGACGTCAGCCGACGCTTTCTCGCAGCATCGTGGCCGCTTCGATCGCGAGGCGCTGAATGCGAAGGGCGTCCTTGGGCGGCAGCGTCGCCAGACCACACGCGGGGGTGACGACGAGGCGGTCGAACTCCGCAGCCCCGAATCCGATGCGGTTCCACATCGCGAGGAACCGTTCGACGTGGGCGCGCGGGTGACGCTCGGTCGACGTGGTTGGCACGAGCCCGGCCCACAGCGTCATCCCGCCGTCGATCGCCTCACCCAGGGCGTCGAACTGGGGCTCGGCGACGAGCGACGTGTCGAGCGCGACACCGTCGAGGCCCGCGCGACGCAGGAGCGCGATCGGCGCGTCGGGCGCGCAGCAGTGCGCCGTCACGCTCGCCCCGCTCGCCCTGACCGCGTCGACGACGTCGCGCAGAACCTCACCGGCCCGCCCCTCGTCGACGGGATGCAGCCGGCGCATGCCGGACAGCGAGCGAATCGAGCCGGCGAGCACGGCGGGCAGGCTCGGTTCGTCGAGCTGGACGACGACGTCGGCGCCGGGCACGAGACGTCGCAGGTGCTCGACGTGGCCGACGGCGCCCGCGGCCAGCGACTGTGCCAGATCTCGCGACGCCCCGGCGTCGCTGACGACGCGTTCCCCGCGGGGCAACCACAGCGACGCGGCCAGCGTCCACGGACCGCACACCTGCGTCTTGAGCGGTCCGACATAGCCGTCGTAGGCCTCGGCGACCTCGTCGAGATCCTGTTGCAAGAACCCTTGAGCGCGGCGCAGGTCGCGCCCGCGAGCCGAGCCCGGGGGCGTGAGGCGCCAGCCACTAGGCTGCAGGTCGACCGGCATCTCGACGAGCAGGTCGGCAGCTCGGCCGATCATGTCGGCGCCCGGCCCACGCGCCGGTTGCTCGGGAACGTACGGGATGCCGAAGCCGTCGGGAACATCCCCGACGAGCAGGTCGCGCACCTGCCGCACGGCGTCGCGCGACCCGACGTCGGGCAGCGAACCGACGCCGCTCGTGCGAGGCCCGAGAAGATCTGCCACGGCCTACTCACTCGCCCCCGACGCTCGGGGAACCGTCAGAGCTTGTCGTCGAATCTCCCACCGTAACAACAGAACTCGACTGACGCGGCGCACGTGACGTAGCGGTGATCGTCGCCGACCCGACGACGCGCGTGCCCTCGTACAGCACGACCGACTGCCCCGGCGCCACGCCGCGTGTGCGCGCGTCGAGCCGCACGACGACGCGGTCATCGTCAGCGGTCACGGTCGCAGGAAACTCCTCGCCGTGCGCCCGAAGCTGCGCGCCGAGCCGCACCTCACCGACGGGCGGCGGGCCGGGCCAGCGGGCGTGCGAGCCTTCGATGACGTCGACGCCGAGCAGATCGGCCGTTCCGACGACGACGGTGTTCGTCTTCGGCTGGACGTCGACGACGTACCGCTTCGCGTGGTCGTCGCGCGGCACCTTGAGTCCGAGCCCGCGACGCTGACCGACGGTGTACGCGTACGCGCCCTCGTGCCGGCCGACGACCTCACCGTCGGTGTCGACGATGTCGCCGGGCTTCTCACCGAGCCGCTTCGTCAGCCACGCCTTGGTGTCGCCGTCGGCGATGAAGCAGATGTCGTGGCTGTCGGGCTTGTTCGCCACGTAGAAGCCCTTGGCCGCGGCCTCCTCACGAATCTGCGGCTTCGTCGTGTCGCCGAGCGGGAAGAACGAGTGCGCGAGCTGCTCGGCGTCGAGCACCCCGAGGACGTACGACTGGTCCTTCGCCATGTCGACGGCCCGATGCAGCTCCTTGCCGTTCGGGCCCTCGACGATCTGCGCATAGTGACCGGTCGCGACGGCGTCGAAACCGAGCGCGAGCGCCTTGTCGAGCAGCGCCGCGAACTTGATCTTCTCGTTGCAGCGCAGACACGGGTTGGGGGTACGTCCGGCTTCGTACTCGGCGACGAAATCCTCGACGACATCGGCCTTGAACCGCTCGGCCATGTCCCACACGTAGAACGGGATGCCGAGGCGATCAGCGACGCGGCGCGCGTCACCGGCGTCCTCGATCGTGCAGCAGCCGCGAGCGCTCTCGCGCAGCGTGGCAGCGGACTGGGACAACGCGAGGTGGACCCCGACGACGTCGTGGCCCGCCTCGAGCATGCGCGAGGCGGCCACGGCGGAATCGACTCCACCGCTCATCGCGGCGACGACGCGCATCACGACACCTTCCTGGTAGCTTCCTGGGCTCTGCGGGCGCGTTCGGCGACGGCCGGCAGCGCCTCCAGGAAGGCGTCAACGTCGGCCTGCGTCGAGGTATGCCCGAGGGTGAGGCGCAATGCGCCGCGCGCTCGTTCCTCGGGGATGCCCATGGCGAGCAGGACGTGGCTGGGACGCGGCACGCCGGCCTGGCACGCCGAGCCCGTCGAGCACTCGACGCCCGCGGCGTCGAGCAGGTAGAGCATCGAGTCGCCGTCACAACCGGGAACACGCAGGTGGGCGTTGCCGGGGAGCCGTGACGTGCTGTCGCCGCGCGTCCAGGCGCCGCTGATCTCGATACCGAGGTCGAGCGCGAGGGCGCCGTCGATGAGGGCGTCACGCAGGCCGACGAGACGCACGGCCTCATCTTCGCGTGCGGCACAGGCGAGTTCGACGGCGACGGCCAAGCCCCGGATGCCGGCGACGTCGAGCGTTCCGCTGCGCACCTGACGCTCCTGGCCGCCGCCGTGGGTCAGCGGGTCGAGCTTCGCGTCGCGGGCGAGCAGCAGCGCTCCGACGCCTTGCGGCCCGCCGAGCTTGTGGCCGGTGAGCGCGAGCATCGTCGTGTTCGATGCGGCGAAGTCGACGTCGACGTGGCCGATCGCCTGCACCGCGTCGGTGTGGAACGGGATCGCGAACTCCGCGCAGACGGCACCGATCTCGGCGATGGGCTGCACGGTGCCGACCTCGTTGTTCGCCCACATGACGCTGACGAGCGCGACGGTCCGCGGCCCACCGTCAGCCTCGATCGCGGCACGGACGGCTGCTGCCGTGATGACACCGTCGCTCGTGGGTTCGACCCAGGTGACGGCCGCACCCTCGTGCGCGACGAGCGCCTCGACGGCGTCGAGGACGGCGTGGTGCTCGATGCCACTGACGACGAGCCGGCGCCGCGCGTCATCGATGCGGCGCGTCGCGCGGTAGGTGCCCTTGATGGCCATGTTGTCGCTCTCGGTGCCGCCGGAGGTGAAGATGACCTCCGACGGACGCGCCCCCAGAGCCGCTGCGATCCGCTCGCGCGACTCCTCGACGACGCCGCGCGCATTGCGGCCACTGGTGTGCAGGCTGGACGCATTGCCCACGATTGCCATCTGTTTCGCCATCGCGTCGATCACCTCGGGGTGGATCGGCGAGGTGGCAGCATGGTCGAGATACACGCGATTCGGCACCCGCCAAGCTTAGTCCCGCCCGCCGACAGCGCCATGTCGCGCCCGATGAGCCTGGTGAACGCCTGGCGCGCAGGCCCGGTGTGGTCCCTGGAAATTCGGATGCATGCGGCGGACCTCACGGGTCACACTGACGGCGATGACCACCTCACCTGAATCCTCAGTCGGCCTCCACGACGCCATCACGACCGCTGCCCTGCGCGACGTCCACCCCCGATTGCGCGACTGGTACGACGAACCGACGCTGGCCACGAACATGCGGTCCCACCTCGCCGAAGGTGCCGAGTGGGTCGGCGACGAGGAGTTCGGTGCCGCCTACCGCGACGGCGTCGCCGACATCGACGTGCCCGGTGCCGTCGACTGGGCCAATCGCCTCCTCACCCTGCCCTGCGGTGGCTGGGCCGTCACCGGGATCCGGTTTCGAGGTCGCGACCTCACCAAGCCGTTCGTGGAGATCGCGGCGCACGACGCCGGCGACGCGTCGTCGGGCGATCACTGGCACGCCATGGCCGACGAGATCGCGCGGGCCTACGCCCCGTTCGCGCCCGGGAGGCTCCAGGTCTTCACGTCGTCGCCGGACTCGGCGCGCGTTTCCCTTGAAGCCTTCGGGTTTCAGACAGAGGTGGACACCTACCTCGTGGCCGGTCTCATTCGCGAGTTGCGAGAGCGTCCTCGGAGCACGAGGTTCGACGACGTGACCCTCGCGCCCATCTCGGCATCGGCGGCGTCGCGGCTCGCGGAGCGGGTCCACGACGATCTGGCGGAACAGAACCCCGAGACGCGTCTGTGGTCCACGCCCCAGACCCCGGAGGAATTCGACGAACACGCCGCGGCGGGAACGCTCTTCGGCATCCACCTCGCCGGCCGACTCGTCGGGATCATCGCCGCCTTTCGCTGGAACGCCCATGGCATGACGGGATTCACCGTCGCCGAGAACGTCATCGACGCGCCGCACCGCGGCCAAAAGCTCGCCCCCGCTGCGATGCAGCACCTCTTCGAGATGCTGCCGGCCGCCGACGGCGACGTCTTGTGGGGCACGATCCACCCCGACAACCAACCCTCGCTGCGCAATGCCCTCGGCGTCGGTCGGGAGATCGTCGGCGCTCACCTGTGGGTCACGCCCGCAGGCTGGCCCGGGTGGTGACGCCGCGCCGTCATCACTCCGCGCTCTCGGCACCGGGTCCCGGGATGGCGCGCACCTCCGCCGAGAACGCCCCCACGGCGGCCGCGAGCAGTAGCAGGACGGCCACGCCCCAGGCGAGCGCCGCGAAACCGGCCGAGCCGAGCACGAGACCGGCCAAGGCCTGTGCGCCCGCGCTGAACACGAGGGAGGCGAGGCCTGCCGCCGTCAGCACGCGTCCACGCAGTTCGTCGGGGATGAGACCGAGCAGGTAGGGCTGCCCCGCCACCGCGACGGTGGGTACGGGCACGAAGAGCAGGAGGGTGAGGCCCACCATCCACGCAAAGCTGTGCGCGACGGCGAGGACGGCGACGAGCACCGCCATCGTGAGCATCGCGGCCGTGATGAGCGCACGAGCCGACCACCGGCCGATGACCCGCTGGGCGAGCATTCCGCCGAGCACGAGGCCAATTCCTGCGACGCCGTCCACCACACCCACACGCCAGGCGCCCTGCCCCGTTGCCTGCAGGTGCAGGTTGAGCCCGATGGCGAGTGAGATGACCGCGCAGTTCCCGATGAGCCCGAGTAGCAGGAGCGTCTGGGCCGCGCGCGAACGACGCAGCCACCCGAACCCTGCGAACAGCGCGGCATGCAGAGGCTCGGTGGGCCGCTCGCGGTCGAGTGTGCCGAGGCGGCGCGGCAAGCGCGTCGTGAATGCCCACTCCATTGCCGAGAGCACCACGTTGGACATGAACGGCACTACCGGCGCGATGCCGTAGAGCACACCACCGAGGGGCGGGCCGAGGGTGGCGATCACCGCGTCCCTCGTCTGCATGCGCGCGACGGCCTCTCCTAATTCATCCTCCTCGACGAGGTCAGGCAGAACGGTGTGGCGCACCGAGCCCAGTGCCCCACTGCACGCGCCTTGGATGACGGCCAGCGCTGCGAGCAGCCCGAGACTCAGCACGTCGGTGACGATGAAGGCAGCGAGCACGCCGTAGAGGAGCACCTCTACCCCGGCGTCGAGGAGGAGCAGGCTGCGACGGTCAAGGCGATCCGAGATCAGCCCGCCCGGTAGCACGGTGACGATCTGAGTGGCGGTGCGCAATGCACCCACCAGCGCCGCGGCCCTGACGTCGTGCGTCACGGAGTAGGCGAGGAGCGTCCAGCCAAGCATCGCCAAAGACGTGCCCAGCTGCGACACGGTCTCGCCCGCGAACCACAGGGAAAAAGCAGACCGACCTTTGGTAATCGTCATAGAACAGCTTCCCCGAGGACACTTTTGCAGACATCGATCGACAGTCTTCTCAGCGACAGGTCGAGGGCGCCAAGCCCATGCTCAGCCCCCCATACTCCGCGAGCCGTATGCGCAGGGGAGGACGTTCCCAAATCCAAGCGGCGGCCCAGCTGCGCGCGGTTGGCGGCGAGCCACGCCTGCGCGCTCGACGCATCGAGAGTTCTCAGCAAACCCGCCAAGCCGGCGTGCCACCCGAGACTGTGACTGTAAACGGGTCGAGAAAGACGATTTCGGAACATATCCAGACCGTGACTCACGCGGCGCCCGCCCACCTCAAGAGCTTTGGCGGCAAGAAGGAGGCCAGCAGCTCCCTCGACGAGATGAGGACTGCGCGCATCTGCCTGAGCGATAGATGGGAGTGAGTCTTGACTCACATTCAACATAGTCAAGCGACGCGAGACGTGGCGCGTACAGGCGTCCAAAACATCATCCTCGAGCCGGCCAACGATCGGTGGGATTGCCGGAAGTAGAGAGCAGACAATCTTCTCTTCACCCTGAGCCTCGATCAGATCGACCCAGTTGTCGCTTAGCAGAAAAGCACACCGCGACAACAAGCGATCAACCGTCCGAAGGGAAATTTCGTCAGATATACTATCGCGCACCAAGTTAAGGGAGAAGATAATTCCCGTCACGCCTTCCGCGAAATTGGTCACCAAGCGACGATTCGGCGATAGAAACTCCTCTATTGAGCGCAATGCCAGATTGACGCTGCACACGTTTCGGGCAAGCAGCGCCTCAAGCAGGAAAGAGGACCAACCTCCATCCAGACCTGGGCCCGCCTCGTGACTGTGACAGTCTGTGCCAGCAACCGGCTCCCAGGGATCGCACGCCAACCATGAGTGAATCAAGCGCAACCCGACATGCGATAACGAATCGACGCCCGAAAGGTCACGCTTTAACTCTGACTCAATCATCAGCAAACCACCCGACCGACCCTGCTTGTCAGCTTCTACCGAACTATCTGGCGATCCAATCTTGAAACGATCGAGCCGGGAGGACACCTCGGGCGTACACGATAACTCCCTGAGGTAGGCGTCCACGTTAGGGCCCAGAGGGAATCGAGCGGTCGCCGGCGCCAGCAAAAATCTGCGCAAGCGATCGACCGAGACAACCCTCCAGGTAGACGGATGACACCCTTCAGAAGATCTAAAGTCGGAAGCCAGGCCTATCCCCAGCGTTAGGCTTGGCTCTGCACTCATCGGACAGAGAGACCCCGCATCAACGAAGCGTAGGCCCGAGGGGCTGATGATGATGTTTCTCGGATG
The DNA here is from genome assembly GCF_044909235.1 of Dermacoccus sp. GAS27A. Classification (NCBI taxonomy): domain Bacteria; kingdom Bacillati; phylum Actinomycetota; class Actinomycetes; order Micrococcales; family Dermacoccaceae; genus Dermacoccus; species Dermacoccus sp. GAS27A. Next base: position 185,362 of record NZ_JBIYDW010000006.1, on the reverse strand, counting down.
GACATCCAGATAGGAGAAACCCCTAGAGTCAAGTAACTTCAAGGAATTTGCGACCTGGCCACACACCTGATCTGCCCAGTCGGCGTACGTTGCCCCCGCTCCGTTCCAGAAGTCGTCAAGCCCCCACCCTATGAGGTCGTTGAGAAGTTCACCTTCAACATACTCCATGGCCAGGAAGGCATGATCCAGGTAGTCGTGGTAGGAGACCACGCGAGGAAAAATACCTAACCCCTCCACCACATTGAGCGCGTCTCTTTCCGCACGCAAGCGCTCGTAGCCGTCGCGCCCCAGATCATCAAAGCCAGCCCAGCGGCGCCCCTCCTTCAAAACAAGGCGCTGTCCGTCCGTGGAACGCACAACATAAACACCCCCAGCGAGAGAATGCTGAATAGCCCCCTCTACCGCGTAGGGGAGGTCGTACGACGGTTCCAGACCGGGCACCCACGATGGCCGGTCTCCGCTGGGGACGAAACCGCCACCGAAGGTTCGGACATCACGAATCTCAGCGCCATCCGGACGTGTCATGTACGGCTCGAGTCGCCACGTTCCGGGATCCACTCGAAATAAGGACCTAAAAGCTCCATAGCGACAGTGGATCGGGGAATTTCCAAGACGGAAATCCGTCAAAATTCGCGCGCCCGACGCATAGGGGGAAAGCGCCCTTTGAAGGTTATCGACGATAGCATCGAAGGTTTCAAGGTCACGCGGGTAGACCGCGGCACACTTCCCCCCCCCCAAGACGTGGAGCATGCTGACCGTTCTGCCCGTAGAAGTGAGCGACGGATTTCAGAGTCTTACACGGCGTCCCATGGTTTCGCGCAACCATCTTGACCGCTTCGAGCCCATTCATCAGCTCCTGCGGTTGCAACGAAACATGTATCTTCCAACCCGAAGCCGGCAGCCCCTCGGAACTGCCCCAGTAGTTCCACATGATACCCCACCCCGCGACGCGAGCCCCGCCGCTCCGGCAGCCGATGCCTGAGCGGCGGGGCGCTACGAATCAGTGATCCGACTCGGTCTCGATCAGAAACGAACTGATCAGCGAGAAACAGGTCTTGCTCGGGGGGCCCTTTAGCGCCTCGACGGTCGACGCGGACTCGATGGACTGCATTTCAATGAGTTGCATGATGCTCTCCCAGGGTTTACAAGGATGTCAACTCTGGCGAGTTGACATCCTTGAGCCTACACGTACAACTCTACAGAGTTGGCTCTATGAGTTAGCCAGTTCTCGCGGCCGGCAGCCAAGCACGGATCGCTGGTCGTCGGACCCCCGCCGCGCGAGGCAGACCCCGGCAAGGATGAGGCAACGCTCGACGCCCCGTTACCTTCTTCGTGTCCCCGATGATGGGGATGCTGGCCGCTAGGCCCGGTATGACTGACTGCCCCTGTCGCACGCATGATCCGGGGGGGGTGAAGCCGGCAGGGCGCTGGTGGCGTCGGATGACCGGTCATAGGGACACGGCCTCAAGCATGAAGGTCTCTTCGTAACGTGGCTGCCGGCACCCCTCGCCCGCCACGCGGCCAGCACGGGTTGAACACCGTGCACCTCCTCGAAGGAGGGCCCTGATGGACGGGCTACCCGAGCGCACCTACGCGGTCTACCTCGGCCTCGACGTCGGCAAAGAACACCACCACGCCTGCGCCCTCGATCCAGCAGGAAAACGACTGCACGACAAGACGCTGCCGCAAGACGAGCAACGCATCCGTGACCTACTCACTGACCTCAGTGTGCACGGTGACGTCCTCGTCGTCGTCGACCAGCCCGCCTCGATCGGTGCGCGCCCCGTGGCCGTCGCCCGTTCGATGAATATTCAGGTCGCCTACCTGCCCGGCCTTGCGATGCGCCGAATCGCCGACCTACACCCCGGCAACGCGAAAACTGACGCCCGCGACGCGTACGTCATCGCTGATGCCGCACGCACCCTGCCCCACGCGCTACGCCGTGTCGACGTCGGTGACGACGCGCTGGCCGACCTCGAAGTGATCGTCGGGTTCGACGACGACCTCGCTGCCGAAACCACTCGCGTCACCAACCGCGTCCACGGCCTGCTGACCCAGATCCACCCCGCCCTGGAACGCGCGATCGGCGGGAGCCTGCACCACCCGGCGGTCCTTGAGTTGCTGTCCCGCTTCGGTGGGCCCAGTGGCTTGCGCACCGCCGGACGCCGACGCCTGCTCGCGGTCGCGAAGCCCCGCGCGCCCCGCAAGCACGAAGCGTTCGTCGACGCGATCATGACTGCCTTGGACGAGCAAACAGTCACGGTGCCGGGCACGCGGGCTGCTGACCTCGTCCTACCGAAACTCGCCGATCAACTCGCCCGCCTGCTCGCGCAGCGCGCGGAGGCAGCGACGCAGGTGGAGGAAATGCTCGATGCGCACCCTCTTGCCCAGGTCCTGACGTCCATGCCCGGCGTGGGTGTCAGGACCGGTGCGCGCATCCTGCTCGAAGTCGGCGACGCCTCCTCTTTCGCCACACCAGGGCACTTGGCGGCCTACGCCGGGCTTGCGCCCGTCACGCGCCGCTCGGGCACCTCGATCCGCGGTGAGCATCCCAGTAGGTCGGTCAACAAGAACCTCAAACGAGCGTTCTTCCTCGCCGCGTTCGCAGCGCTCAAAGACCCCGCCTCACGCGCGTACTACGACCGCAAACGAGCTGAAGGTAAACGCCACAACGCCGCCCTGATCTGCCTCGCGCGTCGCCGCTGCGACGTCTTGTACGCCATGCTGCGCGACGGCACGACCTACCAACCAGGCCGCCCCGTCACACCGATCGCCGCTTGACGAAGACCATAGGGACACCCCCCGTGGTCGCACGTGTCGACGATCAGGCGCCTCGCGTTCTGGAAGATGCAGCGACGACCAGCGAGTACTCCTTCGGCGACGAAGGTGGATCATGTCCCAACAGCGATCAGCAACCCACCGGATGATGCCGCACCGGCGGCCCAGGACGGACCAAACGGCTCGCGGGCAACGGTTGGTATGACGAAGGCGCCCGGCCTCCCTGATGGGAAGCCGGGCGCCTTCGAGGCGTGAGAGGTGCGTCAGGTCAGTTCTTGGCCTTCGCGACGGCCTCGGTGGCCTGCGGCAGCACGTTAAACAGGTCGCCGACGACGCCGAAGTCGACGAGCTCGAAGATCGGCGCCTCCTCGTCCTTGTTGACGGCGACGATCGTCTTGGACGTCTGCATACCGGCGCGGTGCTGGATGGCACCGGAGATGCCGGCGGCGACGTACAGCTGCGGCGAGACCTGCTTGCCCGTCTGGCCGACCTGGTTGGTGTGCGGGTACCAGCCAGCGTCGACGGCGGCGCGCGAGGCACCGACAGCCGCACCGAGCGAGTCGGCGAACGCCTCGACGGGCGAGAAGTCACCGTTCGTGCCGCGACCACCGGAGACGACGATGCGCGCCTCGCTGAGCTCGGGACGACCCGACTTCTGCTTCTCCTTGCGGTCGGTGATCTGGGCGCTCTTCGCCGCGTCCGAGACAGACACGGTGACGGCGACCGGAGCAGCCTGCGACTGCGACGCCTGCGGCGTCGCCGAGTTCGGCTTCACCGTGATGATCGACATCGGCGTCGTGGCCTGTGCCTTGAGCGTCCAGGAACCGGCGAACACGGACTGCGTCGTCACCGGCGCACCACCGTCGCCGGCCTCGACGTTGACGGCGTCCGTCGTCAGACCCGAGTTGGTCTTGACGGCGAGGCGCGCCGCGGCCTCGTTGTTCGTGCCCGACGAGGGCAGCAGAACGGCGGCCGGCGAGGCCTGCTCGACGACGGCGGCGAGCGCCTCGGCGAGCGGGGCCGGGTGACCGTCGACCTCGGCGGAGTCGATGACGTAGACCTTCTCGGCGCCGAACTGCGCGAGACGCGGGCGTGCGGCGTCGACGTTCGAACCGACGAAGACGGCGGACGGCGTGCCGAGGCTGCGCGCGAGCGTCAGCAACTCAGCGGTGACCTTGCGGACCTGGCCATCGACGTGGTCGACCAGGACGAGAACTTCAGCCATGGTGTGTTTCTCCTCAGTCAGAAAGTGTCGGTGGCGATCAGATGAGCTTGGCGCCGGAGAGGAACTCGACGAGCTTCGTGCCGCCGTCGCCCTCGTCGGTGACGATCTGGCCCTGCTCGCGCGGGGGGCGCTTCGTCGTGTCGAGCACCTTGGTGGCCGCGGCGTCGAGACCGACCTGGCCGGCGTCGACACCGAGGTCGGCGAGGCTCATCTCCTCGACCGGCTTCTTCTTGGCCGCCATGATGCCCTTGAAGGACGGGTAGCGCGGCTCGTTGATCTGGTCGGTCACCGACACGACGGCCGGCAGCGACGCGACGACCGTCTCGGACGCGACGTCGGAGTCACGACGACCCGTCGCCTGAGCGCCGGAGACCTCGAGGGTCGAGACCTGCGTGAGCTGCGGCAGGCCGAGGCGCTCGGCGACCATGGCCGGGATGACACTCATGCCGCCGTCGGTCGAGGCGAGACCGAACATCACGATGTCGGGCTGGCCGACCTTCTTGACGGCCTCGGCGATGACGAGCGACGTCGCGAGGGCGTCGGAGCCGGCGATGGCGTCGTCGCTGATGTGGATGCCCTTGTCGGCGCCCATCTGCAGCGCCTTCTTGACTGCTTCGGCTGCGTCGGCGGGGCCGACGGTCAGCGCCGTCACCTCGCCGCCTTCGGACTCGACGATCTTGAGTGCTTCTTCGACCGCGTACTCGTCGAGCTCCGACAGGAGGCCGTCGACGTTCTCGCGGTCGGTGGTGTTGTCCTCGGAGAAGCCGCGCTCGCCCTGGGCGTCGGGCACGTGCTTGACACAGACGACGATGTTCATGCGTCTACCGTCCTTTTCGTAGGAGCTTGTCCGTCCGAGATTACGTTACCCGTCGGTAACGTCGGCGTCGAGCCCTCGCACGGATCGTGGATGTGAGGAAGTGAATCAGCCGTGCGTCAGCTTGACGACGAGCAGACCGATCAACGTCAGCGCGACGATGATCCAGGGCAGCAGACGGTTGACGAGAGTCGAGGCGGCACCCGTCTCCCCCTGTGTGAAGTCGGCCTTGCGGCCGAGGAGCGTGTCGACGATCGCGGCCGCGATCGCGATGACGAGGCCGACGACGAACCAGATCGTGGGGTTCGCGCCCCACACCTTGTCGACGTCGCGCACCATGCCGGTCCAGCCCAGCAGGGCGAAGAACATGCCGACGAGCCCGGCCAGGGCCAGCACGATGGCGCGCGTGCGCGCCTGGCCCGCCTCGCGGGCGGTCAAGGGCGATGACACGGGGTAGTCCTTTCCGTAGGCGACGGGATCTCCGAAGATCTCGCGTGCCGTCTTGTTCTGGCGGATGCAGGCGTCGTCGACGTCGCCGAGGGCGTCGTCACGCTGCGCGGGGGTCGCGCCCCGATCGGCGAGAGCCGCGAGGAACGGCTCCTGCCAATCGGGTTCGACCTTCCACTGCTTGATCATGCTCAGCGGCCTTCGAACTGCGCCTTGCCCGGCCCCTGCTCGACGAACGAACGCATGCCGATCTCGCGGTCCTTCGTGGCGAACAGGCCGGTGAACAGCTGCGACTCGATGGCGAGCCCCGTCGCGAGGTCGCCGTCGAGGCCACGGTTGATGGCCTCCTTCGCGGCGCGCAGGGCGACAGGCGGGCCGTTGACGAACGGCTTGACCTTCGCGAGCGCCGCCTCGTACGTCGTGCCGGGCTCGACGAGTTCGTCGACGAGACCGATCTCCAGCGCCTCGTCAGCCTTGACGAAGCGACCGGAGAAGACGATGTCCTTCGCCTTCGACGGCCCGACGAGACGAGCGAGCCGCTGCGTGCCGCCCGCACCCGGGATGACGCCGAGCAGAATCTCGGGCTGGCCGAGCGTCGCGTCGTTCGCGGCGATGCGGAAGTCCGCCGTCATGGCGAGTTCGCAGCCGCCGCCGAGGGCGTACCCCTCGATGGCGGCGACCGTCGGGAACGGCAGCTCGGCGAGCGCGCGGAACGCGTTCTGCAGCTTCGTGCCACGTTCGACCATGTCGACGTAGTCGAGCTGCTGCATCTCCTTGATGTCGGCGCCAGCCGCGAACACCTTGTCTCCACCGGTGATGATGGCGGCGCGCACGTCGGCGTCGTCGAGCAGGTCGGCCGCGACACGCGCGAGCGAATCCTGGATCTCCGCGTCGAGCGGGTTCATCTTGGGTCGATCGATGCGGATGGTGGCGACACCGTCCGTCACATCCAGCTTGACCCACTGGCCGTAGGCGACCTGCTCAGCCATGGCTCAGGCCTGCCCGCCGGCGGGCGCGTCACCCTCGCCGGGCTGCGCGAACGCGGGGACGCCGCCCTCGGCCGCGTGCGGGCCGTCGGAGCTGGCGCTCTGGTGCCACAACTGCGTCGCCTGCAGGATCATCTGCGTCGTCGACGGCAGCACCATCTCGAGGTCGAGATCCGGCGTCACGAGGTGTTCGCCGGAGACGACGACCATGTCGCGCGCGATGCCGACCTTGACGATGTTGAGGCTGAGGGTGACGTCGTTGGCCGCGTTGAGGCGCTTGGTCAGGTCGGACGTTATGTCGTCCGTGATCTGCCACTGACCGAACAGCCGAATCAGAGCGATCTCACCCTCCATGACGCGCACGAAGAGGTTCTGGTCCTCGACGGAGTACATGATGTCGCCGTCGGAGTCGATCTGCGGGTTGAAACCGAAACCGCCGAGGATGCCGACGATCTTGTCCGTGAGGGAGGCCGCGCCGGAGGTGTCGCCGGCGCCCGTGCCGGGCGCCGGAGCGGGCTGGCCGAAGTTGGGCAGAGCTGTGGGATCAGTCATGTGGCCAACCTACCGACTCTTATCCTGGTTCGCATGGCCGACCCGCAACGAGTCTTCGTCCGCACCCCTCGTCCGGGCGTCACGCTCGAGCGGGACGGCGCGATCTTCTGCGTCGTCGCGGCCCACGCGAGCGCAGTCGAACTGTGCCTGTTCGGCACGCAGGATGCCCCGGCGGGCGAGTCGCGCGTTTCGATGATGCGCCTCGACGGCGGCCATTGGGCGGCGATCGTTCCGGCGGCCGGCCCCGGGACGACGTACGGGTACCGCGCGCACGGAGCGTGGGCGCCCGCGGCGGGCCTGCGTCACAACCCCGCGAAGCTGCTGCTCGACCCCTATGCGGGCTTCGTCAGCGCCGAGATGACGTGGCGGCCCGAAGTGTTTGGGCACGTCGTCGACGACGCGTTCGCGGGCGACGCCCGAGTGCGGGATGACCGCGATTCCGCGCCGTTCGTGCCGCGCGGCGTCGTCGTCAGCCACGATTTCGACTGGGGCGGCGACGCCCGCCCCCAGGTGCGTGACGCCGACCGCGTTCTCTACGAGGCGCACGTCAAGGGTCTGACGGCGCAGCATCCCGACATCCCCGAAGAACTGCGCGGCACCTACGCGGGGCTCGCGCACGCGTCGATGACGACGTACCTGCGCGATCTCGGCGTGACGAGCGTCGAACTGCTGCCGGTGCATGCGTTCGTCGACGAACCGCACCTCGTCCAGCTCGGGCTGAACAACTACTGGGGTTACAACACGCTCGGCTTCTTCGCGCCGCACGCGGCGTATGCCCATGCGAGCGACGCGCAGGGGGTCGTCGACGAGGTCAAGTCGATGGTGAGGTCGCTGCACGCGGCGGGGCTCGAGGTCATCCTCGACGTCGTCTACAACCACACGTGCGAGCAGGGCGGCCACGAGGGCCCGACGTTGTCGCTGCGCGGACTCGACAATGCGACCGCCTACCGTCTCGGCGAGCACGGCGAGGACATCGACATCACCGGCTGCGGCAACACCCTCGACGTGCGCGAACCCGCCGTCATGCGCCTCGTGCTCGATTCCCTGCGGCACTGGGTGAGCGAGTATCACGTCGACGGTTTTCGCTTCGACCTCGCCGTCGCGCTCGGGCGGGCGCCCGGTGATGACTTCGACCCGCGGGCGGCGCTGCTCATGGCGATGCAGGCAGACCCGGTGCTGTCGCAGGTGACGCTGATCGCCGAGCCGTGGGACATCGGCCTCCACGGGTGGCGAACAGGGCAGTTTCCCGCCGGCTTCGCCGAGTGGAACGACCGGTTCCGCAACACGGTGCGTGACTTCTGGCTCGCCGACCTTGCGGCGGCATCACGCGGCGACGGTGGCGGCGGGCAGCACCCCGGCGGCGGGGTGGCGGATCTCGCGACGCGTTTGACCGGGTCGCAGGATCTGTTCGGCGGCCCGCTGCGCCGGCCGCAGGCGTCGATCAACTACGTCACGGCGCACGACGGTTTCACGCTCGCCGACCTGACAGCCTATGAGACGAAGCACAACGAGGCCAACGGGGAAGACAACCGCGACGGCACGAGCGACAACCGGTCGTGGAATCACGGTGTCGAGGGTTGGCCGGGTGACGCGGTCGACGAGTCGGGTGGTGAGCCGACGTCAGACGCCGCTGCCGGGAGCGGTTCGGGTGGCGCGGGCGATGTGGCAGCGGATCTTGCAGCCCGACGACTGCACTCGATGCGCAACATGCTCGGCACGTTGCTGCTGTCGGCCGGCGTGCCGATGCTGACCGCAGGCGACGAGTTCGCTCGAACGCAGCATGGCAACAACAACGCCTATTGCCAGGATTCGCCGATCGGCTGGGTTGACTGGAATCACTCCCCCGCCCAGCGTGATCTGCTCGCGACGACGCGGCACCTGCTCGCCCTGCGGCACCGCTTCGGCGTGCTGCGCCATCCCGATTTCTATCCCGGCTCCCGCGCCGCGGTGGGTGAGCCTGACGTGCGCTGGTTCTCCGCGGCCGGGGTCGGGCTGAGTGACGCCGAGTGGACGTCCCCCTCGACGCGCACGCTGCAGGCGTTGTTCGACGGTGGTGACACGGACGACGAGTCGGTGCTGCTCGTCCTGCACGGGGCGCTCGACGCTGCGACGGTGACGCTGCCACCATCACCGCACGGGGGCGGCTGGAGCGTCGTGTGGGATTCGGCGCAGCCGTCGCCGCCGCCAGAGGGCCGGTTCGTCGCGAGCGGTGACACGTGCGCCGTCGACGGCCCGTCGATGCTCGTGCTCACGCCGTCGCGGCAGAGCTCCCGGAAAGGGTCGAGGAGAAACGCGCTCCCAGAAGCGCGAATCTCCACAACCCCTATCTGTCGTCACGACGACGCCAGCCACAGCCGCTGCACGACGCAACGAGCAACAAGTGATTCGGCTGCGGGCGCTCGTCCGTCACGGAACGCGGCTGCGGACGCAGCGTGACCGGTATGGCGCAGGTTCAGCGGGTGGCGTTGCGGCGCAGCCACCACAGGCCGACGATCGGCAGGATGAGCGGGACGAAGCCGTAGCCCTGGCCGAAGTGCGACCACACCGTCTTGTCGTGGAAGGCGCTGGGCTGCAGCACACTCCACAGTCCGACGATGAGAACTCCGGCGAGCTCGAAGGTGATCGTCGCCCGTGCGAGGCGCACGGACGCGTGGTTGCCGCGCGCGAGCGCCACCGTCGCGACGATGTAGATTATGGCGGCGAGCGCCGACAGCAGGTACGGCACGGGCGCCTTGTCGAACGACTGCGCGATCTGCATGATCGAGCGCCCCGTCGCGGCGAGCGCGAACAACCCGTAGACGGCGACGAGCATGCGCCCCGGCCCGGTGTTGACGCGCCCGGTCGGCGAGGCCTGGCCGCCTTCGACCGTCGAGGCGTCGGAACGCCCCGGCTGCGAGGCCTGCTCGCGCGATTCGGTGGGCGTCGAGGAGAGTTCAGGCATCAGGCATGTCCGTTCCACAGTTGCATGAGACGGCCGATCATGACGGCGAGGCCGACGGCGCCGACGAGGAGCACCGCTGTACCCCAGCGCGATTCGCGTTCGGCGATGGCCCAGAACCCGGCGACGGGCAGCACGAAGATCAGACCGACGAGATAGGCGATGAAGACGCCGACGTTCATGTGCGGATCCGCCGAACCCGACGTCGCGATGCCGACGATCAACTGGATGACGAGAAGAACCTCGATGGCGATCGTCAGGTAGAACATCGGGTTGTCGATCGGGCGTCCGCGGACGGTGGCGACGAGGGCCAGCAGGGCGAGGACGCACGTCGTCACGAGCAGCGCGACGGTCAACGGCAGAAACACCCGAACATCGTAGTCCCGGCGATGAGTACCAGCCCTACGACGCAGTCGCCGTCACCTCGCGGCGCGGGTCACTGTCCACGAAATCGCCGCCGGGAGGCGGTTGTCGGTGGCATTGGGTAGCGTGACGGACGTGACAGTTTCTCAGCCAGGTGAGATGCCCCCGTTCCCCGACTCCGAGCCTCTGACGTCAGATCTCACTGCCACGTCGGCCAGTGACGACGACCTGGGCGCACCCGCCGCGTCCACCCCGGCGAGTTCCTCGCCCGAGACCGGCCGCTACACGCCCGACACCGAGGAGAAGCGTCCCGAACCGGACGCGCACGCACCCACCGTCGCGCGCGCGGATGACGCACCGCGCGGCATCGGCCGCATCCCCGTCACCGACGTCATGCCGATCGTCGACTGCGGCAACCTGCCGACGAAGTCGGTCGTCGACGAGCCGTTCACGGTGCGCGCCACCGTGTTCCGCGAGGGTCACGACGCCGTCAACGCCTCCCTCGTCATGACGTCGCCGCACGGCGTCGAGCGGATCGTCCCGATGACGTGCGTGAACCCGGGGCTCGACCTGTGGACGGGCGAGGCCGAAGCCGACCACGAGGGCGTCTGGCACTTCCGTGTCGAGGGCTGGAGCGACCCGTACGGGACGTGGGATCACGACGCGACGATCAAGGTCGCCGCGGGGGTCGACGTCGAGGTCATGTTCGAAGAGGGCGCCCGTGTGCTCGAGCGCGCGTGTGCGACCAACACCTACGACGATGCTGACGAGCGCGTCCTGCGCGACGCCGTCACGACCCTGCGCGACACCTCGCGCGGCGACGACGAGCGTCTCGCGGCCGGCACGTCTGCCGAGGTCAAGGACGTGCTCGAGCGGCTGCCGCTGCGCGACTTCGTCTCCCCCAGCCGCGACTACCCCTGGCTCGTCGAGCGCAAGCTGGCGCTGACGGGCGCGTGGTACGAGTTCTTCCCCCGCTCCGAGGGTGCTCACTTCGACGAGGAGACGCAGAAGTGGGTTTCGGGCACGCTGCGCACCGCCGCCGAGCGTCTGCCCGCCGTCGCCGACATGGGTTTCGACGTCGTCTACCTCACCCCGATCCACCCGATCGGCGAGGTCAACCGCAAGGGCCCGAACAACACGTTGACGGCTGGCCCGGAGGATCCTGGTTCGCCGTACGCCATCGGGTCGAAGGAGGGCGGTCACGACGCCATCGAGCCGTCGCTCGGTGACTTCGACGACCTCGACGCGTTCGTCGCCCGCGCGAACGAACTGGGCCTCGAGGTGGCGCTCGACATCGCGCTGCAGTGCGCGCCCGACCACCCCTGGGTCACCTCGCACCCGGAGTGGTTCACCACGCGCAGCGACGGCACGATCGCCTACGCGGAGAACCCCCCGAAGAAGTACCAGGACATCTATCCGCTCAACTTCGACAACGACCCGGCCGGCATCTACGCCGAGGTGCGTCGCGTCATCCAGGTGTGGATCGACCACGGCATCACGATCTTCCGCGTCGACAACCCGCACACGAAGCCCGTCGAGTTCTGGCAGTGGCTGATCGCCGACGTCGCGAAGGACCACCCCGAGGTGATCTGGCTCGCGGAGGCCTTCACGAAGCCCGCGATGATGCACAACCTCGGCCGCATCGGCTTCCAGCAGAGCTACACGTACTACGCCTGGCGCCACCAGCCGTGGGAGATCCGCGAGTACCTCGACGAACTCATCGGCGACACGGCGAGTTACATGCGTCCGAGCTTCTGGCCGACGACGCACGACATCCTCACGCCGTACATGCAGTACGGCGGCCCGGCGGCCTGGAAGCTGCGCGCGGCGCTGGCTGCCACGCTCGTGCCGACCTACGGCATCTACGCCGGGTACGAGCTCATGGAGTCGGTGGCGCGCCCCGGCGCCCAGGAGCAGAACGACAACGAGAAGTACCAGTTCAAGGACCGTCGCTGGGCCGACTACGCCCCCGGCGGGCCCAAGGAGGGCCAGTCGATCGACTGGTACCTGCGCCGGCTCAACGAGATCCGTCGCGCCCACCCGGCGCTCGAGCACCTGCGCAACCTGCGCTGGCACGGCGTCGACGACGAGAACTTCATCGTCTTCTCCAAGAGCCGCGACATCGGTGACGGCGCCAACGGCGGCCAGGACACGGTCATCGTCATCGCCAACACAGACCCGCACGCGACGCGCGAGACCTGGGTGCACCTCGACATGGGCGCGCTCGGACTACGCGGGGACGAAGGGTTCGTCGCGCACGACCTGCTGAGCGACGCCACCTGGCACTGGGGCGAGCACAACTTCGTCCGGCTCGGGCCGGACGCCGAAAACGTCCACATCATCCACGTGAGGAAGTTCTGAGCATGCAAGGTCTTGGTCTGCACCAGCCGGGTCTGAAGCACGACCCGCAGTGGTTCCGTAAGGCCGTGTTCTACGAAGTCCTCGTGCGCGGTTTCAGCGACTCGACGGGCAACGGATCCGGCGACTTCTCGGGCCTCATGGCCCGACTCGACTACCTGCAGTGGCTTGGCGTCGACTGCCTGTGGCTGCCGCCGTTCTACGCCTCGCCGCTGCGCGACGGTGGATACGACATCGCCGACTACAAGCAGGTGCTGCCCGATTTCGGCACGCTGCCCGAGTTCCAGGAGCTCGTCGCGCAGGCGCATGCGCGCGGCATCCGCGTCATCACCGACTTCGTCATGAACCACACGAGCGACCAGCACGCGTGGTTCCAGGCGAGCCGAGAGGACCCGGAAGGCCCGTACGGCGACTACTACGTCTGGTCCGACACGGACGAGAAGTACGAGGACGCGCGCATCATCTTCGTCGACACCGAGGAGTCGAACTGGACCTTCGACCCGGTGCGTCGTCAGTTCTTCTGGCACCGCTTCTTCTCCCACCAGCCGGACCTCAACTTCGAGAACCCGGCCGTGCAGGAGGAGATGTTCGACATCGTTCGGTACTGGATGGACATGGGCATCGACGGCTTCCGCCTCGACGCCGTGCCGTACCTGTTCGAGGAGGAGGGGCACAACGGCGAGAACCACCCGAAGACGCACGAGTTCCTCGTCGAACTGCGCCGGATGGTCGACGAGGAGTACCCCGGCCGCGTCCTGCTCGCCGAGGCCAACCAGATGCCGCACGAGGTCGTCGACTACTTCGGCACCGAGGAAGAACCGGAATGCCACATGTGCTTCCACTTCCCCGTCATGCCGCGCATCTACTACTCGCTGCGCGAGGAGAAGGCGACGCCCATCATCGACGTCCTCGCCGAAACGCCCCCGATCCCCAAGGGCACCCAGTGGGGCACCTTCCTGCGCAACCACGACGAGCTGACGCTCGAGATGGTGACGCCGGAGGAGCGCGCCGCGATGTACGGCTGGTACTCCCCCGATCCGCGCATGCGCGCCAACGTCGGTATCCGTCGTCGCCTCGCGCCGCTGCTCGACAACAGTCGCGCCGAGATCGAGCTGATCAACGCCCTGCTGCTGTCGCTGCCCGGCTCGCCGTGCCTGTACTACGGCGACGAGATCGGCATGGGCGACAACATCTGGCTCGACGACCGTGACGCTGTGCGCACGCCGATGCAGTGGACGCCGGATCGCAACGCCGGTTTTTCGACGGCCGACCCGGGCAAGTTGTACCTGCCGGTCATCCAGAGCCTCGTGTACCACCACAACAACGTCAACGTCGAGGCGCAGATGGCCTCGAGCGCGTCGTTGCTGCACTGGACGCGCGGCATGCTCTCGGTGCGTTCGCGCTACCCCGCGTTCGGCATGGGCGACTTCGTCGTCGCCCCGGCCGACAACGACGCCGTCCTCGCGTTCACGCGCTCGATGTCGGACGAGGACGCGAAGGCCGAGAACACGACGACGAAGCACCTGCTGTGCATCAACAACCTGAGCTCGCGCCCGCAGGGCGCCCGGGTGCAGGTCGCTGCCAAGTTCGCCGGCGCGAAGCTCACCGACATCTTCGGCGGTCAGGGCTTCGGTCAGATCGGTGAGGACGGCACGGTCACCGTCATGCTCGGTTCGCGCGGCTTCTACTGGCTGGCGATCGAGTCCGACGTCAGCGCCGACGACGCGCTGCCCGCCGCGACCGGTACCCCGGAGGCCAACGCCTCCGAGGTGCTCGACGAGTTCAAGGACGACACCACCTCGGACGCTGAGGGAAAGGACCTCTGATGGTCGCCGAGATCCACTCCGGCGCCACGTTGTCACCCGGCAAGCTCGAACTGCTCACGCCGTGGGTGGCGACGCAGCGCTGGTTCCAGGCCAAGGGCCGTGAGCCGCACCTGCGCAAGGTGAGTGCCTTCCGCTTCGAGGACCCGGCAGGTGAGGTCGGCCTCGAGGTGTTGTTCCTGCGCGATCTCGACGCCGAGCACGAGACCACCTACCAGGTGCCCGTCACCTACCGTGGTGAGCGCGCGCCGGAGCTGGAGCACGCCTTCATCGGCACGATCGAGCACTCCGCGCTCGGCACGCGCTACGTCTACGACGGCCCGCACGACCCGGTGTTCGCCGCCGTCCTGCTCGCGACGATGGCGTCGGGCGGCACGCAGGCCGAGCGCAGCGACGGTGTCGTCGAGATGAGCGTCGCAGGCCGGCCCGGTCCGCAGAGCGCCGATCTCGCCACGATGCGCGGCGCCACGGTGCTGCGTGGCGAGCAGTCGAACACGTCGATCATCTACACCCTCGACGACGGCGAGCAGCTCATCGCCAAGCTGTTCCGTGTGCTCAACGTCGGCGCAAACCCCGACATCGAGGTGACGGGGGCCCTGACGAGCGCGGGCAACACGCACGTGCCGGCGCTGCTGGCATCTCTCAGTGGTTCGTACACGGAGGGGCGTCACTCTCGCGAGCAGCTCGTCGCGGACCTCGCGTTCGCGCAGGAGTTCATGCCCGACGTGCGGGACGCCTGGCGTGAGGCCCTCGACGCGGCTCGCGAGAACCGTGACTTCACCGACGGCGCCCGCGAACTCGGTCGTACGACGGCGCAGGTGCACCGCACCCTCGCCGAGGTGCTGCCGAGCGTCGAGGCCGACACCGACCGTGTCGATGCCCTCGTCGACGAGATGCACGAGCGAGCGGCAGCGGCCCTCAACGACGCGCCGCAGCTCGCGGAGCGCGCCACGCAGATCGCCCACCGCATCGACGCCGGGCGCAGCGCGCAGTGGCCGAGCTTCCAGCGCATCCACGGCGACTACCACCTCGGCCAGGTGCTCGATGTGCCCGGGCGTGGGTGGGTCCTGCTCGACTTCGAGGGCGAGCCACTGCGTCCGCTCGAGGAGCGCTCGGCACCGGACGTCGCCGTGCGCGACGTCGCGGGCATGCTGCGTTCGTTCGACTACGCCGGTGGCACGATCGAGAACGAGATCGCCGGCGCCGGCGGCGACCGCCGCGCGTGGGTCAGCGCCGCTCAGGACGCCTTCCTCGCCGGTTACGAGAGCGAACTCGGCGCCGTCGACCGCGACCTGCTCGACCTGTTCGTGCTCGACAAAGCGCTCTACGAGTGCTCGTACGAGGCCCGCAACCGCCCCGACTGGCTGAGCATCCCCGCCGACGCCGTCGGCCGCATCCTCACCACCTCCACCGACTCGTCCGCGACCCACGGCGAGGCGCCCACGATGACGCCCGCCGACGAGGACGACGCCGCGCCCACCGGCGCCGCGGAAAGGAGCACCATGACCTCCGACGACAGCACGACGCCTACTCCTGCCTCGATGAGCCCGTCCGACACGAACGGCGCTCCCCTCGTCTCGACGCAGGATGCCGACGCTTCCGGCGCCGCTCCGCTCGTCGCGCCGCAGGGCGCACCCGCGACGGGTGACACGACCGTCGCGGCTGCGGGAGACAAGCCCGAGGCGGCCGCGAGCGACGCGGGTTCTGGCGGTGGCCTGAGCGCCGCCGGTGAGACGAGCGACGCTTCGACCACCGACGCGAGCGCCCTCGGCGCCGCCTCGCCCGCCGTCACGCCGTCGCGCGTCGAGGTGAGCGAACTCGACGCCGTCGTCGCCGGTGAGCACCGTGACCCGCACCGTGTGCTCGGCGCGCATGTCGAGAACGGCGTCATCACGTTCCGCGTCGTGCGCCCGATGGCGCGTGGCGTCGTCATCGACATGGGCGAGACTGTGCTCGAGCTCACGCACGAGCACGACGGCATCTGGGCCGGCGCGATTGCGGGTGAGTACATGCCCGACTACCGCGTCATCACGACGTATGACGACCGCAGCGAGCACCGCGGCGACGACCCGTACCGCTTCATGCCGACCCTCGGCGAGATCGACCTCCACCTCATCGGCGAGGGGCGCCACGAAGAGCTGTGGAACGTCCTCGGCGCCCACGTGCGCACCTACCCGAGCATCAAGGGTGACGTCACGGGCACCGCGTTCGCCGTCTGGGCGCCCAATGCCAAGGCCGTGCGCGTCGTCGGCGACTTCAACCACTGGGACGGTGTCGGCCACGGCATGCGCACGCTCGGGGAGTCGGGCGTGTGGGAGCTGTTCGTCCCCGACGTGCGCGAGGGCACCGCGTACAAGTTCGAGATCCTGTGCAGCGACGGCGTGCGTCGCGCGAAGGCCGACCCGATGGCGCGCCTCGCGGAGACGGCGCCCGCGACGGCGTCGAAGGTGACGAGCTCGCACTACGAGTGGAACGACGACGCGTGGATGACGAAGCGCGCCGAGACGAACGCGCACCACGGCCCGATGTCGACGTACGAGGTGCACCTCGGTTCGTGGCGTCAGGGGCTCAGCTACCGCGAGATGGCCGAGCACCTCGTCAACTACGTCAAGGATCTGGGCTTCACGCACGTCGAGTTCATGCCCGTGATGGAGCACCCGTACCCGCCGAGCTGGGGCTATCACGTCACGAGCTACTACGCGCCGAACAGCCGCTTCGGCGACCCGGACGACTTCAAGTTCCTCGTCGACCGCCTCCATCAGGAGGGCATCGGCGTCATCCTCGACTGGGTTCCCGGCCACTTCGCCACCGACGAGTGGGCGCTCGCCCGTTTCGACGGCCAGGCGCTCTACGAGCACCCGGACCCGCGCAAGGGCTGGCACCCCGAGTGGGGTTCGAACATCTTCGACTACGGCCGCCCGCAGGTGCGCAACTTCCTCGTCGCCAACGCGCTGTACTGGCTCGAGGAGTTCCACGCCGACGGTCTGCGCGTCGACGGTGTCGCCTCGATGCTGTACCTCAACTACGCCCGCAAGGACGGCGAATGGGTGCCGAACAAGTTCGGCGGCCAGGAGAACCTCGAAGCCGTGCAGCTGCTGCAGGAGACGAACGCGACGGCGTACAAGCGCACGCCGGGTGCCGTCATCATCGCCGAGGAGTCGACGTCGTGGCCGGGCATCACCCGCTCGACGGACACCGGCGGCCTGGGCTTCGGGCTCAAGTGGAACATGGGCTGGATGCACGACTCGCTCGACTACGTCGCACGTGAGCCGATCTACCGTCAGCATCATCACCACGACCTGACGTTCGCGCTCGTCTACGCGTTCAGCGAGCAGTTCGTGCTGCCCGTCAGCCACGACGAGGTCGTTCACGGCAAGGGCAGCCTGCTGCGCAAGATGCCCGGTGATCGCTGGCAGCAGCTCGCCAACGTGCGCGCCTACCTCGCGTACATGTGGGCCCACCCCGGCAAGCAGCTGCTCTTCATGGGTTCGGAGTTCGCGCAGGAGGCCGAGTGGGCCGACGGTCGCAGCCTCGATTGGTGGTTGCTCGACCAGCCCGCGCACTACGGCGTGCACGCGATGATGAAGGACCTCAACCGCGCCTACCGCGAGCGCCCGGCCCTGTGGGCTCTCGACCACTCGGAGGAGGGCTTCTCGTGGATCAACGCCGACGACGCGGGCCGCAACGCCTACACGTGGCTGCGATTCGCGCCCGCCGAAGCTGACGGGTACCGCCCCGTCGTCGCGATCGCCGCGAACTTCGCCGGCAACCCGCACCACGGCGTCCGCGTGGGCCTTCCCCACCTTGGTACGTGGAACGAGATCGTCAACACCGACGCCGAGGCGTACGGCGGCTCGGGCGTCGGTAACCTGGGTTCGGTCGAGGCCGAGGAGATCCCCTGGGACGGTCAGCCGTACTCGGCCGAGATCACGATGCCGCCGCTCGGTGTCGTGTGGTTCGAGCCGGCGACGCGCCCCGACATGACGCAGGTGGCTGCGCACACCGCTACCGAGCAGGCCGGTGGCGCCGATTCATCGTCCACCGCAACGGCACGACAGGAGAACACGATGAGCGACCAGAACGCAGCGACGAGTTCGTCCGACAAGCAGCCGTCCGAGGCCCTCATCGCGGGCGCGCCGCTCGAGGACGCCGCAGGCAACCCGGGCGCACTCGATCAGCCGCTCGACGGTTCGCGAGGCGGCGCGCAGGCCGAGGACGCTCAGGGAGCGGCCGGCGACCAGCAGGCGCGCTCGCGCACCGGCATCCCGGCGACGCACCCCGTCGACCACGCGGACGAGGGTGGTTTCGACGTCGAGCAGACCGAGTCGAAGGCGCACGAGCGTGCCTTCACGCCGGCCGGCGAGGACGAGACGGGTGACGAGCCCGTCGAGCACCTCAAGGGCATCACCGGCACGCCCGGTGGCGGCCTCGACGAGGACGTCGAGGGTGGCCGCTGGGGCGCCGACGACGAGGCTCGCGACGCCGTCGACCAGACGCGTCAGCGCGACTGACGACCCGCTCGATCGAGCGCATGAGGCCGGCCGTACCCGCCAGGGGTGCCGCCGGCCTCGTCACGTCTGCCCCGCCTCGCTCGAGGCATCGGTTCGGGCGTTTACGTCGCCGCTCAAAGAGGGCAGGATGAAGGCATGAGCAACCGCGCGGGCCAGTTGGCCGAACCTCGTGACCTGATCGACGTCCCCCACCTCGTCACGGCGTACTACACGCTGACGCCCGACCCTGAGAACGTCGACCAGCAGGTGGCGTTCGGCACGTCGGGGCACCGCGGTTCGAGCCTCAAGACCGCGTTCAACGAGGCGCACATCCTCGCCACGACGCAGGCGATCGTCGACTACCGCCGCTCGCAGGGCTTCGACGGGCCGTTGTTCCTCGGCCGCGACACCCACGCCTTGTCCGAGCCCGCATGGGCGAGCGCCATCGAGGTGCTCGTCGCCAATGACGTCCTCGTCCTCATCGACGATCGTGACGGTTACACGCCGACGCCCGCCGTCAGCCACGCCATCCTGCGCGCGAACAAGGGCAAGGATCTGACGAACGGCTCGGGTCTCGCCGACGGCATCGTCGTGACGCCCTCGCACAACCCGCCCGCCGACGGCGGGTTCAAGTACAACCCGCCGCACGGTGGCCCGGCCGACTCGGACGCGACGAAGGTCATCGCGGCCGCGGCGAACGAGCACATCCGTGACGGGCTCAAGCGTGTCAAGCGCGTGCCGCTGACGCAGGCGATGGGCAAGGTCCAGCGCTACGACTTCCTCGGCACGTACGTCGACGACCTGCCGAACGTCGTCGACCTCGACGCGATCAAGCGCGCCGGCGTGCGCATAGGCGCCGACCCGCTCGGCGGCGCCGCCGTCGCGTACTGGGGTGAGATCGCGGAGCGTCACGGGCTCGACCTCACCGTCGTCAACCCGCTCGTCGACCCGACGTGGCGCTTCATGACGCTCGACTGGGACGAGAAGATCCGCATGGACTGCTCCTCCCCCAACGCGATGGCGTCGCTCATCGGCGAGCGCGACGAGTACGACATCGCGACGGGCAACGACGCTGATTCGGACCGTCACGGCATCGTCACGCCCGACGCGGGGCTCATGAACCCCAACCACTTCCTGTCGGTCGCGATCCAGTACCTCTACGGTGGCGCGCGCCCGCAGTGGCGCCAGGACGGGTTCATCGGCAAGACGCTCGTCAGCAGTTCGATGATCGACCGCGTCGCCGATGACCTCGGCCGCACGCTCGTCGAGGTGCCCGTCGGGTTCAAGTGGTTCGTGCCGGGCCTGCTCGACGGTTCGGGCCCGTTCGGCGGTGAGGAGTCGGCGGGCGCGTCGTTCTGCCGCTTCGACGGCTCCGTCTGGACGACGGACAAGGACGGCATCCTGCTCGCGCTGCTCGCCTCGGAGATCAAGGCGACGACGGGCAAGTCGCCGTCGCAGCTCTACGGCGAGCTGACGGCGAAGCACGGCGAACCCGCGTACGCGCGCGTCGACGCCCCCGCCACGCGCGAGGAGAAGGCCAAGCTCGGTGCACTGACGCCCGAGGCCGTCACGGCGGACACGCTGGCCGGCGAGCCCATCATCGCCAAGCTCACGGAGGCGCCCGGCAACGGCGCGAAAATCGGCGGCCTCAAGGTCGTCACTGATTCGGCCTGGTTCGCCGCGCGCCCGTCGGGGACCGAGGACGTCTACAAGATCTACGCCGAGTCGTTCCAGGGCCCCGAGCACCTTGCACAGGTGCAGGCTGAGGCGAAGGACGTCGTCGCGGCAGCCCTGGGCAACTGAGGCTCGGTTCCGTCACAACACGAACGAAGGGCTCGCTCCAGGTGGAGCGAGCCCTTCGCGTCCGTCACCCACTGCCGACAGCAGGGCGGCTACGTGCCTGCGTGCACGTGCACCCGGGGCACTTGCACGCAAGGGGTCAGTGCGTCGTTGCCAGACGTCGCCCGGCCCGTCGGGGCTGTCAGTACAGCGCCGACATCAGCGCCGTGCGTGCCTTCTTGACGCGCGGATCGGTGGCGCCGACGACGTCGAACAGCCCGATGAGGTGCTCGCGCGCGGCGTTGCGCTCGTCGCCGGAGGTCGCCTTGACGACGTCGACGAGACGCGCGAACGCGTCTTCGACGTGGCCACCGAGGACATCGAGGTCGGCGACCTGCGTCTGCGCGGTGACGTCGGCCGGGTTCTTCGCGGCGGCGTCACGTGCAGCCTGGAGGTCGACGCCTTGCGTGCGCTGCATGAGCTTGACCTGGCCGAGGGCGAGACGCGCCTCCTCGTCCTTCGGGTTCTCCGTCAGTGCCTGCTCGAACGCGGCGATGGCGCCGTCGTAGTCGCCCTTGTCGATCGACTCGTACGCGAGCTGGTGCAGCGGCGGCAGCTCGGGCTCGGCCTGCTCGCCGCCCTCAGCGCCGGCCTTGCCCGCTGCGTTCGGGTCGTAGTTCGCCACGCGGCCCGCAAGACCGTTCTGCACAGCGATTTGGACGATCTGGTCGACGAGCTCGCGCGTCTGCGCGTCTTCGACGACAGGCGGGATCGGGATCGGCTGGCCCTGGACGAAGGCCGCCGCGAGAATCTGCCCCGGCTGGCCCTGCTGCGCGGCCTGCTGCGAAAGCTGAGCGAAGACCTGACCGATCTCGGGCGCGGTGTCGAGGTCGGCGACGCCCATGAGGACGCGCCCTTCTTGCGCGCGCACCGCGCGCGCGAGCGAAGCGACGGGCGCCAGGGACGCCGGCTGCGAACCCGCCCAGATCGCGATGATGACGGGGTGCTGCACCGACTGCTGCACGAGGCCCTGGAAGTTCTCGGCTGTCACGTCGACGACAAGACCGTCGTGACGGAACGTCTCGGCGATGACGGCGTCGTCGGCGCCCTGCGGCATGGGGGCCTGCCCGGGATTCGCAGCGCTCGGCGCGTTTGCCGGCGCCGCAGCGCCGGCGCTGCCGGTCGGTGCGCCAGCGGCCGATGCGGGGCGCCCGGCAGGAGCGCCGCCCTGCGGCTTCTTGAGCGAGGACAGGTCAACGGCACCGCGCAGCGACGCGGCGTTCAACGGCTGATTCGACATGCCCTCATTGTTGCAGGGCGCACCGGGGCGGGCGACGCATGATCGCGCACAGCGAACACCTGGCCACACGTGGCGAGGCGCGTCCCTCGGGTCGGACCGTCACTCCGCGGCGGGTCCTCGCGCCCGGGCCGTCAGCCCCGCGGGCGCACCATCCGCAGGTCGTACGAACCCGAGGTGTCGTCCTTGCCGACGCCGTCGAGTTCGAACCCGTGCTTGCGGTAGAAAGCCTGCGCACGCTCGTTGCCGTCGACGACCCAGAGGTAGGCCTCTTGGTCGCCGAGTTCGCGTGTCATGAGTTCGTGCGCGAGGCCCGTGCCGTGGTGCGCCGTGTCGAGATTGAGCACCTGCAGTTCGACGTCCGCGGGCGCGTCGTCGTCGCGGGCCTTGCCGATGCAGATCCACCCGACGAGCGCACCGCTCGAGCGGTCGAATGCCCCGACGACCCGAGGCGCCTCGGCGGAGGTCAACCACGCGCGCCAGCGCTTCGCACCGTCGACGGGATCGAGCCCGTCGAGCTTCTCCTGCGGGATGAGCCCGGTGTAGGTGTCGCGCCAGATCGTGACGTGGAGCTGGGCGAGCTCGTCGGCGTCATCGCTTGTCAGGCCACGGATCTCGTAGCGCTCGTCGATGGTCATGTCGACGTCCTCTCTCGTGGTCATTATCCGCGCCCGGCGAGGCCCGGGCGTCAGTTCGACTCGGCGAGCCGGGCTTCGACGCGCTCGACCTTCGCGTCGAGCTGGCCGGTGTAGCCCGGGCGGATGTCGGCCTTCAGCACGAGCGAGACGCGCGGGGACGCGACTTGGACGGCCTCGCAGGCGCGCTTGATGACGTCCATGCACTCGTCCCACTCCCCCTCGAGGGTCGTGAACATCGAGTCGGTGCGGTTCGGGATGCCCGACTCACGCACGACGCGGATGGCTGCGGCCACCGCCTCGCTGACGGAACCGTCCGGGTCGTCCGTCGTCGACGGTGCGACGGAGAAAGCGACGAGCATGATGATCTCCTCGAAGGTGATGGGAACGATGCAGTCAGGTTCGCACGTCGGCCACCGCGCGCGGCGTGCGACGAGCGTCGCGTCTTGGGCCCGGCAGGATCAGCTCGCGCAGGCGTCCGGGTCGCAGGTCCCCGTCACGACGGCCTCGAGCCAGTGGTGAACGAGCGTCACGGCCCCCGCGCCCTCACCCGACGCCGCGGCGACGCGCTTCATCGACCCGGCGCGGATGTCGCCTGCGGCGAACACGCCAGGCACGCTCGTCGCGAGCGCTTCCGGGGGCAGCCCGTCACGCCAGAACTCCTGCGGCACGTCACGACCGGTGAGCACGAAACCCTTGGCGTCACGCGCCACGGTGCCGTCGAGCCAGTCGGCGCACGGGTGCGCGCCGAGCAGGAGGAACAGCCCGCAGGCGGGAACCGTCAGCTCCTGGTCCTTCTCGTTGAAGCGGATCGTCACGTGCTGCAGCCGATCGGTGCCGCTCGCCCCGACGATCTCCGCATTCGTCTTGACGACGATTCGCGGGTTCGCCTCGATCTCGCGGATGAGGTAATCCGACATCGTCTCCGCGAGCCCGTCGCGACGCACGACGATGCTGACGGAGCGCGCGAAGCGTGAGAGGTGGATGGCGGCCTGGCCCGCCGAGTTGCCGCCGCCGACGACGAGGACGTGCCCGCCCTCGCACTCGCGGGCAGCCGACGACGCCGCGCCGTAGTACACGCCGCGTCCGACGAAGCCTTCGACCTCCTCGACGCCCAGGCGACGGTAGGCCACGCCCGTCGAGATGAGAACGGCGCGGGCGCAGACCGGCCCATCGTCGGTCTCGAGCACGTGCGGTTCGCCGCGATAGCCGGGCGTGAAACCGGTGACCTCGGTGGCCGAGTAGATGCCCGCGCCGAACCGAGTGGCCTGGAACCGTGCGCGCTGCGCGAGGCGCATGCCCGAGATGCCGCGGGGAAAGCCCAGATAGTTGCGGATCATCGCGCTCGTACCGGCCTGCCCGCCCACGGCGTCGGCCTCGATGACGGCTGTGCTCAGCCCCTCGCTCGCGCCGTACACCGCGGCAGCGAGGCCGGCCGGGCCCGCACCGACGATCGCAAGGTCGACGACGTGGCCCTCACCCAACTCGTCGACGGTGGCGCCGAAGGCGCGCCCGAGCACACGGACGTCAGGGTTGGCGTGAACCTCGCGCTCGGCGATGCGCACGAGCGGATAGGCGATCTCGATGCCCTGCGAACGCGCCATCTCGAGCGTCTTGGCTGCGTGCGGAGCCTCCGGCGGCCAGACCCCCGTCGGGATGCCCTGGCGATCGAGGAAGTCGCGCAGCACCCCGACGTTGGGGTCGCCTGGGGGCGCCACGATGTTGACGAGCTCGATCTCGGGGCCACCCGCCGACCACCCCCAGTCCGAGAGCAGCTCGGTGACGGCGGTGTGAAACTCCTCGTCGCGCGGGCCGCTCGGCAGCAGGAGCGCGGCCTCGATCTGGCCGCTGATCTGCGCGACGCGCTGCTCCTCGACCGCCCACGGTTCGCTGCGCAGGCGCACCATGACCCGCTTGGCCGCCGGCATGACGGCATGCAGGCACTGCAGCGTGACGAGGCCCGTCGCGTCGCCCACCTGCGTCGTCGCGGCGAACATCGCGACCGGGAGGCCGCGCGCGTTGAGGCCCTGCGCCATCGTCATCGATTCGCTGAGCGTCGTGGCGAGTTGCAGGTCGTAGTCGGCAGCGTAGCGGTGGGCGAATTCTTCCCGCATCTCTTCGGCGTGCTCAGCGGCCGCGATGAGCATGATGACGGGCGTGGGAGGCTTCATGCTCCGAGTGTAGGCACCGGCGCCGACAACCCCGATATTCCGCGGAATCAGAGCTGATACCGGCCGTCGACGCACGTCCGAACTCGCTCTTGCGACGCCTCGCCGCCATGGGCTCTCGCGCGGTTTCGGGACGCGCATCGAGCCCCTCACCCTCAACCCGCGACGGCCTGCGCCGCGGCGTAGGGGTCCAGAACCCCTCGAGCGACAGCCTCAGCGAGATCCTCGAGCTTCACCTCGGCGTTGGGGCGTTCCCAGCGCTCACGCAGTCGCCGCAACGCGAGCTCTTCGATCTCGCCCGCAGCCCGACGTCGGCGACGCAGGCTCAGCTCGTCGTGCTCGCTCAGCCACGCTCGGTGGGTCGCGATGGCGTCGATGACGTCCGCCGCCCCTTCGCCGCGTTCTGCGACCGTCGTGACGATCGGTGGGCGCCACTGCCCCGGCTCCCCCGTCTGGCCGAGCGAGATCATGGCGCGCAGGTCGCGCACGGTCGCCGCCGCGCCGTCGTGATCGGCCTTGTTGACGACGAAGACGTCCGCGATCTCGAGGACCCCGGCCTTCGCGGCCTGGATGGAATCTCCGGCCCCGGGCGCGAGCAGGACGATCGTCGTGTCGGCGAGCGAGGCGATGTGCACCTCCGACTGGCCAACGCCCACCGTCTCGACGAGCAGGATGTCGAAGCCGGCGGCGTCGAGCAGCCGCAGTGCAGCGGGCGCCGCCGCCGACAGCCCGCCGAGGTGGCCGCGGGTCGCCATCGAGCGGACGAACACCCCGGAATCACCCGAGTGACCGACCATGCGGATGCGGTCGCCGAGCAGCGCGCCACCGGAGAACGGCGACGAGGGGTCGACCGCGAGCACCGCGACGCTGAGGCCGTGCGCGCGATAGGCCGCGACGAGTGCGTCCGTCGACGTCGACTTGCCGACGCCGGGCGGCCCCGTCAGACCGATGATCTGGGCGTGGCCCGTGAACTGGGCGATGGCTGCACCCAGTTCCGGCAGCGCCGGGTGGTCGTTCTCGATGGCTGTGAGCAACCGCGCGAGGGCGCGCCGGTCACCGTCACGCATCCGCGTGACAAGTGGGTCGACGACGATCTCACGCGGCATGCTCAGGCCGTGTCCTGGTCAGCGCTCAGGCGTCGACGCGCACGATGAGCGCATCACCCTGGCCGCCACCGCCGCACAGGGCAGCAGCACCGACGCCACCACCGCGGCGTTTGAGTTCGTGGGCGAGGGTCAGCACGAGACGCGCGCCCGACATGCCGATCGGGTGGCCAATCGCGATGGCGCCGCCGTTGGGGTTGACCTTCTCCGCGTCGAGGCCGAGTTCCTTCGTCGAGGCCAGGCCGACGGCGGCGAACGCCTCGTTGATCTCGACCACGTCGAGGTCGGCCGGCGTGAGGCCCTCCTTCTCGCAGGCCTTCGCGATTGCGCGCGCCGGCTGGCTCTGCAGCGTCGAGTCGGGGCCGGCGACGACGCCGTGCGCGCCGACCTCGGCGATCCAGGTCAGGCCCAGCTCCTGGGCCTTCGTCTTGCTCATGACGACGAGCGCCGCGGCACCGTCGCTGATCTGGGAGGCGGAGCCTGCCGTGATCGTGCCGTCCTTGCTGAAGGCGGGGCGCAGCTTGCCGAGCGACTCAGTCGTCGTGTCGGCGCGGATACCCTCGTCGTTCTTGAACACGACTGGCTCGCCCTTGCGCTGCGGGATCTCGACGGGGATGACCTCGTCGTCGAAGAGGCCCTTCTCCCAGGCCGCGGCGGCCTTCTGGTGAGAGGCGGCCGAGAACGAGTCCTGCTCTTCGCGGCTGAACTCGACGTCGCCGGCGTTGGCCTGCTCGGTGAGGTTGCCCATCGCCTGGTCGGTGAAAGCGTCCCACAGTCCGTCGAAGGCCATGTGGTCGCGCATCGTCACGTCGCCGTACTTGTAGCCCTCGCGCGACTTCTCGAGCAGGTGCGGCGCGTTCGTCATCGACTCCTGGCCGCCCGCGACGACGACGTCGAACTCGCCCGCGCGGATCAGCTGGGCCGCGAGCGCCACGGCGTCGAGCCCGGACAGGCAGACCTTGTTGATCGTCAGCGCCGGCACGTCCATCGGGATGCCGCCCTTGACGGCGGCCTGGCGCGCGGGGATCTGGCCGGCGCCGGCCGTCAGCACCTGGCCCATGATGACGTAGTCGACCTGGTCGCCCTTGACGCCGGCCTTCTCGAGCGCACCCTTGATGGCGAGGCCACCGAGGTCGGCACCTGAGAAGCCCTTGAGCGAGCCGAGCAGGCGACCCATCGGGGTGCGCGCTCCGGCGACGATGACGGCGGTGGTGTCGGTCATGGTTCCTCCAGTGAGCGGGCGGGCGTGGGTCACGGTGCCGCACGGCCGCCGGTTCGTGTCGATCGCCCGAGTTAATCGTCGTTAACCCGGCTTCCTCGTCCAAGCAAACCATAGAGTGACGTCATGACCGGCGAAATCACGCACTTGTTCGAGGCCATCGACCACGTCGGCATCGCGGTGTCCGACCTCGATGCCGCCATCCGTTTCTACGAGTCGACGTACGGCATGACGTGCGCGCACACCGAGACGAACGACGAGCAGGGCGTGCGTGAGGCGATGATGACGGTCGGCCCGGCCGATGCCCCGCACAGCCACATCCAGCTGCTCGCGCCGCTGTCGCCGGAGTCGAGCATCGCGAAGTTCCTCGACCGCTCCGGCCCCGGCATGCAGCAGCTCGCCTACCGCGTCCGCGATCTCGACGCCGTGTGCGCGACGCTGCGCGAGCGCGGCATGCGGTTGCTCTACGACGCGCCGAAGATCGGCACCGGCGGCAGCCGCATCAACTTCATCCACCCCAAGGATGCCGGCGGCGTGCTCGTCGAACTCGTCGAGCCGGCGGCTGAAGGACACTGAGGCAGCCCATCGTTTCTACCCCAAGGCTCGGCGTCGTATCAGGAACGTTCGTTTGAGCTACGTCGCGATGGGTGTGCGTAGCTCGTCAGGTGCTGCTGCCCCGGAGGGGTGTGACGTGTTCAGGCGCGCAGCGTCGTCGCCCGACGACCGTGCCCCGCAAAGGCTGCGCCTAGGCAAGCGGCGCGGACAGTGTGCTGGAACGTGCGTATGGGGCAGGACTACCGTTGTGACGGCGACGGACATGGCGCTACGCAGCTTCACACGTCTCGCTTGGCCAGGGCGCCGCAAGAATCTCACGCCCGATGACACGAAGGAAACATGCTGGTGAGCACTCTTTCCACCTCAGACGCCCATCTCGACTCGGGCCGTGATGGACGCCAGGGGCCGAGTCGTAGCGTGACCATCGTGGGGGTAGGCCTGACCCTGGTAATCGTTGTGATCGGGCTGGCGTGGGCCAAGTGGATCCCGTATGACGACAAAGCTCACGCCCTCGCGAAATCGGGTGCGTGGAGTGGCAAGGCCATCTTCGGCGAGGCCGGCCACCCCGGTGACGCGCCAAGCTGGCATGGAGCCCTCGATTTCACCCGCGCCTACGTCAAAGCCGTGTGGAAGGCCGCGCTCGTCGCGATCTTGGTGGCCTCAGCACTCGAAGCATTCATCCCGAAACGGCTCCTGTTGAACGCCATGAGCCGCCGCAGCTCATGGGGCCAAGGCCTCAGTGGCGGGCTACTCGCCCTGCCGAGCATGATGTGTACCTGCTGTACCGCGCCGGTGGCAATCGGTTTGCGTCGCCGCGGTGCACCCGCGGGTGCGGTGATGGCGTACTGGCTCGCTAACCCGCTACTCAACCCCGCTGTCATGCTTTTCCTCGGTCTGACGATGTCCTGGCAAGTGGTCTCCACCCGCGCCGTCGTCGGCGTCGTCGTCGTCCTGGGTGCCGCCTTCATTGCTCAACGTCAAGCACGCGAGGTCGATGCCGACGAACTCGTCGACGTCGACCACGACCCGCAGGGCGTCGCTGACATGCCGTGGCGCTTCGCTAAAGCCCTCACGCGTTATGTCGCCATCGTTGTGCCTGAGTACCTGATCCTCGTCGCACTGACCGGTTTGTTCTCCGGGTGGCTGTCCGACTTCACCCACCTAGGGAACGGGTCTGGCCTTCTGGCCTTGCTCCTCGTCGGTGTGGTCGGCGCCCTGCTCGTCATCCCCACCGGTGGGGAGATTCCCGTCGTCGCCGGTTTGAGTGCCGCTGGCGCGAGTCTTGGTGTTGCGGGGGTTCTGCTCATCACCTTGCCGGCGCTCAGCATCCCGTCGCTGGTCATGGTGGCACGCAGCTTCGGCACTCGGACCACCGTGAGCGTCATCGCTTGGGTCATCGCCGGGGGGCTGTTGTCAGCCGCTTTGCTCACCGCCCTCACCTGAGGGCCGCAGGCGGGGTGTAGCAGCCAGGGACGGGATCACTGAGATCAGGGATGCCGATGCGAAAACGGTGGGTTGAGCCACGAGGTCGACCCGATGGTGCAAAAACCTTCGTTTGAGCCACACGTTCTGCGTGGCGAGCAACGCGGCGCTCCACCGGTCGAGCCGCTGACGTGGCTGCTCGGCGGTGAGGTGGGTGAGGCCGATGCCATGGTAGTTGGGCAGCCAGTTCTCCACGACGGGGTCGGCCTGGGCCGCGGTGGGAGGATCGCTCTATGCCCACTCAGCCCTCATGGCCGCTTCGCACTGAGCGCCTAGCGCTGCGCCGCTACCGTTCCGACGACGTGGGATGGATGGCGTCCCTTTACGCTCGCCCCGATGTCGCGCGCTTCCTTCTCGAAGACCCCTGGACGCCCCAGCAGGCGCAGGAGAACCTGACCAAACGCATGACGAAGAACGGTCTCGAGGGGCCATCTGGTGCGCTGTCGCTCACTATCGACAAGGGCGAGCAGAGCATTGGCGACGTCAGCGTGTGGTTCACCGACCAGCCCCACCACGTCGCAGAGATCGGATGGGTGCTCGACCCCAGCCACGGTGGCCACGGGTATGCCCGCGAGGCCGTTCGCGCGGTCATCCGCTTTGCCTTCGATGAGTACGCCCTGCACCGTCTCGTTGCGCAGATGGATGCCCGAAATGAGGCATGGGCGCGTCTGGCGGCGTCAGTGGGAATGAGGCAAGAGGCCCATCACCTGCAGGACTGCTGGAGCAAGGGCGAATGGACTGACACTCTCATCTTTGCGCTGCTCTCTACAGATCCGCGCTGACTCACCGCGTGATGGCGGGCCAAGAGCCAGTGGGGAGCGTAGAGCAGAGTCCGTCGTTTCAGCTGCGCCAGGAACATCCGTCGCTGGGCCCCTGCGACGTCACAGTGATGGGCGTAGCGTCGAGTCATGGCAAGCGTTCGCCCTGCTCGCGTGGATGACGGGCCGCGTCTGGCCGAGATCGACCACGCTTGCTGGTCGCCGATGACCGACCCGGGGAGTCACTGGAGCCCGGGTCGCCCCTTCTTCGGAGTGCCGACAGGAACGCTCGTCGACGAAGTTCTGGTCGCTGCTGAAGGTGATGAAGTGCTGGGGTTCATCAAGATTCGACGAGAACCTAGTGAGTTCGGCCAGTGGTATGTGGGTGGGCTCGGTGTGGCACCTATCGCCCGCCGTCAAGGCCTAGCGCGGAAGCTCATACACGCTGCACTGACAGCAGTTGAGGCCCGCGGTGGTGACAGCGTATGGCTCAGGGTGCTCTCATCCAACGTGAGAGCTGTTGCGCTCTATTCGGCGCTCGGGTTCGCCGAGGTGGCTCGGTTCGCCGACGCATTTGAAGATCGCCCGGGGGTGGATGACTTGCGACTGTCGGCGCAGCTGCCTCTCGCAGGCGCACGAACGGCGGGTTGAGCTACCGGACCGCTGCGATGGTGCAGAGCCTTTCGTTTGAGCTACACCTGTCGGACGGCTTCGATGATGATGACGCAGGCAAGAACGGCGTAGACCGTGGCCGCCAGGTAGTTCAACGCCGCGCTAGCTCGCGGACTGCTGGTGAATCGCTCATGAAAAGTGCCCGCGAGAGCACCGATGGTGCCGTAGAGCACGAACTCGGTGCACACGTTGACTGTGCCGAGCAGGGCCATCTGCGCTGTCGTGTTGGTGGCGTGGCCGGCGAAGCGCGGGAGGACGGCGAGGAAGAACAGGATGATCTTGGGGTTCGTCAGGCTGACCGACAGACCCCGCAGGTACCACCGCCCGGCGGCGACGTCGCCGATCGTGGACATCTCGCGAGCATGGCGCACGGTAGTCACCGACAGCCAGAGCAGATAAGCAGCCCCAAGCAGCTTCAGGCCGGTCAGCAAATCAGGGTGACTTCTGGCGACCTCACCCAGGCCAACAACGACTGCGGCGGCGTAGACGCTCATTCCGGTAGCGATGCCAAGGATCGCTTTGAGCGCGGCTCTGCGCCCTCCCTCGAGTCCGACCGCGAGCATGTACGCCATGTCTGGGCCGGGTGGGATGAGGAACACCAGAATGACACCGAGGAAGCCCGGTAGTACGGACAGGTCGACCACGAGCGTCCTCTCCGCTGGCCGCGACGCCCTCGTGGCGCCGCCCTCACGCTACTGCGTCTTCTCCCTAGGGCAGGGGCGCTGGTTTCCACGCTCCACGAAACCGTTCATTTGAGCCACACCATTCAGGCGGGCTGAGATCGCTGCGCGATGATCACGGCTTGCGCGTCTTCTTCCGAGCCCACAGGTGACCGCTCCAGTTGAGCGCTCACCGTGAGTCCATGCTCCTCCAAGAGAGTAGTCAGGCTCTCGACACTTCGGTGGTATCTGGTCATCACCACGTCATAGCCGCGTGCCGCATATCCGCGACCTACCCGGCGCATGCCGTGTC
Source organism: Dermacoccus sp. GAS27A (assembly GCF_044909235.1). Taxonomy (NCBI): domain Bacteria; kingdom Bacillati; phylum Actinomycetota; class Actinomycetes; order Micrococcales; family Dermacoccaceae; genus Dermacoccus; species Dermacoccus sp. GAS27A. Next base: position 153,948 of record NZ_JBIYDW010000006.1, on the reverse strand, counting down.
CCACCTGGAAACCGAGGAGCAGCACCCCTTCCGGGCGCAGTACGCGGGCCATCTCCGCAACCATGACTTCGAGGTCTTCATCCGGGTTGTGAATGGTGGAGTACCAGGAAAAGACGCCGTCGAAGACTTCGTCTGCGTAGGGCAGGTGCGTCAGGCTCCCCACGGCGACGGTGAAGTCAGGGTGGTCGGCTCGTGCCCTGCGGACCATGTTGGGTGAGAGGTCGATGCCCTCCGGGTGGCATCCGAGCCCAGCCAAATAGGGCAGCATTCGCCCTGCCCCGCAGCCAGCATCCAGGACCACGCGAGGCTCGTGCAGGAGTGCGACGAAGTGGTCGATCATGGCCAAGTCGATCGGCTGTTCGCCTTCGGTGGTACGGAAGTGGTCGGCGTACACGTCGGCCACAACGTTGTAGGCGGTCCTGGTGAGAGCCTCCTCTGTTTCCGGCATGGCTCTAAGCCTGCCAAAACGTCGCGCTCAACCGCGAAGGAACTGGTGCACAAACGGTGGCGAGTTCAACCGGTCAACGCACCACCACCGATAGGGGATCGTGGGTGTCATGGCCGGGTTGTCGAACGAGCAGCAGGAGAACGTCTGGGCGTTGTGGGCGAAGGGTGAGTCGATCAGGCTCATCGCCCGCACGATCGGCGCCAGCCAAACCCCAGTCCGGACGCTGCTGCGCCGCCATGGCGGAGTGAAACCGCCGCCGCGCGCCCGGAACCGGCGGCACCTGTCGCTGAGTGAACGTGAAGAGATCTCCCGCGGCCTCGCCGCCGGCTTATCGTGCCGTGTCATCGCCGCTCGGCTGGGACGGCATCACACGAGCATCAGCCGCGAAGTCGCCCGCCACGGCGGCCCCGGCACCTATCGCGCGGCCATCGCTGACGCGGGCGCGTGGCGCAACGCGCGCCGCCCGAAACCCTCACGCCTCCACCGCGACCCGGCGCTGTCGAGCCTAGTCGCGGCGAAGCTGGAACGAGGGTGGTCACCCACCCAGATCGCCCACTGGCTACGGCGCGAACAGCAGGATTCGTTGTCGCACGAGTCGATCTACCACGCCCTGTACACCGGCCAGATCCGTGCGCCACGACAGGGAAGCCTCCTGCGATCAGGGCGATCCCTGCGCCATGCGCGCGTCGCGAAACCCCGACAACGCCGCGGCGTGTTGCGGAACATGACCTCCATCCACGATCGACCCGCCAGCGTCGAAGACCGGGCCGAAGTCGGCCATTGGGAAGGTGACCTCATCATGGGCCGACGCCCATCAGCCGTGGCCACCCTCGTCGAACGCTCCACCCGCCTGGTGCGCGTCGTCGCCCTGCCCGACGGGTACAAGGCTGACGCCGTCAGGGACGCTCTCATCGAGAATCTCGCCGACGTGCCGCCGCAGTTTCGTCGGTCGTTGACGTGGGATCGCGGCCGAGAAATGGCCTTCCACGACCAGGTGACGCACGCCCTGGGCATGCAAGTGTTCTTCTGTGACGCCCGCTCGCCATGGCAGCGCGGCACGAACGAAAACACGAACCGGTTGCTGCGTCAGTACCTCGCGAAGAACGCCGACCTACGCTCCTTCACCCAGACCGACCTCGACACCATCGCCGCGCGAATCAACGAACGGCCCCGCAAAGTCCTCGACTGGGCCTCATCCCACGACGCTTACGCCGATAGCCTGAACACCATCAGCGGTGCGTTGACCGGTTGAATCCGCCGTCGTTTCTGCACCACTCAAGCTGGGGTGGCCCTGCACGTGGTCATGCCCCGGTCAGGGGGTAGCAGAACGACGTGCAGAACCTCGCGGCGCAGAACGTCAATGTCGACAACCGGTCCGAGACGGCCACCAAGGGTGCCCGGGCTCACAGAGGCGCCCACCGCTTCAGTGTCAACTCAGCCCTCGACCACGAGCGAAGCGTCGACCTCGGTCGGCAGGCCACCCTCGGGCAGCTTCGACGGCGCGACGATGCGCACGATCTCGTCGAGCACGCGCCGCACGTACTTCTCCCCCACCCACAGGTGCTTCGCGCCATCGACGCCGATGACGTCAGCCTGCGGAATGGCCGCGAACCGCTCGCGCGCCTCGTCGGGGCGCAGGTTGTCATCCAGTTCGGGCACGAGCGCCGTCACCGGCTTGCGCGATTCGGCCCACGCCGCCAGGTGCTCGGGCTGCGACCACCGCAGCGGCGGCGACAGCAGGATCGCGCCCTCGATCGACGGATCGAGCCCGTGCATGAGCGCCAGATCCGTGCCGAAGCTCCACCCCACCAGCCAACGATTGGTCAGCGCCGGCGACTCGTGGAACTCCGCGAACTCGATGGCGGCGGCGACGTCGAAACGCTCGCCGTCAGCCGAGTCGAACGCACCCTCCGACGTCCCGCGCGGCGACGACGTGCCACGCGTGTTGAACCGCAGCACCGCGATGTCCGCGAGCGCCGGCAGCCGGTTGGCGGCCTTCTTGTAGACATGGCTGTCCATGAAACCGCCGTGCGTCGGCAGCGGATGCAGCGTGACGAGCGTGGCCACCGGGTCTCGCTCGAGCGGCAGCGCCAACTCACCGACGAGCGTCAACCCGTCGGCGGTGTGCAGTTCGACGTCCTGACGGCGCGCAGCGAGCACCGTGTTCGAGCGAATCTCCTGCAGGCTCAACGCCCCTCCTCGACGATCACGACGAAACCCGGGCTTCGTCGTCCGCCCTCGACCCTATGCGACCGCGAGCGCACACTCACCGCCACGAACCCCGCGGCGGACGGCGATCTCGCGCTCGCCAGCAACTCGTGTGCCAGTGACGACGATCCGTCACGTCACCCAGCCGATCATTCGGCCACACGACGACGTGCGGCAGCGATGACGCCAACTGCTGCTGACACCCCGGGCACGTGTAGATCTTGCCGTCGGCGTTGCCGCGCAGGACCCGCACCGTCCACTGGCCGCCCGCGTAGGTCTGCACCGTGTCGACAGGACGAAACGCGCGGCTCACGTCGCCGCGCGTCTCGTCCTGCGCTCTGTTGTTGCGCCGTGGCATCAGCCTCGGAAGGACCGCTCCGCGAGCAGGTGCTCCGTCAGCAGCGGCGACGGCACGAGGTGCGTCTCCCCCGCCTCGAAGTACATCTCCGACAGCACACCGGAGACGTCGTCGTAGCTGGCCTCGTCAAGCAACTCGAATGGGCCCTTCGGGTAACCGCAGCCGGCCTTCATCGCCGTGTCGATGTCCTCGACGCTCGCGTAGCCCGAGTCCAACATCTTCACCGCGTCGTTGAGGTGTGGGTAGAGCAGCGCGTCGACGACGAGGCCCGCGCGGTCCTTGCCGACGACCGGCGTCCAGCCCGCAGCCGCGGCGAACGAGCGAACGGCCTCGACCGCGTCGTCCGCGATGGCGACGCTGCGGCCGATCTCGAGCACCTGGCCGGCGCGCTGCTTCTCACGCAGGACGACGGGAACGACGCACGCATCGAGCGACGGCTCACCGGTCGCGGCCTCCGACGCCGCGCCCTCACCGAGCGTGGCGATGACGCCGCCGTCACCGATCGCGTCGCGCACGGCGCGCATGAGCGGCTTCTCCTCGATCTGCAGCGCGTGCTCGGAGACGTCGCCCTCGACATGACCGCACGAGCACTCGTCACCACAGGCGCACGAGCCGCCGCAGCACCCGTCATCCTCGACGCCGCCGTCGACGGCGAAGACGAACGTGACGCCCTCGAGCGCCGACGCCTCGTCAGCCGCCGTGACCCGCACGAGCTCGAGGCCCGCTGACGACATCTCCTCGGCGAGCGAGTCGACGAGCTCACCCTCGCCGACGAGACCGACGCGGCCACTGTGCGCCTTGCTCTCACCGGGCGTGCGCTCGTCGGCGACGAGGGTGCCCGAACCGGCCGCCTCGTACGTGTAGAAGCCCTTGCCACTCTTGCGACCGAGGTAGCCGGCCGCCACCATCTGACGCAGCAGCGGCGGCGACGCGACGCTCGGGTCATGTGTCGCGTCGTACAGCACGCCGCAGACCTCGTGGACGACGTCGAGGCCGATGAGGTCGCACAGCGTCAGCGGGCCCATCGGGAAGCCGACACCGGCCGCCATCGCAGCATCCAGGTCCTCACGGGAGGCGAGACCCGTCTCGTAGGCGCGGATCGAACGCGCGAGATAGGCGATGAGCAGCGCGTTCGCGACGAAGCCCGCACGGTCGCCGACGACGACCGGCTTCTTGCCCAGGCGGACGGCGAGTTCGCGGACGTCCTCGACGAGCTTCACGTCGGTCAGCAGCGAGTGGATGACCTCGACGAGCGGCAGCACCGGCGCCGGGTTGAAGAAGTGCATGCCGATGACGCGCGACGGCTCCTTCGTCGACTTCGCGATCTCGGTGATCGACAGCGACGACGTGTTCGTCGCGAGCACACAGTCGTCACGAACGATGTCGTCGAGCGTCGTGAAGATCGACGTCTTGATCTCGAGCAGCTCCGGCACCGCCTCGATGACGAGGTCGGCGTCCTTCATCGCGGCGAGGTCGTCGCCGAACGCGACGCGGCCGACGATCTCGTCACGCTCACTCTCGGAGAGCTTGCCCTTGCTCAGGGCACGCCCGAGGGATTTCGTGAGGAACCCCTTGCCGCGCTCGGCGAGCTCCGCCGAACCGTCGACGGCGATGACGCTGAGCCCCGCCTTGGCGAAGACTTCGACGATGCCGGCACCCATCGTGCCGAGCCCGATGACACCCACTGTGTTGATCATGCGCCCAGTCTTTCAGATGCGACGACCAACCGCTCGTGGGACGATCTACCCCGTGATGACCTCATGATCTTCGGATTGCTCGGCGCCCTCGTCGCCGCCCTCGTCTACGGCGGAGCGACGATCGTCCAGGCGATCGGCGTGGCGCGCATGAGGGAGGCGCCCGACGGCGCCGACCTCATCACCCGTGCGCGCTTCGGCTGGCTGTACGGCGTCGGCCTCGCGCTCGACGGTGTGGCCTTCCTCGCCTCGAGCGGTGCCCTGCGCACCCTGCCACTGTTCCTCGTGCAGTCGGTCATCGCCGGGTCGGTCGCGGTGACGGCCGTGCTCGCCGTCGTCGTCCTGCACGCCAAGCTGACGCGACGCGAGATCATGGCGCTCGTCGGAGTCGGCGTCGGTCTCGTCATGCTCGCCGTCTGCGCCAAGGAGGGTCACGCCACCGGGGTGCCGACATGGCTGGCACCCGCCGCGCTCGTGGCCGCGGCCCTCCTCGTGCCGTTCGGGTACGCGGCGTATCGCGCCCGCAACAGCGCGCTTCTCGCCGTCACCGCGGGGCTCGGATTCGCAGGTATCGCGATCGGCGCGCGCATCCTGCCGTGGGACGGCAACGTCCTGCACACGATCGCGAGCTGGCCGTTCTGGGTGCTCATCGCCCACGGCATCATCGCGATGACCGCCTACGGCTTCGCCCTCGACGCGGGAGAGGCGACGTCCGTCGCCGCCATCACCTTCGCCATCGAGACGGTGGTGCCCGCTGCCATCGGCCTCGCCCTGCTCGGTGACGCCGTGCGCGGCGGCACGTGGCCGCTTGCCATCGCGGGGTTCGTCGTCACGCTCGGCAGCTGCTTCGTCCTGGCCGGGCAGTCGGAGCCCGACGCGTAAGGTTGTCCGGTGCGAATCGTGATTGCCGAATGCAGCGTCGACTACGAGGGGCGCCTGCAGGCCCACCTCCCCCTCGCCAAGCGCCTGCTCATGGTCAAGGCCGACGGCTCGGTGCTTGTCCACTCCGACGGCGGCTCCTACAAGCCGCTGAACTGGATGGCGCCGCCGTGCACGATGGCCGAGGTCGAACCCGAGGACGTCGAGGTCGCCGACGGCGTGACGAGCGTGTGGCTCGTGCAGCACGGCAAGTCGGACGACCGGCTGCGCATCCGGTTGCACACCGTCCATCACGACTCGGCCCATGACCTCGGCGTCGACCCGGGCCTCGTCAAGGACGGCGTGGAGGCGCAGCTGCAGAAGCTGCTCGCGCAGCACATCGAGACCCTCGGTGAGGGCTACACGTTGATGCGGCGCGAATACATGACGGCGATCGGGCCGGTCGACATCATGTGCAAGGACTCGGGCGGAGCCACCGTCGCCGTCGAACTCAAGCGCCACGGCACGATCGACGGCGTCGAGCAACTGACGCGCTACCTCGAACTACTCAACCGCGACCCGCACCTCGCCCCCGTCAGCGGCGTCTTTGCCGCCCAGACGATCAAACCGCAGGCCCGCACGCTCGCAGAGGATCGCGGCATCCGCTGCGTCGTGCTCGACTACGACGCGCTGAAGGGCATCGACGACTCCGAGCGCCGGCTGTTCTGATCCGCCTCGAGGTTCCGGGTGCTCAGGTCGCGAGGCCGGGCGCACGCGTGCGTCGTGGCTTCGCCACGCGTCAGGCAGTGCGCGTCAGGCCGTGCGCGCCAGCGGGACGTAGCCGCAGGCGCCGGAGACGTTCATGACACGGTCGAGCCGGGTACCCGGGAGCAGACGGCACAGACGCGGAGACGCGTCGGCGACGACGAGGCGACGCCCCTGACGCTCGGCTCGGTGATGCGCGCCGACGATGACGCCCAGCCCGGCCGCATCCCACACCTGCGCGTTGGCCAGGTGGACGACGAGGTCGCCGTCACCGCCCGCCAGTGCGGTGTGCAATGCCGTGCGGACGCGGTCGCTCGTGCGTGCGCTGACGGGGCCGTTGATGATGATCTCCCGCCCGGGGACGGGGTGGTCGATGACGAGGTGCGCACCCATCGCGAGTGTCTCGGAGCGCGACGCGTGCGTGCGCCTCGTCGTCTCGGCCATGATCGCCCCCCTCGTCACTCGCCCGTGCGGGCCGAGCTGTTCGTGGACGGCCGGCGCGTCGCGCGCCCCACCCGGCGTGGAGGCGTCGCCTCCGGCGGGTGCCGTCATTGGTAAAGACGCACGGCGCCGGGTGAACGTTCGCCGCACGGCGTAACGAAGTGGTCACGGTCTGAACGCCTCCCATCGGGCGTACGTGAAACAGTGGGGGCATGGTGGTTCTCAGCACGATCTACACCCGCACCGGTGACGACGGGAGCACGGGCCTCGGCGACTTCAGCCGGACGTCGAAGAACGACACGCGCCTCGTCGCCTACGCCGACGCGGACGAGGCCGGCGCCGCGCTCGGCCTCGCGCTCACGTGTGCCCCCGATCTGCCTGAGCGGCTGCGCCCAGTGCTCCTGCGCATCCAGAACGACCTGTTCGACGTCGGCGCCGACCTGTCGACACCCCTCGTGACGCAGCCCGCGCACCCTCCCCTGCGCGTCCAGCAGGAGTGGATCGACGAACTCGAGACCGCCTGCGACGAGTTCGGTGCCGACCTGCCGACGCTGCGTTCCTTCGTCCTCGCCGGCGGCACTCAGGCGGCGGCCTATCTCCACCTCGCGCGGACGGTCGTGCGGCGCGCCGAGCGTGCCTGCTGGGCGGCCATCGACGCCCACGGGAGCGAGAGCGCCGAGCCCGACGACGAGCGTCCCGGCGGCGTCAACCCGCTGACGGCCAGGTACCTCAACCGGCTCTCGGACGCCCTGTTCGTGTTCGCGCGCTACGCCAACGCCCAAGGCCCGGGCGACGTGTTGTGGCAGCCCGGCGGGGGGCGCTGAGCCCCAGCCCGCTCCAGACGTGGGATGCGGCCGACAGGGCGGCCTTGGGAAGGAGGCGCGCTCTCCGTGCCAAACCCGACCATCGCGGCGGTCGAGGCCGCGAAAGCAATGCCGCTGGGCGGGGCGTCGACCGTCAGAGACGCCGGACGGGGGTCTCAGACCAGGGCGTCCGTGTGCAATCCGGGCGGTGCGGACTCGCTCCACGAGCGCATCGCGGTGTAGTCACCGGGCGCCATGGCGATGGTGAAGGCCTCTTCACCGCAGCGCACGTCGACGCTCACCGCGTCACCCGACAGGGCCGCCGGGCGGTCACCGTCCGCGAGCTGAGCGCGCGAACCGAGGAAGAAGTCGCCGCGCGCCCAGGTGCGCCGCGGCGACATCGTCATCGAGCGGAACGAGAACCACTCGAGACGATCGTGGCGGTACCGCACCATCCCGGTGCGCCACGACGCGCCGGGGTAGCGAACCGCCATGACGGCGAGGTTGCCGTCGCGGCCGATGGCGCGCGTGCGAAGCACCATCGCCGCCAGAGCCAGCAAGACCACGATGGCGGCCAGCGCGAGAGTGATCTCGCCGGCCGTCATCGCTGAATCCATGGTTCGAAACCGCCTCAGACCCCGGCCATCTCGACGTGCTGAGCGACGACCGTCACCACGTCCTTGTCGACGGAGAGGAATCCGCCGTCGATCTTGACCGTACGGCGCTCGCCCTGCGCGGGCACGACGACGACGTCGCCCTCGACGAGGACGGACAGGATCGGCTGATGACCCGGCAGGATGCCGATCTCGCCTTCGGTGGTCCGTGCGATCAGGCGGCTCGCCTCGCCCTCCCAGACCTCACGGTCGGCAGCGACGAACTTGACGTTCAGGGTGCTCATGCGGGCTTCCTCTTCGAGTCGGTGATTTCCCCCATGATAGCGGGCGAATCGGGCCGGGGCGCGCGGCCCACCCGGTGGGTGTGCACGCCCGTGTGACAGGGGTCGTCAGCGACGCCCGTCCGCATGCGCGTCGGCCTCGGCCGACGCGCCCGCGACGGACGCACCTTCGTGCGGCAGCGGCGCGAGCGGATCGGCGAGCGCCCCCGAAACCCGCGCCCCGGCGCGCATGAGGTGGAACACGACGACCGCGGCGAAGGTACCGAGGGCGATGCCGGCAAAGGCGACGTCACCGATCGTCCACGTGTAGTCGGCGATGCCGACGATGAGCGCGACCGCAGCCGTCATGAGGTTGACGGGGTTGGCGAAGTCGACGCGGTTCTCCATCCAGATGCGCACGCCGAGCATGCCGATCATGCCGTAGAGGACCGTCGCCGCTCCCCCGAGGACGCCGGGCGGGATCGTCGAGATGATCGCGCCGAACTTCGGCAGGAACGACAGCCCGATCGCTGTGATGGCCGCGACCCAGTAGGCCGCCGTCGAATACACCTTCGTCGCCGCCATGACGCCGATGTTCTCGGCATACGTCGTCGTGCCCGAGCCGCCACCGAAGCCGGCGAGCGTCGTGGCGAGGCCGTCACCGAGCAGCGCACGCCCCGAGACGTCGTCGAGGTTGCGGTCCGTCATCTGCGCGACCGACTTCACGTGGCCGATGTTCTCCGCGATCAGCACGAGCACGACCGGCACGAACAGCCCGACGACCGACCACGAGAACGACGGCGACGCGAAGTGCGGCAGTCCGATCCAGGCGGCGGAATCCACGGCGTCGAAGTCGACCTCACCGCGCAGGCACGCGACGAGATACCCGGTGAGCACACCGATGAGGATGCTGAGGCGCCCGAGCAGCCCCTTCGCGAGCACCGTCACCGCGAGGATGACGACCAGGGTGACGAGCGCCGTCACAGGCGCCTTCATGAAGTTGCCCTTGGCCGCAGGCGCGAGGTTGAGGCCGATGAGCGCGACGATCGTGCCCGTGACGACCGGCGGCATGAGCGCACGCAACCAGCCGTCGCCGGCGACCTGGACGACGAGCCCGACGAGCGCCAGAGCCAGGCCCGCCATGACGACGCCGCCCAGCGCCGTCGCCATGTCGTGCGCCTTCGTCGCGGCCGTCAGCGGCGCGATGAACGCGAACGACGAGCCGAGGTAGCTCGGCACGCGCCCCGCCGTCAGCAGCAGGAAGACGACCGTGCCGACGCCGGAGAAGAACAGCGTCGTCGACGGCGGGAAGCCCGTCAGCAGCGGCACGAGGAACGTCGCACCGAACATCGCGACGACGTGCTGCATGCCGATGCCGATCGTCTTCGGCCACGCCAAGCGCTCGTCCGGCGCGACGACCGCGTCACCGCGCGTGAGGTCGTCCTCACGCACCCGCCACTTCAGACCCAGATCCATCCCTGCTCCTCATTCCTGCGCGCCGCGACTCAACGACGCGCCCTGCTCACGATGCACGACGAAGGGCCGGGGGTCGAAAACCCCCAGCCCTTCGTCGTTCTCACTCGCCGCCTCGGGTCATCCCCGCCGCGGCGCGCAAATCAGTCCTGCTTGGCCAGCTCCGCGGCCTGACGCTCGACGTCGTCGAGGCCACCACACATGAAGAAGGCCTGCTCGGGGACGTGGTCGTAGTCGCCGTCCGCGATCTTCGTGAAGGCCTCGATCGAGTCCTGCAGCGACACCGTCGAACCCTCGATGCCGGTGAACTGCTTGGCGACGTAGGTGTTCTGCGACAGGAAGCGCTGGATACGGCGAGCGCGGTTGACGAGGATCTTGTCCTCTTCGGAGAGCTCGTCGATACCGAGGATCGCGATGATGTCCTGCAGTTCCTTGTTGCGCTGCAGGATCGACTTGATGCGAACCGCCGTCTCGTAGTGCTCCTTCGAGATGTAACGCGGGTCGAGGATGCGCGACGTCGACGTCAGCGGGTCCACGGCCGGGTAGATACCCATCGACGCGATGTCACGCGAGAGCTCGGTCGTCGCATCGAGGTGCGCGAACGTCGTCGCCGGGGCCGGGTCGGTGTAGTCGTCGGCCGGCACGTAGATGGCCTGCATCGACGTGATCGAGTGACCACGCGTCGAGGTGATGCGCTCCTGGAGCACACCCATCTCGTCAGCCAGCGTCGGCTGGTAACCCACGGCGGACGGCATGCGGCCGAGCAGCGTGGAGACCTCGGAACCGGCCTGCGTGAAGCGGAAGATGTTGTCGATGAACAGCAACACGTCCTGCTTCTGCACGTCGCGGAAGTACTCCGCCATCGTCAGCGCCGACAGGGCGACGCGAAGACGCGTTCCCGGCGGCTCGTCCATCTGGCCGAACACGAGCGCGGTCTGGCCGAGGACGCCGGCCTCTTCCATCTCGACCATGAGGTCGTTGCCCTCACGGGTGCGCTCACCGACACCGGCGAACACGGACACACCACCGTGGTTGCGAGCGACTCGAGCGATCATCTCCTGGATCAGAACGGTCTTGCCGACACCGGCACCACCGAACAGACCGATCTTTCCGCCCTGGACGTACGGGGTCAGCAGGTCGATGACCTTGATGCCCGTCTCGAACATCGTCGTCTTGGACTCGAGCTGGTCGAACGCGGGCGCCGTGCGGTGGATGCCCCAGCGCTCGTTGACCTCGAGCTTCTCGCCCTCCTCGAGGTCGAGGCAGTCACCCGTCGCGTTGAAGACGTGACCGAGGGTGACGTCGCCGACCGGCACGGAGATCGGCCCGCCGGAGTCGCGCACCTCGGAGCCGCGGACGATGCCGTCCGTCGGCTGCAGCGAGATGGCGCGAACCATCGAGTCACCGATGTGCTGGGCGACCTCGAGGTTGATGTTCTTCTTCTCGCCGTTGAGCGAGACCTCGAGCGTCAGAAGGTTGTAGACCTCCGGCATCGTGTCGGCCGAGAACTCGACGTCGACGACCGGGCCGATGACGCGCGAGACGCGGCCCACGCCGCCCGCGGCCGGGGCCGCGGTTGCGCTTTCGTTGATGGTGGCAGTCATGAGGATTCCTTTACGTGAAGGCGGTCAGCTGGCATCGGCGAGGGCGCTGGCGCCACCCACGATCTCGCTGATCTCTTGCGTAATCTCGGCCTGACGGGCCTGGTTGGCCAGTCGGGTGTAGGTCTTGATGAGTTCGGTCGCGTTGTCCGTGGCGGACTTCATCGCGCGCTGGCGGGCAGCGAGCTCGGAAGCGGCCGACTGCAGGAGCGCGTTGAAGATGCGAGCCGTGACGTACTTCGGCAGCAGCGCATCGAGCACGCCCTCGGCGTTCGGCTCGAAGTCGTAGAGCGGAAGCGGTCCGTCGGGCTTGCCGTCGCCGTCGAGGTCGAGCTGACCCTCGGCCACCTCGAGCGGCAGCAGACGGATGACACGGGCTTGCTGCGTCACCATCGACTGGAACTCGGTGTAGACGACGTGCAGTTCGTCGACCCCGCCACCCTCGGCACCGGCGTGGAAGTCGGCGGTCAGACGCTCACCGATCTCCTCGGCGTTCTCGAACTTGGGGCTGTCGGTGAAGCCGGTCCACTCTGCCTCGTACTCGCGACGGCGGAACTTGTAGTAGCTCACGCCCTTGCGGCCGACGAGGTAGGGGACGACCTCCTTGCCCTCGTGCTCGAGCTTGGTGATGAGCTGCTGGGCTTCCTTCATCGCGTTGACCGAGTACGAGCCGGCGAGGCCGCGGTCAGCCGTGACGATGAGGACGCCGGCGCGCTTGACGTTCTCGCGCTCCGTCGTCAGTGCGTGGTCGATGTCCGACGTGGAGGACGCGACCGAGGAGACGGCTCGGGTCAGGGCCACGGCGTAGGGCGTCGACTTCGCGACGGCCTCGCGCGCCTTGACCACGCGCGAGGCAGCGATGAGCTCCATCGCGCGCGTGATCTTCTTGGTCGCCTGGACGGACCGGATGCGCTGGCGGTAGACCCGCTGCTGCGCTCCCATAGCTTTCCGCCTCTCTGTACTGGTGCTGGCTTGGGTGGTGGTGTCGACCTGGCGGCCGACCCCGGCGGGTGCTCGTCACACCCGCCGAGGTGCGATCACGAAGATCACGGCTTGTGCTTGGTGATCTTCTCCTGGTTGATGTGGTCCGCAGCGATCTCGTCGAACTGCTCGGAACCCTCACCACCGTGGTCGGACGACGCCTGGAACTGCTTGCGGAAGTCGTCCATCGCACCGGCGAAGACGTCCTTGCCGTCGTCGGCCAGCTTGCCGCTCTCGCGGATCGCCATCATGAACTCGCCGTGGTTGCGGTGCATGTACTCGAGCCACTCGGCCTCGAAGCGCTGCACGTCCTCGGTCTTGACGTCGTCGAACTTGCCCGTCGTACCGGCCCACAGCGACGCGACCTGGTCCTCGACCGGGTACGGGCTGTTCTGCGGCTGCTTGAACATCTCCATGAGACGCTCACCGCGAGCGAGCTGACGGCGCGACGCGGCGTCGAGGTCGGAGGCGAACATGGCGAACGCCTGCATCTCGCGGAACTGCGCGAGGTCGACCTTGATCGAGCCGGTGACGGCCTTCATGGCCTTCGTCATGGCCGCGCCACCGACACGCGACACGGAGATACCCACGTCCACGGCCGGGCGCTGGTTGGCGTTGAACAGGTCGGCCTGGAGGAAGATCTGGCCGTCCGTGATCGAGATGACGTTAGTCGGGATGTAGGCCGAGACGTCGCCGGCCTTCGTCTCGATGATCGGCAGACCCGTCATCGAACCGGCACCAAGGTCGTCCGACAGCTTTGCGCAACGCTCGAGCAGACGCGAGTGCAGGTAGAACACGTCACCCGGGTAGGCCTCGCGGCCCGGCGGACGGCGCAGCAGCAGCGACATGGCGCGGTAGGCCTCAGCCTGCTTGCTCAGGTCGTCGAACACGATGAGGACGTGCTTGCCCTGGTACATCCAGTGCTGGCCGATGGCCGAACCGGTGAACGGAGCGAGGTACTTGAAGCCCGCCGCGTCACCCGCCGGAGCGTTGACGATCGTCGTGTACTCCATCGCGCCGGCCTCTTCGAGCGTGGCGCGGACCTCGGCGACGGTCGAGTTCTTCTGACCGACGGCGACGTAGATGCAGCGAACCTGCTTCGACGGGTCGCCCGTCTCCCAGTTCTGCTTCTGGTTGATGATCGTGTCGGTGGCGATCGTCGTCTTGCCCGTCTTGCGGTCACCGATGATCAGCTGACGCTGACCGCGACCGACCGGCGTCATGGCGTCGATCGCCTTGATGCCCGTCATGAGCGGCTCGTGGACCGACTTGCGCTGGACGACGGTGGGCGCCTGCAGCTCGAGGGCGCGACGGCCTTCGGCCTCGATGTCGCCCAGGCCGTCGATCGGCTGACCGAGCGGGTTGACGACGCGGCCCATGAACGCGTCACCGACGGGAACCGAGAGGACCTCGCCCGTGCGCTTGACGCTCTGGCCTTCTTCGATGCCGCCGAACTCACCCAGGATGACGACGCCGATCTCGTGGACGTCGAGGTTCTGGGCGATACCGAGCGTGCCGTCTTCGAACTGAAGCAGCTCGTTGGTCATGGCCGAGGGAAGACCCTCGACGTGTGCGATGCCGTCAGCGGCATCGACGACGCGGCCGACCTCTTCACGGGAGGCCGCGCCGGGCTCGTAGGACTGAACGTAACCGTTCAGTGCATCCCGGATCTCCTCCGGACGGATCGAAAGCTCCGTCATCATCACTCCTTGTCATGGGCCCGCATCGGGCGCCGTGCTTCTTGGCTCAGGGCCGCGGATGCGGCAGTTCTTTGGGCGTCGATCAGCCGGACAGGTGCGCGCGGGCCTCGTCGAGGCGACGCGCGATCGTTCCGTCGATGACGTCGTCACCGACAGCCACCTTGATGCCGCCGACGACCGAGGGGTCGATGACGACGTTCGTCTGCACGGGCTTGCCGTACATCTTCGTCAGAGCCGCGCGCAGCCGCTCGTTCTGCTCCGGGGTCAGCTCGACCGCGCTCGTGACGATCGCGCTCGACTGGCCGCGGCGCCCGGCCACGCCCTCGAGGAACTCCTCGATGGCCCGGTCGAAACGACGCCCACGGGGGGAGCCTGCGGCGCGAGTGGCGAGCAGCGCCGTCTCGGGGGCGACCTTGCCCTCGAGCAGACGAGCGACGAGCCCAGCCTTGTCCGCACCGCTGCGAGAGCGGTCGGACAGGGCATCGCTGAGGCCCGCGTCGGAGGCGACGGTCCGCTCGAAGCGGAACAGCTCGTTCTCGAAAGCATCCGCGCGACCGGCCTTCTCCGCCGAAGCGGTGGCGGCCTCGACCGCAAGACGCTCCAGAGCGTCACTGAGGTCGCGCTCGCTCGACCAGCGTTCACCGGCGACAGCCGTCATGACCGCCATCGCGTCGTAGCCGATCTTGCCGCTGAACAGACGCTGGACGAGGCCACGCTTGGCCTCGCTCTCGCGCGACGGGTCACCCAGCGCGCGACGCAGCGTCGCGTTGGAATCGATGACGTCGACGACCGCGAAGAGCTCACGAGCCGTGTTCATAGGGTCACCGGGGCCGGACAGGGTGCCGTTGAGCACCTGCCGGGCCGCGGAGAGAGCCGTCCTCGACGAACCCTGCATCAGGCTTCGACCCGCGTGCTGCCTGCGCTCGAGGCGGCGGCCTCGGAGCCGGCGGTGGCGGACTCGGGACGGATCTTGCCCGCCTCGAGCTCGGCGAGGAACCGGTCGACGATGCCCTTCTGACGGGCTTCGTCGTGCAGCGACTCACCGACGATGCGGCTGGCGAGCTCGGTGGACAGGCCACCGACCTCGCTGCGCAGCTGGACAGAGGCCTGCTGACGCTCGGCCGCGATCTGCTTCGTCGCGTTCTCGGTGATGCGGGCGGCTTCAGCGCCGGCCTGCTCACGGCTCTCCGCGATGATGGCCGCACCCTGGGCGCGGGCGTCCTCGCGGATCTTGGCCGCCTCAGCACGCGCGTCGGCGAGCTGCGACTCGTACTGCTGCTTGGCGGCGGCGGCCTCCTTCTGGGCCTCCTCCGCCTTGGCGATGCCGCCCTCGATGGACGCCGTACGCTCCGCGTACATGCGCTCCATGTTCGGAACGACCTTCGTCTTGTACAGCCAGTACAGGATCGCGAAGGCGATGAGCCCGATGATCATCTCGGCGGGGTGCGGGAGCAGCGGCAGCTTCTCCGGCCAACCTGCACCTTCAGATGCGAGGAACACCTTGGCTTCCTATCTGTTGGGGGGACTGGTCAGTTCGAGGAAAGAGCTCAGCCCTTGAAGACGAACGCGAAGACCAGACCAAGGATGGCGAGGGCCTCGGTGAGGGCCATGCCGGTGAAGGCGATGGTCTGCAGCATGTTGCGAGCCTCGGGCTGACGCGCCACACCGTTGATGTAGGCGGCGAAGATCAGACCGATACCGATGCCGGGGCCGATCGCAGCGAGGCCGTAGCCGAGGAACGCGAGGTTACCGATGTTGCCGGTCATGTGCTTTTCCTTTCGAGTGGCACCGGGACCTGTTCCCGGTGTCGCTGAGGTTCAGAAGGGGTACAGAGTGCCGATCAGTGGTGATCGGAGACCGCGTCTGCGATGTACAGGGCGGCAAGCATGGTGAAGATGAAGGCCTGCAGGAACTCGATGAGCAGCTCGAAGAAGGTCATCACGATGGCAGCCGCGAACGAGAGGACGCCGGCTCCGTTGAGGCCGATGTTGCCGCCGTGCAGGAGGAGGTACTCACCGCCGACGATGAACACGAGGAGCATGAGGTGTCCGGCCATCATGTTGCCGAAGAGTCGCAGCGCGAGCGTCAGCGGGCGGATGATGAAGTAGGTGAGGAACTCGAGCACGAACATGATCGGCTTGAGCCACCCCGGCAGGCCCGGGGGGATGAGCGAGCCCATGTACTTGCCGAAGCCACCCTTCGCCTTGACCGCCGCGACGTGGTACGTGATGTACACGATGACCGTGAGGACGATCGGGAACGCGATGCGACCCGTGCTCGGGTACTGGATGAAGGGGATGATGCCGGCCACGTTGTTGAACAGGATCAGCGTGAAGCAGGTCAGCAGCAGCGGCAGAAAGCGCAGGAAGTCCTTCGAGCCGATGATGTCGCGGCCGATCGTGTTGCGCACGAAGCCGTAGACGCCCTCGGCCATGAACTGGCGCTTGCTGGGCACGACCGAGAGATTCTTGCCTGTCACGCTGACGAAGAACCAGCCGATGAGCAGCGCCGACACGAGGAGGACCACGGCGGGGCGCGTGATGGCCCAGTTGCTGTCGCCACCGATCAGGGGCCACCAGAAATCGCTCGTGCCCGGGGACTTGAACGACTCCCCGTCGGCAACTAGGGCAGCGCCCGCGATGAAGCTCACAAATTCTCCTCAGTCAGCATCCAGCAAAAAAGTTCAGTGTGTCTGTTGCAGTGGCACCGCCCCTGCCCTCTCGGGCTGGTCGGCGGCTCGAGGTGCACGCCGGAGACACTGCGCATCCTACCCGACGCTGTGCCGCGGTTCACTGGGAGCCGCCGCTCGTCGTCGAAGCGCCTGACGCGTCCGGGTCGTAGACGTACTGCCGCGTCCGCATGAACGAGCGCACCTGGAAGATCTGCCAGGCCACGACCACGATGGCGACGGTGATGCCCGTTGCAGGCCCGTCGAGGGATTCCACCTTCGTCGCGAGGACGAGGACGACGCCGAGAACGATCACCTGGGCGAAGAAGACCGCCATCGCCGCAGCCATGATGGCGACCGGGCTGAGCGTGCGCAGCGTACGAAGGACGAGCAGACCGCTCGCGAAGAAGGCGAGGGCGAGAACCGTGCCGAACAGTGACGACACTCCCCCGGCCACGCCGTTGAGCACCGCGAACACGACCGCGCAGACGACGCCCACTGCGGCACTCGGCACGAGCGAATCACGCAGCATCGCAGCGAACGGCGACACGTTGGTCACCGGGTGCGAGGTGGAGGCGGAGTCCATGGAGGAAGGGCTCACAATCTGCGTTGGCGCGGGGATCACGTCGTCGGGTTCGGGCTCGTCACCAGGGTGAATCCATCACCTGAACCTGCTTGTGAAAACTATCACAAGGCCCTGCGGCGCCGCCAACGGGGCAGCCCCCACGTCAGCGCGAAGGCGAGGACCGTCAGCCCCGTGAGGGCGGCGAGCGAGCGCTCGACGGGCCAGTACGCCATCGAGACGAGGCCGAGGGCGATGCCGATCGACCACAGGTAGAGGATGAGCACGGCCGCGCGGTGCGTGTGCCCGATCTTCAGCATGCGGTGGTGCAGGTGGCGACCGTCCGCCTCCCACGGTTTCTGCCCGGAGCGCAGGCGACGCACGATGGCCGCGGCGAAATCCCACAGCGGCACCGCGAGGATCGCGAGGGGCACGAGCAGCGGCAACAGGAACGCGACGGAGGCGTCACCCGAACCGGAGACGGCCGCCGGGTCGAGGTTGCCGGCGAACGAGATCGTGGCGGCCGCGATGAGCGTGCCGAGGAGCAACGAGCCGGCGTCCCCCATGAACAACCGCGCCGGATGAAAGTTGTGCGGCAGGAAGCCGACGCAGACACCCACCGTCGCCGCCGCGATGAAGGCTGACGTCGTGAACACCGACTTGTCGCCCCACTGCACGGCCTGTTGGTAGGCGTAGACGAAGAACGAGAACGAGGCGATGCCCACCATGCCGGCTGCGAGACCGTCGAGACCGTCAACCCAGTTCACGGCGTTGACGATGACGAGAATGACGAGCACCGACAGCACGACGAGCACCGGCGTCGGCAGGACGGTCTGCTCCCCCAGCGGCAGGAAGAGGAACTGCACGCCCGAGACGACGAGGACGCAGGCCGCGAGCGCCTGACCACCGAACTTGATGGCCCAGTTGAGCTCGGCGAAGTCGTCCCACGCGCCGAGCCCGCACATCATGGCCGCGGCGATCGTCGTGCCGATGGCTTCGCGACTGTCGAACACGTGCGACAGGTACGGCAGCCGCGAGGCGACACCGACGGCCGCGAGGAAACCGACGAACAGCGCCACTCCCCCGAGCCGCGGGATCGGCAGGGCGTGCACGTCACGCGCACGCACCTGCGTCACCGCCCCGAAGCGAACTGCCGCCCACCGTGCGAGCGGCGTCATCACGAACGTGACGATCGCAGCGACGACGCTGATGAGGACGTACTCACGCACGGCAGGCGGTCAGATTTCAGCGGGGGTAGGCGGGGAAACGCGTGACGAGATCGGTGACCTGCTCGCGGATCTCCTGCGCGACGGGGTGCTCGGGCGTGCCGTCCGTCTCGGTGACGGCGCGGTGGATGACGTCGGCGATGACGTCCATCTCGGCAAGGCCCATGCCCTGCGTCGTGACGGACGGGGTGCCGACGCGGATGCCCGAGGCGATGTTCGGCTTCTGCGGGTCGAACGGGATCGCGTTCTTGTTGAGCGTGATGCCCGCGACGTCGCAGCGCAGTTCGGCGTCGGCGCCGGTGACGTCGACGTCACGCAGATCGAGCAGCGACAGGTGCGTGTCGGTGCCGCCCGTCGTCGGACGGATGCCCTTGGCCTTGAGCCCCTCGGCGAGACGCTGCGAGTTGGCGATGACGTCCTTCGCGTACTGCTGGTACTCGGGCGTCGCGCACTCCTTGAAGTTCACGGCCTTCGCCGCGATCGTGTGCATCTGCGGGCCACCCTGCATCATCGGGAAGACGGCCTTGTCGATCGCCTTCGCGTGCTCTTCCTTGCAGACGATGGCGCCCGAGCGGGGGCCGCGCAGCACCTTGTGCGTCGTGAACGAGACGACGTCGGCGTGCGGCACCGGCGACGGAATCGCCTTGCCGGCGACGAGACCGATGAAGTGAGCCGCGTCGACCCAGAAGATCGCGCCGACCTCGTCGGCGATGGCGCGGAAGCGCTCGAAGTCGATGAGACGCGGGATGGCGGAGCCGCCCGCGAGGATGACCTTCGGCTTGTGCTCCTTGGCGAGACGCTCGACCTCGTCGTAGTCGATGTCCTCCGTCTCGGGGTCGACGCCGTAGCCGACGGCGTTGAACCACTTGCCCGAGAAGGACACCTTCGTGCCGTGCGTGAGGTGGCCGCCCATGGGCAGGCTCATCGCGAGGATGGTGTCACCGGGGTTCATGAACGCGCCGTACACGGCCTGGTTCGCCGAGGCACCCGAGTGGGGCTGGACGTTGGCGTGCTCGGCGTCGAACAGCGCCTTCGCACGCTCGATGGCGATCGTCTCGGCCTTGTCGACCTCGGCGCAGCCACCGTAGTAGCGACGGCCGGGGTAACCCTCGGCGTACTTGTTGCTCAGCGTCGAACCGAGCGCGGTGAGGACGGCCGGGCTGGACATGTTCTCACTCGCGATGAGCTGCAGGCCGCCGCGCAGGCGGTCGAGCTCGGAGATGAGGACACCGGCGATGTCGGGGTCGAAGGATTCGAGGGCGGCGTAGTCGGAGCCGTAGAACGGGGTCGTCATGCTCGCAACCTTAGTGGTTCTGCTCGCCCGGGCGGCCAGGAAGCTCCACGCTCGTCACGCTCTCGGGCTCGAACGGCGGTTCCGCACCGATGCCGCCGAGCGGGATGGCCTGCGTCGCCTCGCCCGCCCGCGCGCGAGCGCCCATGGCCTCGAGACGCTGACGTTCGGCCGTGCGCTCGTCGTCGGTCGACTCGGGCGCGGGGTTCGAGGCCGACTCGTGCTGCTGCGGGTTGTCCGTTTCCGGGGCATCCTGGGGTGTCTCGGACAGCGGCGCACCCGTCGAGTCGAGCAGGTCGATGGGCCCGAGCACCTCACGCAGCTGTGCCGGAGTGATCGTGCCGCGGCGCAGCATGACGGGGTCGGGCTTGGTGCAGTCGAGGATCGTGCTGGGCAACCCGTCGTCGCACGTTCCCCCGTCGAGATAGACCTCGACCGCCGGGCCGAACGCGAAACCGGCCTCCGTGATCGTCGTGACCGGCGGCTGGCCCGTGCGGTTCGCCGAGCTGACCGCGAGCGGCCCCGTCGCCTGCAGCAGTTCGAGCGCGATCTCGTGATCGGGCATGCGCAACCCGACCGTGCCGTTCGTGTCACCCAGATCCCACATGAGCGACGGCTGCGCACGGAAGATCAACGTCAGCCCGCCCGGCCAGAAGCGCTCCATGAGGCGACGCGCGTAGGACGGCACGTTCATCGCGAGGCCCTCGACCGTCGCCGGGTTCGGCACGAGGACGGCCGGCGGCTTGTCGCGCCCACGCCCCTTCGCCGCGAGCAGCGCCGCGACGCCGTCAGGGTTGAAGGGGTCGGCGCCGACGCCGTACACCGTGTCGGTGGGCAGGACGACGAGTTTGCCCTCGCCGACGGCAGCATGCGCCGCCTCGATGGCGGGGTCGCGCTCATCCGAACCGGAAACGTCGAAAACGGGGCTCACGCCACTCTCCTAGAAGTCGAAACCACCCATGTCGCCCCCGAAGTCTCCCCCACCGAAGTCGCCCCCGTCGAACCCGCCGAAGTCGCTGCCCCCGGCGAAGTCCTGGCCGCCGTCGAATCCGCCACCGTCGGCAACGTCGTTTCCGCCGCCGTCGCCCCCACCGTCCTGGTAGCCATCCTGATATGCGTCCTGCATGTCGTGGGAATCGAAGTCGTTGCCCCAGTCGTCGAACATCGCATCGGCGATGGCGGTGCCGACGAAGGCGCCGGCGACGCTCGTGAGCAGCATCGAGCCCATGCCGCCCATCCCCATCCCCATGCCGCCGCGACCGAAGCCGCCGCCCATGCCGTAACCACCGAACGAGCTCTGGAGGAACCCGGGCTGACGCATCTCGGCCCGAGTCGCAGCCCGCGCCAGCGCCTGCGGGTCTGCGCTCTGCGGAGCATCCTGCGGGCTGTCGGTCGCGAGACGCGTGAGCACCTGCTGACGCTGCTCCGGCGTCAACTTGGCGAACGCCTCGGCGTGCGCCTTCTCGATCTCCTCCGGCGGAGCCGTCTTGAGCATGTACTCGTAGCGGGCGATGGCGCGCTCGTCCTCGGTCATCGACGCGCCCGGCGTCTGTCGAGGCGCGCTCGACGCCTGCCGCGGGTAGCCCTGCTGGGCATACCCCTGCTGCTGGTTGCCCTGCGCCGGATACGCGGGCTGCCCGTATCCCTGCTGCTGACCGAAGCCCGGCTGGGCTCCCCCACGGCCGAAGAGACGATCGAAGATCCCCATGGTGCGTTCCTCACGTCCGAGGCCGCCCAGCACGCTGCGGGCGGCGCGATTCGGCTCCCACTCTAAGCCCGGGCCCGTGGCGGGCACACGTCCTCGCCGCCGGTCGGCGAGGCCGCACCAGCGCGCTGACGCGGCGTCCTCGGCCAACATCGTGGCGGTGGCCGAGACGCAGGGCGGGGCGGTGCGAGACCGA
Source organism: Dermacoccus sp. GAS27A (assembly GCF_044909235.1). Lineage (NCBI taxonomy): Bacteria > Bacillati > Actinomycetota > Actinomycetes > Micrococcales > Dermacoccaceae > Dermacoccus > Dermacoccus sp. GAS27A. Next base: position 132,096 of record NZ_JBIYDW010000006.1, on the reverse strand, counting down.
CATCAGAAGAGGCGTAGGCCCTGACGCCGACCTCGCGGTGTGTGCCTCAGCGGTGGCCGAGGGCGAGAGGGACGGTCGACTCCTCGACGTCGTCGAGTGCGACGGTGTCGTCGGGCTGCAGTTCGTCGACAGACGTGGCGCTACCCGCTGTCGCGTCCGGCGTCGCCCGGGCGCTGACGAGGGCCGCGAGCTCGCGCGGCCACACTCGTTCGCTCGTCGTCTCGAGGTCGCGAACCGACCACCAGCGCCAGCGCTGCATCGTCACCTGCTCCTCGGGCGTGAGCGCCCCCGGGTCGGGCTCGAAGCGTGTCGTGCGCACGGCGTAGAACACGTCGTCCTGACGCACGACCGAATCGGAGTACCCGTGGACGACGCGGCGCCGCGCGATCGGCCCGACGAAGGCATCGGCCTCGACCTGCAAACCGGTCTCCTCGAACAACTCACGCACCGCGGCGTCGCGTTCGCTCTCTCCGGGGTCGATGCCGCCACCCGGGGTCGACCACCACGTCGCGGGCGGGGTGAGGCCCTGGTCGGAATCCTCGTAGAGGAGCACGTCGCCGGCGTGGTCGAGCACGAGCAGCCTGACGGTCGCGCGGCGCCTCACCGGGCGTTCTGCGGGGCTTGTGGGCACCTCGAAGCGCGAACCGCCCTCACGGCGGGCCAGCGTCATGCGGGGCTTGCCGGCGAGGTCGGCCTCGTCCCGCGCCCACTCGAAACCACGCCGATCGAGCAGCGCCTCGGGCAGGGATTCGCCCTGGGCGTCTGCATGCTCAATGACGAGCAGACCGCCGGGCTTCAGCAGGTGCGCGGCGCGTTCGGCGATCTCGAGCGGAAAGCGAAGGCCGTCCTCGCTACCGCCGTACAGCGCAATCTCAGGGTCGTGCTCGGCAACCTCGGGGTCGATCGGCACCATGCCGGTGGGCACGTACGGCGGGTTGCTCACGACGACGTCGAAACTACCCTCGAGCTCAGGTAGAGCCTGGCGCGCATCCTCAACGCTCAAGTTGACAGTGAGGCCAATCTGCTTGCAGTTCAACGCTGCCCACGCGGCCGCTTCTTCGGAGAGCTCGACGGCGTAGACCTCGAGGTCGGGACGCTCGGCCTTGATCGCCAGGGCGATGGCGCCCGATCCGGTACACAGATCGACGATGCGCCCCCCGTGCGGGGCCGCCTCGAGGGCGGCATCGACGAGCATCTCCGTCTCGGGGCGCGGCACGAACACGCCAGGGCCGACACGCAACTCCAGGCTGCGGAAAGGCGCCCGACCCGTCAGGTGCTGCAGCGGAACACGCCGTGCGCGCTCGTCGACCAGCGCCTCGAAGCGGGCCATGTCCCCGTCGCTGAGCTCGTGGCCGAGCACCTCGCGACGGCGCACCTCGCCCAGCTCGCACCCGAGAACATGAGCGAGCAGCAGCGCCGCATCACGATCCGCGGATTCGATGCCGGCGTCCGCGAGCCGCGCCGCAGCACGACGCAGCGTCGTGCGCAACGCCGTCACGCCCCCGACTCCCCCACTGCTGCGAGACGCGCCGCCTCGTCGGCGTCGAGCGCCGACTGGACGACGGCGTCGAGATCGCCGTCGATCACCGCGTCGAGGTTGTACGACTTGTAGCCCGTGCGGTGATCTGCGATCCGGTTCTCGGGGAAGTTGTAGGTGCGGATGCGCTCACTGCGGTCGACCGTGCGCACCTGCGACTTGCGCGCGGCCGAGGCCTCCGCTTCCTTGCGCTCGATCTCCATCTGACGCAGCCGCGCCTTGAGCACGCGCAGCGCGGACTCCTTGTTCTGCAGCTGCGACTTCTCGTTCTGGCAGCTGACGACGACACCCGTCGGCAGGTGGGTGATGCGCACGGCCGAGTCGGTCGTGTTGACACTCTGCCCACCCGGGCCGGAGCTGCGATAGACGTCGATCTTGAGGTCGTTCGGGCCGAACTCGATCTCGTCGTCGTCCTCGTCGAGATCCGGCATGACGAGGACGCCCGCCGCGCTCGTGTGGATGCGGCCCTGACTCTCGGTGACGGGCACGCGCTGCACGCGGTGCACGCCGCCTTCGTACTTGAGGCGCGCCCACGGGGCCTCGCCCGGTTCGGGCAGCCCCTTCGCGCGGACCGTGATGCGGGCGTCTTTGTACCCGCCGAGATCGGCGTCGGTCGCGTCGGCAATCTCGGCCTTCCAACCGCGGCGTTCCGCGTAACGCAGGTACATGCGGACGAGGTCGCCGGCGAACAGCGCCGACTCGGCGCCGCCCTCGCCGGCCTTGACCTCGAGGACGACATCGCGCTCATCGTCCTCGTCGCGCGGCAGCAGGAGCGTGCGCAGTTTGTCGGCGCTCGCATCCAGATGGGTCTGCAACGCCGGCAGCTCCGCGGCGAACGCGGCGTCCTCGTCGGCCAGCTCTTCTGCCGCACCGAGGTCGTCCTGCGCGCGCTTCCAGGCGTGATAAGCGGCGACGGTCGGTGCGAGGGCCGCGTAACGCTTGTTGAGGCGGCGCATCAGCGTCGGGTCCGCATGCGTCGCCGGTTCGGCCAGCTGCTTCTCGAGATCGTCGTACTCGGCGACGATCGTGGCGGCGGAATCAAGCATGACGCTCCTCGCGGACTGAGGTGATGGGGGCGCAGCGCCAGCAGGCGGCGTCCACGGGGATGCAAAACGCCGACCCCGCCCTGATGGGCTGGGGTCGGCGTGGTGCGAAGACTACTTGGCGTCCTTCTTGCCGTAGCGAGCCTGGAAGCGGGCGACACGACCACCCGTGTCCATGAGCTTCTGCTTGCCGGTGTAGAAGGGGTGGCAGTTGGAGCACACTTCGACGTTCATCTTGTCGCTCTTCGACGTGCTGCGCGTCTCGAACGTGTTGCCGCAGGTGCAGGACACCGTCGTGGCGGTGTACTCGGGGTGAAGGTTCTTCTTCACGGGGTTCTCCTAGCTGTCGAGGATGCCGCCGGGTCGTCATCACCGGGATGGTGGACGTGAACCGGAAGCCAACAAACAATCTTGCCAGATCGCCTGACATGGTTCAAAACATCGAGGTGGGACGAATCATTCCCGCCGCCACCCCGCCCGACACGAGCACCCCCGTGACCACTCGCCGCAGGGGCGTCGGGTCTCGGGGGCGTCGTCAGGTGACGTCGTCAGGTGCCTTCAGACGTGGATCAGTTGTCCTCGTCGTCGAGCTTGATGTTCGACGTCTGCTGCACCTGCATGAGGAACTCGACGTTGCTCTTCGTCTTCTTGAGGCGGTCGATGAGCAGTTCGACAGCCTGCTGCTGGTCGAGGGCGGCGAGCACGCGACGCAGCTTCCACATGATCTTGAGCTCTTCGCCCGACAGCAGGATCTCCTCGCGACGCGTCGACGAGTTGTTGACGTCGACGGCCGGGAAGATGCGGCGGTTCGCGAGCTGACGGTCGAGCTTGAGCTCCATGTTGCCGGTGCCCTTGAACTCCTCGAAGATGACCTCGTCCATCTTCGAACCCGTCTCGACGAGAGCCGTCGCGAGGATCGTCAACGAGCCGCCGTTCTCGATGTTGCGCGCCGCACCGAAGAACTTCTTCGGCGGGTACAGCGCAGCCGAGTCGACACCACCGGACAGGATGCGACCGCTCGCCGGGGCGGCAAGGTTGTAGGCACGCCCGAGCTTCGTGATCGAGTCGAGCAGCACGACGACGTCGTGGCCCATCTCGACGAGGCGCTTGGCACGCTCGATGGCGAGCTCCGCGACCGTCGTGTGGTCCGTCGCCGGACGGTCGAAGGTGGAGGCGATGACCTCACCCTTGACCGCGCGCTGCATGTCGGTGACCTCTTCGGGACGCTCGTCGACGAGGACGACCATGAGGTGGCACTCGGGGTTGTTCGTCGTGATCGCGTTGGCGATCGACTGCATGACCATCGTCTTGCCCGCCTTCGCCGGGGCGACGATGAGGCCACGCTGGCCCTTGCCGACAGGCGAGACGAGGTCGATCATGCGAGTCGTCAGCACGTTCGGGGTCGTCTCGAGACGCAGGCGCTCCTGCGGGTACAGCGGCGTCAGCTTGCCGAACTCGACACGCTTCTTCGCCTGCTCCACCGTCATGCCGTTGACGGAGTCGAGACGCACGAGCGCGTTGAACTTCTGACGCGCCGGCAACTGCTCACCCTCGCGCAGCGCACGCACCGCGCCGGTGACGGCGTCACCCTTGCGCAGCCCGTTCTTCTTCACGATGTTCATCGGGACGTAGACGTCCGTCGGGCCGGCGAGGTAACCGGTCGTGCGCACGAAGGCGTAGTTGTCGAGGACGTCGACGATGCCCGCGACGGGGATGAGGACGTCGTCCTCGCGCACCTCGGGAGCGTCGTCGTCGTAGTCGCGGTTGCGCCCGCGACGGTTGTTGCCGCGCTCGCCCCGGTCGCGGTCGCGGTCGCGGCCGCGCTGACGGCGACGACGGCCACCGCGCTCGTCGTCATCGTTGTTGTGGTTGCGCTCGTTGTTGCGCTCGCGACGGTTGGAGCCGCCGTTGCCGCTGTTGTTGCCGGAGTCGCGGTTGTCGCGCTTGTCACGGCCGTTCTCATGCTCGTCGCGCTTGTCACGGCCGTTCTCGCCCGAGGCGCTGTCGCTGTTGTCGCGACGCTCGCGGCGAGCGTCGCCGTCGGAGTTCTTGTCACCGGAGGGCTCGTTCGAGCCGTTCTCACGGCGCTGACGACGCTCGTCGCGTTCGCCGTCACGACGGCCACGGCTCTCGCCGTTCGAGGCGTCGTCCTTGGCGTCGACGGTCTTGCCGTCGGCGTCGTTCTCGGAGCCGGTGTCCTGCGCGGCACCTTCACGCTGAGCGTCGCCCTGGTCGGAACCTGAGTTCTCGGAGGCGCGCTTGCGCTCCTCGCCACCGCGGCGGCCACGACGGGTGCGCTGCTCGCGCGGCTGCTCCTGTTCGTCGCGCGTGGAACGCTCACCCTCGCGGGAGGCAGCGTCGCCTTCGCGGGCGCCGGCGTCACGAGTGGCGCGGCGGGGCTCGTCATCCTGCGGCGCCGGAGCGTCGCCCTGCTCACGGCGGGGCGCCTCGGTGGCGGACGGCGCAGCCTCGGCCTGCTCGCTCGTGGCGCGACGGGCCGTCGGAGCGGTCGAGGTGACGCCCGCGGCCTTGGCGCGGCTGCCGCCGACACCGTTGGCCTCGGCGCGCGCGGCGCGGATCGCCGTCACGAGGTCGACCTTGCGCATCTTGGAGATGCCGGGAATGCCCATGCTCTGCGCGAGCTGCTTGAGTTCGTCGAGACGCATCGCGGAGAGCGCTCCGCGCGGGCTGCTCTGGGCCGGGGCGGGCGCAGACGGTTGTTCTGACACGAAGGTTCCTTCCCCCTCGTTCGGCCCGCGACGAAGAGCGCGGGCGGGATGAAGTTCAGGGGCCGTTCAGATCAGACCCCTGGTTCCCGCCGTCGGAATGACAGCACAGACGGGAACAGCGCACCTGGAAGCGAATGATGACCTGCAGCGAGGCTGAGGCGAGAACGGTGACCCAGAGGTCACGGGCCTGGCGCGACGACAGCGTCGCGTCGTGTGGCATGGTCGAACTCGAGCACCACCCGGGTGCACCAAAACGGTACACCCCGGCGGCGGATCAGCGCGACATGGGGGTGATTCCGCGCGTCGGAACGCTCAGTTCGAGCACCTCGCCGCCCCCAGCGACATCGTGCACCGCGCTCAGGGCGAAACGTGATGCCAGCGCGAGCACCGTCGGACCCGCGCCCGAGATGACGGCGGGGACGCCGGCGTCACGCAGCGCGTCGACGAGCGCCATCGAATCCGGGTAGGCCGAACGGCGCTGCTCCTGGTGCAGGGCATCGAGCGTCGCGGGCATGAGTAGCGACGGCTCGGTGGTGATCGCGTGAGCCAGCAGCGCTGCGCGCCCCGAATTGCGCGCTGCCACGGCGAGCGGGACGCTCTCGGGCAACGCGGCGCGAGCCGTCGCCGTCGACAGGCGCTGCGCCGGGACGATGACGACGGGCACGACATCGGGGTGCGGGCGCAGGACGGCGGTGTGCCAGTCGCGCGGCGCGTCGGGGCCCTCGAGCACGTCGGCCCAGCTCACCGTCACGCTGCCGTAGACGGAGGCCGACGCGTTGTCGGGGTGGCCCTCGATGCTCGAGGCGACGTCATTGACGAACGCGAGCGTCGCGGCGTCGTCGAGATCGTGCCCGGCGAGCGCCGTCGCGAGCGCGACGCCCGCGACGATCGCCGTCGCCGAACTGCCCAGGCCGCGCGAGTGCGGCACGGCGCCTGTGTACCTCAGCTCCAGCCCTGCGGGCGGCGCGACGTCGAGCGCTTCCCATGCCGCCCCCATCGAGCGCACGACGAGGTGCGAGCCGTCGAGCGGCACCTCACCGGCGCCGCTGCCGCGCGCGTCGACGACGAGGCCGCCGTCCGTCACCTCGGCGCGCGCGTCGTCCCAGACGTCGAGGGCCATGCCGATCGAGTCGAAACCCGGCCCGAGGTTCGCCGTGCTCGCGGGCACGCGAACGTGCGCCGTCGACCCGACCTGAGGCGTGCGGCTCGGCCGGAGGCGGGAGGCGCTGAGCGAACGGGCCATCGTCAGGCGTCGAGGCCGAGCGCGCGCGCCACGGAGTAGGCGTCGGCGGAGACGCGCTCGGGCTGGATGTCGTCGCCGTCGGCGCCGCGCAGGGCCCACTGCGGATCCTTCAGGCCGTGCCCGGTGACGGTGCAGACGATGGTCGCGCCCGCGGGCACGCGGCCCGCGTCACTCATCTTGAGCAGCCCGGCGATCGAGGCGGCCGACGCCGGTTCGACGAAGATGCCCTCCTCGCTCGACAGGATGCGGTGCGCGGCGAGGATCTCGTCGTCGCTGACGGCGTCGATGACGCCGCCCGAGTCGTCGCGGGCCTGCTCGGCCTGCTTCCACGATGCGGGGTTGCCGATGCGGATGGCCGTTGCGATCGTCTCCGGCTCGTCGAACGGGTGGCCCGCGACGAGCGGCGCGGCGCCCTCGGCCTGGAAGCCCCACATCGCCGGGGTCTTCGTCGCGACGGCGGCGAGCTCGCGGCCGTCGGCGGTCGTGAACGGCGCCGCGTACTCGCGGTAGCCCTTCCAATAACCCGTGATGTTGCCGGCGTTGCCGACGGGCAGGACATGGATGTCGGGCGCGTCGCCGAGCGCGTCGACGATCTCGAAGCTGGCCGTCTTCTGGCCCTCGATGCGGGCCGGGTTGACGGAGTTGACGAGCTCTACGGGGTAGCTCTCGGCAAGCTTGCGCGCGACGTCGAGGCAGTTGTCGAAGTTGCCGTCGACCTGCAGCAGCTGCGCGCCGTGCGCGATGGCCTGGCTGAGCTTGCCCATCGCGATCTTGCCGTCGGGCACGAGGACGGCGCACGTCATGCCGGCCTTCGTCGCGTAGGCCGCGGCGGAGGCGGACGTGTTGCCCGTCGAGGCACAGATGACGGCCTTCGCGCCGTTCTTCGCGGCCATCGACATCGCCGTCGTCATGCCGCGGTCCTTGAACGAACCGGTCGGGTTGAGGCCCTCGTACTTGACGAACACGCGCGCACCGACCCGCTCGCTCAGCTTCTCCGCCGGGATGAGCGGAGTGCCGCCCTCCCCGAGCGTGACGACGGGAGCACCGTCGAGCATCGGAAGTCGTTCGGCGTACTCGGTGATGACGCCGCGCCACAGGTGAGCCATGTCAGTTTCCTTCTGCGCGAAGCACGGACGAGACGCAGTCGACGTCCGCGAGCTTCTTGATCGAGTCGACCGTGGCCGCGAGCGCGGCCTCCGGCGCCTGGTGGGTCATGAAGGTGAGGGAGGCGAGGCCATCCTCGGAGCGGCGCACGCCCTGGCGCATGCTCTCGATGGAGACGCCGTGCTCGCCGAACGCGCTCGTCACGCGCCCGAGGACGCCCGGTTCGTCGGCGACCTCGACGCGAACGACGTAACGCGTCAGGGATTCGCCGATCGGCAGGATCGGCAGGTCGGCGTAGGCCGATTCCCCCGAGCCGCGCCCGCCGGTGACGCGGTGGTGCGCGGCCTGGACGATGTCGCCGAGGACGGCTGACGCCGTCGGGTCGCCGCCCGCCCCGCGGCCGTAGAACATCAGCTCCCCGGCGAGCTTCGTCTCGACGAAGATCGCGTTGAAAGCTTCATGCACGCTCGCGAGCGGGTGCGAGCGCGACAGCAGGACGGGGTGAACGCGGACGTTGACGCCCGCTCCCCCGTCTGCCTCGCCGCGTTCGACCTTCTCGGCGATCGCGAGCAGCTTGATGACGCAGCCCGCGCGGCGTGCGGCGGTGATGTCCTCCGCCGTGATGTTCATGATGCCCTCGACGTGCACGTCACTCGTGCGCACGCGCGTGTGGAACGCGAGGGAGGCGAGGATGGCGGCCTTCGCCTGCGCGTCGTAACCCTCGACGTCGGCCGTCGGGTCGGCCTCGGCGTAACCGAGCTCCTGCGCCTCGGCGAGCACGTCCCGCAGGTCGGCGCCGGTGCGGTGCATCTTGTCGAGGATGAAGTTCGTCGTGCCGTTGACGATGCCGAGCACCTTCGTCACCTCATCGCCCGCGAGCGACTCGCGCAACGGACGGATGAGCGGGATGGCGCCCGCGACGGCGGCCTCGTAGGACAGGTCGACGCCGTGATCCATCGCGAGCTGGTACAGCTCCGGGCCATCGCTGCCGAGCAGGGCCTTGTTGGCCGTGACGACGCTCGAGCCGTTGCTCAGGGCGCGCGTGATGAGGCTCTTGGCGGGCTCGTCACCACCCATGAGCTCGACGACGATGTCGGCACCGTCGACGAGCGCCTGCGCGTCCGTCGTGAAGGCGTCGGCCGGCAGGCCCGTCTCCGAGCGGTCCTTGCGCGTGTCGCGCACCGCGACGCCGACGATCTGCAGCGGCGCACCGATACGGGCCTCGAAATCGGCGGCGTTCTGGGTCAGCTCGCGGGCGACGGACGTGCCGACGACGCCGCTGCCGAGCAGCGCGATCGTGATCGGCTCGCGCGGGGTCGTCGAGTCGGCCGGCATGGCGGATGCGGTGGTGGTCATGTCATTCCCCTTCGAGGGCGAGCAGGTCGTCGATCGTCTCGCGGCGCAGCAGCACGCGAGCGTCGCCGTCCGCGACGGCGATGACGGGCGGGCGCGGGACGTGGTTGTACTGCGAGGCCAGCGCACGACAGTAGGCGCCGGTCGCGGCGACGACGACGAGGTCGCCGTCACGGGTGTCGGACGGGAAGTCGATGTCGCGCACGACGACGTCGCCGCTCTCACAGTGCTTGCCGACGATGCGGGTCGGCGTCAGCTCGTCGCTGCCGCCGCGGTTCGCGAGCGCCGCGTGATAGTCGGCCTGGTAGAGCGCGGGGCGCGCGTTGTCGCTCATGCCACCGTCGACGCTGACGTACGTGCGCACGAGGTCGTCGCTCGCCTGAACGAGCTTCACCGTACCGACGCGGTAGAGCGTCACGCCGCCGGGGCCGACGATGCTGCGGCCCGGCTCGATCGAGACGCGCGGCACCGCGACGTCGGCGTTCCGGCACGCCTCGCGCACGATGCCGGCGAGCTGCATCGCCATCTCGGCGGGGTCGAGCGGTGCGTCGCTGGGCAGGTAGGCGATGCCGAAACCGCCGCCGAGGTCGAGCTCCGGCAGTTCGACGCCGTGCTCCTTCGCGACCTGCAACTGCAGGGCGATGAGGCGCGTCGCGGCCTCCTTGAAGCCAGCGGACTCGAAGATCTGGCTGCCGATGTGGCTGTGGAAGCCGAGCAGGTGAAGCTCCGGGCGGGCGAGGACGCGAGCGACGGCGTCACCGATCTGGCCGTCGGCGGCGGAGAAACCGAACTTCTGGTCCTCGTGCGCCGTCGCGATGAACTCGTGAGTGTGCGCCTCGACGCCGAGCTTGACGCGGATCATGACAGGCGCCGTGATGCCGTGGCGCGCAGCGGCGTCGGCGACGCGGTCGATCTCCTCGAACGAGTCGACGACGATGCGCCCGACGCCGTACGCGAGGGCGTCGTTGATCTCGGCGACGCCCTTGTTGTTGCCGTGCATGCCGATGTTCTCGCCCGGCACGCCCGCCTTCTTCGCGATCGCGAGCTCACCCCCCGAGCAGACGTCGAGGCGCAGCCCCTCCTCGGTGACCCACTGCGCGACGTGCGACGACAGGAACGCCTTGCCCGCGTAGTACACGTCCGCCTGGGTGCCGATGGCCGCGAACGCACGCGCGAACGCCTCACGGTAGGCACGGGCCCGGCTGCGGACGTCGGCCTCGTCGATGACGTACGCCGGCGTGCCGAAACGTTCGGCGATCTCGTCGAGGCCGATGCCGGCGATCTCGACGACGCCGTCATCACGGCGGCGCGCGGTGCGCGGCCACACGATCTGCTCGAGGGCGCCCGTGGGGGCGGCCGACCTGACGCTCACGTGGTCTCCTTGCTGCCTTCTCGCGAGGGGGACGGCGCTGCGCCGAGACGGCCCGGCAGCCCCCGCTGCGCGCGGATCGGACCCGCAGCGATCGCACGCCCACCGCCGCCGGCCGCATCGAGGATCGACGCGTTCAGTACGGCACGGGCGCTGCGACGCAGGCAGCGTCCAGGGTTTCTCGCACGATGCTACGGGCCGCGCTCAGCGCGGGCACATCCGTCCGCGTGACGGGCGCAGCCTCGACGTGACGCAGCATCGCCACCGCCAGATCGTCGATCGCGAGCAACGCAGGACGGGTGCGGCCGGTGCGCGCCGCGTCGTGAAACGCCCGGGAGGTGAGGAGAACAGCCACCCGCAAGGGTGCGGGGGTGACGTGGTCCCCACCGTCCGGCGAACGAGAGAGAGCGGCAGAACCGTCGACGGCGAGGTCGTCGCGGGCCGGGGTGTCGGCGCCGTCTGCGTAGGCCAGGGGCTCTACGTCGAAGGTGTCGGCGTCAAGGGCGCCGCTGTCGAGCAGTTCGGTCGCGGCCTCGAGCCGTATCATCGCGGCTGCCTGGGCACGGCGGGCACGAGCGACAAGGTTCGCGTCGCGGCGGCTCGACAGGTCGTCGAGGCGCTGCCCCAACGTCAGCGGTGGCGTCTTGGACGCACTGAGCAGCGACGCCCACACGAGCGCGTCGCGGCCGACGTCCTGTGCGACGGCGTCCCAGGTGAGGCTCTGGCCGAAGGCGCGCAGCGGCGGGCGGGCGCGGCGGACGTCTGTGGCCGCGCCGGCGATGATGCCCGTCTCGGCCCCGCAGCGACCGAGCCACCCGTCCGACGACAGGTCGACCTCGATGTTTCCACCAGAGGGTCGAGCCACGGCCGACAGCCCCAGGTGCGCGGTGATGAGTGCGGCGATCCGCTGAGCCCTGCCCAAGTCATCTCGATGGGTGGCGGAGCGCTCGCGCGACGCCGCGACACGCGGCGCAGGGGTGACGACCCGCCCGTCGGCATCCACGGAAAAGGCGACGGACACCCCGACGTCGCGATCCAGCGCTACCCAAGGATCTGCCGACATCACCGGGCCAGGGTATGCCACGCCAGCTTGATCGCAGGCTACGACAACGCCCCCTGCAGGACCCGTCCTCCTCGCTACGCTCGTCGTCCTCCCGAATTTTTCGAGCTTGACACAAGACGAACGGAGGCCCGATCCGGCGGCGCTTGGCGCGGATGGATCGGGCCTCCGTTCGTCTTGTGCCCCCTGCAGGATTCGAACCTGCGCTCCCGCCTCCGGAGGGCGGTGCTCTATCCCCTGAGCTAAGGGGGCATGCGCTCCATGAGCGCGAGACGACACCTTACCAGCAGTTCCCGGCGACGGCGGGCATCATCACGCGCGCGGGCGCGCCTGGTCAGCCCGGACGACCGACGCCGACTCGGCCCGCGACGCTCCGGCCAACGCGCGCGCGTCGAAGCGCTGCGTCGCGTCCGCGACCTCGCCGACGAGTTCCTCGAGCACGTCCTCGAGGAACACGACACCGCTCGTGCGCCCGTCGTCACCGACGACGCGCGCGAGGTGCGCGCCCGAGTTCTGCATCGTGACGAGCACGTCCTCGACCTCGTCCCCGGGACGCACCGTCGCGAGCAGCCGGATGCGGCGCGGCGGAACAGGCTCGGTGTACGCCTCGTCCTGCGCGTACAGCACGTCCTTGAGGTGGATGTAACCGCGCAGCTCCCCCGACGTCGTCATGACCGGGAAGCGCGAGAACCCGTGCTTGGCGACCATCGCGTCGACATCGGCGGGCGTCGCGCCCAACGAGAGCGTGACGAGCGAGTCGAGCGGCACGGCCACGTCGCTCGCGACCTTGTCGGTGAACTCCAGCGCCTCACGCACGCGGCGCTCCTGCCCCGACTCGAGCAGACCCTCTCGGTGCGACTCCTCGACGATCATCTCGACCTCCTCGGTCGAGAACGTCGAGGCCGCCTCGTCCTGCGGTTCGATGCCCATGCGTCGCACGATGGCCTTGCTGACGTTCTCGAGCACCGTGACGAGCGGGCGGATCGCCTTCGTCACCCACAGCAGTGCGGGCGCGAGCAGCAACGCTGCCCGGTCGGGCCCGGCGATGGCGAGGTTCTTCGGCACCATCTCACCGAGCACGACGTGGAAGTACGCGACGATGAGCAGCGCGAGCAGCAGGCTGACGACGTGCGTCAGCCCGTCCGGCATGCCCGTCGCCTCGAGGGGGCCGGCGATGAGGTGGTGCACCGCGTCCTCGGCGACGGCACCCAGCAGCACCGAGCAGACCGTGATGCCGAGCTGCGCGCAGGCGAGCAGCGAGGCGACGTTCTCGAGGGCCTCCAACGCCGCAGAGGCGCGCTTCGAGCCCTCCGCGGCCATCGGTTCGAGCTGCGAGCGCCGCGCTGCCATGACGGCGAACTCGGCGCCCACGAAGAACGCGTTGCCGAGCAGCAGCAGGAGCGAGATCCAGAGCATCATCGGGCCTCACCGGCCCGGGTTGCGCCGCCGATGACATCGTCCATCGACTGCCCCTGCACCGCCGGGGTGAACCGGACGCGGTTGACACGCCGGCCGTCCATCGACACGACGCGCAGGCGCCATCCCGGCAGCATGAGTTCGTCCCCGACCTCGGGAATGCGGCCGACCTGTTGCATGACGTAACCACCGAGCGTCTCGTAGGCGCGATCGTCGGGCACGGGCGCGCCGATGCGATCGACGACCTCGTCGGGGCGCCACAGCCCGGGCACCGTCCAGGACCCGTCGGGCAGGTGACGGCTCGCGTCGTGCAGCTTGTCGTGCTCGTCGCTGACCTCACCGACGATCTCTTCGATGACGTCCTCGAGCGACACCAGGCCCGAGGTTCCGGAGTACTCGTCGATGACGATGGCGAGCTGCAGCCCCGCGCCACGCAGGAGCACGAGCAGCGGTTCGAGCGTGATCGTCTCGGGCACGAAAGTCGGCTTGACCATGAGAGCGGTGACGGGCACATCGCCGCGGCGTTCGACGGGCACGGCGATGGCCTTCTTGACGTGGACGACACCGTGGACGTCGTCCCAGTCCTCCCCCAGCACCGGGAAGCGCGAGTGGCCCGTCGACCTCGCGAGCCGGACGACGTCATCCGCCGTCGCGTCGCGATCGACGGCCTCGCAGCGCACGCGCGGGCTCATGACGTCGGACGCGGTGCGCTCACCGAAGTTGAGCGAGCGCGTCAGCAGGTGCGCGGTGCCCTCCTCGATCGTGCCGGCCTCGGCGCTGCGACGCACCATGGAGCTCAGCTCCTGCGGCGTGCGGGCGGCGGACAGTTCCTCCTGCGGTTCGATGCCCATGGAGCGCAGCAGCAGGTTCGCCGATCCGTTGAGCACGACGATGAGCGGCTTGAAGAGGGCGGCGAACACCTGTACGGGCCGCGCGACGATCTTGGCGACGCGAAGAGGCGCGGAGATACCAAGGAACTGCGGGACGAGTTCACCGAAGATCATCGAGAAGGCGGAGGCGAGAACCATCGCGAGGACGGTCGAGGTCGCCGAGGCCGCGCCGCCGGTGACGCCGATGGCCGCCAACGGGGTGCGCAGCAACGCACCGACGCTGGGTTCGACGATGAAGCCGAGGATCAGCGTCGTGAGGGTGATGCCGACCTGCGCGGCCGACAGCTGCGTCGACAACCCGCGCAGCGAGGCGAGGACGGGGCGGGCGCGTTCGTCGCCGTCGTCGATGGCGCGCTGGACGGAGTGACGATCCAGCGCGACGAGAGAGAACTCGGTGGCGACGAACAGTGCCGTTCCGAGCGTGAGGACAACTCCGAGGAGGATCAATATCCACTGCGTCATGACGCAGTGAAATTACCACGGGCGCAGCCGTTCACCGGGCTCGTTCCACCCCCCGGGCCGGCCTCGACCGGCGAGGCCCGCGCAGTCTCGCGCCGGGGTGGGCCACCTCACCACCGACCGCCTCTCGCGGCGGCGGCGCGGGAGCGATAGGGTGGCAACGTATGCCGTGTACCACACGGCAGTGGAGTGGTTCACCTCGCTCCTGCCTGACACGGCCACGCGCCGCGTCATGGCGGGGGCAACGGGACGCCTCCCGCACGTGTACGTGAATCGACGCGAATGAAAGAGGCGCATCTGCGTGTCATCCCAGTCCCCCAGCTCTGAGCACGACGACTTCGGCGCGAACGAGTGGCTCGTCGAGGAACTCTTCGAGCAGTACAGCAAGGACAAGAACTCCGTGGATGCCGCATGGCAGGAGTTCTTCGCGACCTATCAGCCGGGCTCGTCGAACTCCTCGGCGCCGGCCTCCACGTCCACGTCCACGTCGGGCTCGGGCGCTAAGGCCGCTCCCCGAACCGAGAAGCCGATGGCCGCCGAGGCACCGCGCGACCAGCAGGAGGCGCCTGCACAGCAGGCCGCCGAGCCGACGCGCACCGCCGAGAGCGAGCCGCAGAAGCTCGACCCGAAGCAGGCCGAGGGCCACACACCGCTGCCGACGCCGCGCGACCAGGGCGACGGCGCCCTCGGTGACGTGCCGGCGGCGGACGACAAGGACACCCCGCTCAAGGGCATCGCCGCCAAGATCGTGCAGAACATGGAGGCCTCGATCGAGGTCCCGACCGCGACGTCGGTCCGCGCCGTCCCTGCGAAGGCGCTGATCGACAACCGCATCGTCATCAACTCGAACCTCGCCCGCGGCCGCGGCGGCAAGGTGAGCTTCACCCACATCATCGGCTACGCCATCATCAAGGCGCTGCGCGTCATGCCGGAGATGAACGCTTCCCTCTCGGTCGACGAGAAGGGCAAGCCCGTCCTGCACCAGCCGGGGCACATCAACTTCGGCCTCGCCATCGACCTGCAGAAGCCCGACGGTTCGCGCACGCTCGTCGTGCCGTCGATCAAGGGCGCCGAGGCGATGACGTTCGCGCAGTTCTGGGCCGCGTACGAAGAGATGGTCAAGAAGGCGCGCAACAACAAGCTGACGCTCGAGGACTACGCGGGCACGACGATCTCGCTGACCAACCCCGGTGGCATCGGCACGGTGCACTCGGTGCCGCGTCTGATGAAGGGCGCGGGCGCCATCATCGGTGTCGGCGCACTCGACTACCCCGCCGAGTGGCAGGGCGCGAGCGAGGAGACGCTCAACCGCAACGCCGTCAGCAAGATCCTGACGATCACCTCGACCTACGACCACCGCATCATCCAAGGTGCGACGTCCGGGGAGTTCCTGCGTCAGATCCACCAGCTGCTGCTCGGTGAGAACAACTTCTACGACGAGATCTTCGAGTCGCTGCGCATCCCCTACGAGCCGGTGCGCTGGGTGCAGGACATCTCTGCCAACCACGACGACGACATCAACAAGGTCGCGCGCGTGCAGGAGCTCATCCACGCCTACCGCGTGCGCGGTCACCTCATGGCCGACACCGACCCGCTCGAGTACAAGCAGCGTCGTCACCCCGACCTCGACGTCACGAGCCACGGCCTGACGCTGTGGGATCTCGACCGCACGTTCGCCACGGGCGGTTTCGGCGGCGCCAACTTCCTCAAGCTGCGCAAGATCCTCGGCATCCTGCGTGACTCGTACTGCCGCACGGTCGGCGTCGAGTACATGCACATCCAGAACCCCGAGGAGCGGGCCTGGATGCAGAACAAGCTGGAGAAGACGTACTCGAAGCCGACGTCGGACGAGCAGGAGCGCATCCTGCGCAAGCTCAACCAAGCCGAGGCGTTCGAGACGTTCCTGCAGACGAAGTTCGTCGGCCAGAAGCGCTTCAGCCTCGAAGGCGGCGAGTCCGTCATCGCGATCCTCGACCGCATCCTGTCGGAGGCCGCGGACGCCGGCCTCGAAGAGGCCGCGATCGGCATGCCGCACCGTGGCCGTCTCAACGTGCTCGCCAACATCGCGGGCAAGTCGTACGGCCAGATCTTCCGCGAGTTCGAGGGCACCGCCGCTCCCAACTCGGTGCAGGGCTCCGGTGACGTCAAGTACCACCTCGGCACCGAGGGCGAGTTCGTCTCCGATGAGGGCAACCACACGAAGGTCTACCTCGCCGCCAACCCGAGCCACCTCGAGGCCGTCGACCCGGTGCTCGAGGGCATCGCCCGTGCCAAGCAGGACCGCATCAACCTCGCCGGCACGGCGTTCACGGTGCTGCCGATCCTGCTCCACGGCGACGCCGCGTTCGCGGGCCAGGGCATCGTCGCCGAGACGTTGAACCTGTCGCAGCTGCGCGGCTACCGAACCGGCGGCACGATCCACGTCGTCATCAACAACCAGGTCGGCTTCACGACCGCGCCGAGCTCGTCGCGTTCATCGACGTACTCGACGGACGTCGCGCGCATGGTGCAGGCGCCGATCTTCCACGTCAACGGTGACGACCCGGAGGCCTGCGTCCGCGTCGCGGAACTCGCGTTCGAGTACCGCCAGACGTTCAACAAGGACGTCGTCATCGACATGGTGTGCTACCGCCGCCGCGGTCACAACGAGGGCGACGACCCGTCGATGACGCAGCCGCTCATGTACAAGCTGATCGAGGCGAAGAAGTCCGTGCGTCGCCTGTACGCCGAGGCCCTCGTCGGCCGCGGCGACATGGACCAGGAGCGTGCCGACGAACTGCTCAAGGACTACCAGCAGCAGCTCGAGCGCGTCTTCGTCGAGACGAAGGAGGCGACGAAGAAGGCCGCTGCCGACAGCGCCGCGCAGAGCGCTTCGTCCGATTCCAGCCAGGGCACCGACGCCGAGGGCCACGGCGGCCTCGAGCGCCCGTCCGCTCAGCTCGAGGACGACGCGAAGAGCGCCTACTCCTCGGGCCGTTCCTCCGCGATCACCGAGGCCGCTCTCGAGCGCATCGGCGCGGTGTGGACGAACCCGCCGGAGGGCTTCACGCTGCACCCGAAGCTCAAGCAGCTGCTCGAGCGTCGCACGGCGATGGTCAAGGACGGCGGCATCGACTGGGCCATGGGCGAGCTCATCGCGTTCGGTTCGCTACTCATGGACGGCACGCCGGTGCGTCTGTCCGGTCAGGACACCCGACGCGGCACGTTCGTGCAGCGTCACGCCGTCCTCATCGACAAGGCGAACGGCAACGAGTGGACGCCGCTGCGTTACCTCACGGATGACCAGGCGTGGCTGTGGATCTACGACTCGCTGCTCAGCGAGTACGCCGCGATGGGCTTCGAGTATGGCTACTCGGTCGAGCGTCCCGACGC
Organism: Dermacoccus sp. GAS27A; assembly: GCF_044909235.1. Lineage (NCBI taxonomy): Bacteria > Bacillati > Actinomycetota > Actinomycetes > Micrococcales > Dermacoccaceae > Dermacoccus > Dermacoccus sp. GAS27A. The sequence goes on along the minus strand of NZ_JBIYDW010000006.1, from coordinate 114,521 downwards.
GCTCGTGCTGTGGGAGGCGCAGTTCGGTGACTTCGTCGACGGTGCGCAGACCATCATCGACGAATTCATCTCGAGCTCGGAGCAGAAGTGGGCGCAGCGCAGCTCCGTCGTGCTGCTGCTGCCGCACGGCTACGAGGGTCAGGGTCCGGACCACAGCTCGGCGCGCATCGAGCGCTTCCTGCAGCTGTTCGCCGAGGACAACATGACGATCGCTTACCCGTCGACGCCGGCGTCGTACTTCCACCTGCTGCGTCGCCAGGCGCACGCGCGACCGCGCAAGCCGCTCATCGTCTTCACGCCGAAGCAGCTGCTGCGCGTGAAGGCCGCGACGAGCTCGCCGGCCGACTTCACCTCGGGCCAGTTCGAGCCGGTGCTGAAGGACCAGAAGCAGCTCGACGGTTCGAAGGTCGAGCGGGTGCTGCTCGCCTCGAGCCGCGTGGTCTACGACCTCGAGGCGGAACGTGAGAAGCGCGGTGACGACACGACCGCCATCGTGCGTGTCGAGCAGCTCGCGCCGATCCCGGCCAAGGAGATCGCCGAGGCGGTCTCGGCGTACCCGAACGCCGAGATCGTGTGGGTGCAGGACGAGCCGAAGAACCAGGGCGCCTGGCCGTTCATGTACTTCAACCTGCCCGACCTGCTCGAGAGCCACGGCGAGACGCGACGTCTGCGCGTCGTGTCGCGTCCGGCGTCCGCGTCGCCCGCGACCGGCAACAACAAGCGTCACGCCGCGCAGAACGCGGAGCTCATGGAGCAGGCGTTCGCGCGCTGAGGTTCACGTGAGCAGCCGTTGATGGTGCGTTCCTGATGAAGCGGTGCCCTCCCCCACGCGGGGTGGGCACCGCTTCGTCGTGGGCGCGCGACGCTTGCGGGGTGGGCACCGAGCTGACGGACGATAAGCTGGGCGCGTGTATTTCACGGATCGGGGTATCGAGGAGCTCGCGGCGCGCCGCGGCGAAGAAGACGTGACGTTCGAGTGGCTCGCGGAGCAGCTGCGTCATTTCGTCGACCTCAACCCGGAGTTCGAGATCCCCGTCGAGCGCCTCGCCACATGGTTGGCACGGCTCGACGACGACGATGACGAGTGAGTGAAGGCGGTCGTAGCGTGTCCTACCCCACCGAAGGCAGCGAGCCCGAGTTCCGGCCGAGCGCCGATTTCCACGTCGCCGAGGGTGAGCGCCGTGTCGGCCTCGTCTTCGTCGGCGACAGCTTCGTCAACGGCTACGGCGACCCGAAGGCCCTGGGGTGGGTCTCGCGGGTCGTCGCGCGTACGCCGCACGAGGGCGTCAGGCTGACGACGTACAACCTCGGCGTGCGCGGCGACAGTTCCTCTGACGTCCTCGCGCGCTGGCGGGGTGAGGCGGCGCTGCGGTGGAAGAACTGCAACGAGCGCCGACTCGTCATCGGCTTCGGCACGAACGACGCCGCGCAGGGTCTGACGACAGCACGTTCGCGCCTCAACCTCGCGAACATCCTCGACGATGCGTCGACGAACGGCATCGCGACGTTCGTCGTCGGCCCGCCGCCCACGAGCGACCCGGAGATGAACGCGAAGCTCGAGGTGCTCGTCGACGCGCACGCGGACGTCTGCGCGCGTCGTGGCGTGACGTATGTCGACTGCTTCCGCCCGCTGCTCGGGCACGATCAGTGGCAGTCGGATCTTGCCGCCAGCGACGGCTACCACCCCGGCCAGGCGGGCTACGGCCTCATGGCGTGGCTCGTGCTTCACGCCGGTTGGCAGGACTGGCTCTCCGTCTGACGGCCCTCATCGCACCTTCGAGCGCCTCACGTCGTCGACGTGGGGCGTTCGTCGTCCCGACAACCACGTTCTGACCCCCCTTCGGGGGCCGGCCGGAAGGCGAGACAAGGGAATGTCAGTACGCGCCGTCGCGTGCGAGGACGGCGCGGAGGGTCTTGAACATGATGACGAGGTCGCCGGACAGGGACCAGTTCTCGACGTAGTAGAGGTCCTTGCGCACGGATTCTTGCCAGGAGAGGTTCGAGCGTCCGCCGACCTGCCAGGGTCCAGTGATGCCTGGCTTGACGTTGAGGCGGCGGTGGACGTGGTGGTCGTAGGCTTCGACCTCGCGGGGCAGTGGGGGGCGTGGTCCGACGAGTGACATGCTGCCGGCGATGACGTCGAACAGTTGTGGCAGTTCGTCGAGGCTGTAGCGGCGGATGAAGGCGCCGACGCGGGTGGTGCGGGGGTCGTCTTTCATCTTGAACAGTAGGCCGGAGCCTTCGTTCTGTCGTTCGAGTCCGGCGAGGCGCGCTTCGGCGTCGACGGCCATCGAGCGGAACTTGGTCATCTTGAACAGCGTTCCGTTGACGCCTACTCGGGTCTGGCGGAAGAAGATGGGCCCGGGGCTGTCGAGGCGGACGGCGATGGCGATGGCGAACAGGATCGGGGCGACGAGGACGACCATCCCGGTGGCGATGACGAGGTCGAAGGCCCGTTTGAGGGAGTACTTGACGCCGCTGTAGCGGGGCATCTCGACGCTCATGAGCGGCAACCCTTCGATGGGGTGCCAATGGATGCGGGGGCCTGCGACGTCCGTCATGCGGCTGGCGAGGGCGAGGCGGATGGTGGTGTCCTCGAGCTGCCAGCCGAGTTCGCGCAGCTGCTTGCGGTTGATGCGGTTATGGCCGGCGACGATGATCGTGCTGGCCTCGTAGCGGTGCACGGCGTCGACGACGTCGGCGATCGCGCCGGCCTGGGGCACGACCACTCCGTTGGCGAGCTCGAACGTCGGAGCATCGGTCGTGTCCGTCGCGACGGCGCGCACTACTAGGCCCGCAGCCGGGTTGCGGGCTATGCCTTCGGCGACGTAGCGCACCTCATGCGGTGAGCCGACGACGACGACGCCGTCGACGAGCATCGCGCGGCGGCGTCGCGCGAGCACCCAGCGGCGGACCAGGAGACGTTCGATGAGAAGCAGGACGAGCCCGAGTGGGAGGGCGACGGCCAGGAAGCCGCGCGCTACCTGCCAGCGCAGCAGGACGAGGACGATCGCGAGCGCGCCGAACGTGAAGAACGTGGCGCGCACGACACGACGATATTCGTCGGTGCCGATCGCGATGATCTCCATGTTGTACGCCTGATTGAGAAGCAGCGAGGCCTGCCATCCGAGGATGAGGGCGGGCACGACGACGAGGTAGAGGTTGCCCTGCGAGCGAACGGTGTCGAGCGACGCCTCCGCCATTGCGAAGCGCGCGAAGAACCCGGCAGCCACGGCGAGTGTGATGACGCCCAGGTCGAGGACGAACAGCAGCAGGAACAGGTTGCGCCGCCAGTCGCCACGCATCCTGGCGAGCAGGTCGCGCCTACCTCTCGCCCCGTCAGTCATGCTCGCCGGCGCCTTTCCCCACAAAACCCTGTTTCCCCTTCGTCGGACGCGTCCGAATTCCCCTCGTTCCCGTTCGGCTGCGTTCCCCGCACCGCGGTCGTCTCGAGCCTGCGCCTCAGGCCCGCGCGCGCTCTGCAGCGCGCTCCTGCTGAACGACGCCGGATGCGGCGAGTCGTGCACGCCAGTCACCGATGCTCGGCCCGCGCGGTGAGCGTGCGAGCACGCTGTAGGCGGGCCTCGGCGCGGGCCGCTGGAACGCCTCCGTCGTCGTCGGGCGCACGCGCTCAGGATCCAGGCCTGCGAGGATGAATGCCTCTCGTGCGAGGTCGAACCATGACCCGCTGCCCGAACTCGTCCCATGGTAGAACCCGCCCGAGCATTCCTGCTCGATCAGCCCGACGATGGTGTCCGCCAGGTCGCCCGCCCACGTCGGCTGTCCGACCTGGTCGGCCACGACGTCGAGGGTGTCACGGTTCTGGGCGAGCTTCAGCATCGTCGCGACGAAGTTGCTTCCGTGCGCTCCGTAGAGCCATGCCGTGCGCACGATGAGCGCGTCGGGGTGCGTGGCACGAACGGCCCATTCTCCGGCCGCCTTGGTGCGTCCGTAGGCCGACTGCGGGGCCTGCGGGTGCTCGACATCGTACGGTTCCTCGGCGCGGCCGTCGAAGACGTAGTCGGTCGAGACGTGGACGAGCTGGGCATCCGCGGCCTGCGCGGTTCGAGCGACGTTGAACGCACCCGTCCCATTGAGTGCGAACGCCGCGGCCTCGTCGCTCTCAGCGGCATCGACGGCCGTGTACGCAGCACAGTTGACGACGACGTCCGGCGCGTGATCGCCGATGACGCGCTGCACCGTCTCCAGCTCGGTGACGTCGCATCCGGCGGAGCCGAGCGAGACGACGCTCTCACCGCGGCTGCGCAGCAGCGCGTCGAGATCCTGACCGAGCATGCCCGTGCCTCCGAGGACGAGCCAGCGACGCGCCATCGTCATGCCCCTTGACCGGTGGCGGTGTCAGCAGGCGCCGCGACGACCTGCTGGCTTGCGTACTTGGCCTCGGTGGCGTCCTTGAACGGACGCCACCACGACTCGTTCTCTCGGTACCAGGCGATCGTGGCGGCGAGGCCGTCGTCGAACGACGTGTAGCGCGGACTCCAGCCGAGTTCCTCGCGCAGCTTCGTCGAGTCGATCGCGTAGCGGCGGTCGTGGCCGGGCCGATCGGTGACGTGGTCGAAGTCGTCGGCGTCACGCCCCATCCCGGTGAGGATGGCCTGCACGACGGTCTTGTTGTCGAGCTCACCGTCGGCGCCGATGAGGTAGGTCTCCCCGATGCGCCCGCGCTCGATGATGGCCCAGACGGCCGCGTTGTGGTCGTCGACGTGGATCCAGTCGCGCACGTTGAGCCCGTCACCGTAGAGCTTGGGGCGCACGCCGTCGATGAGGTTAGTGATCTGGCGCGGGATGAACTTCTCGATGTGCTGGCGCGGACCGTAGTTGTTCGAGCAGTTCGAGATCGTCGCCCTGACGCCGAAGCTGCGCACCCAGGCGCGCACGAGCATGTCGCTGCCGGCCTTGGTTGAGCTGTACGGGCTCGACGGGTTGTACGCCGTCGCCTCGGTGAAACGCTCCGGGTCATCGAGCTCGAGGTCGCCATACACCTCGTCGGTGGAGATGTGGTGGTACCGGACGTCGTGCTTGCGCGCCGCCTCGAGCAGCGTGTAGGTGCCGACGATGTTGGTCTGGACGAACGGCCACGGCTCGGCGAGGGAGTTGTCGTTGTGCGACTCGGCGGCGAAGTGGACGACGAGGTCGGACGCGGCGACGAGACGGTCGACGAGCGCGGCGTCGGCGATGTCGCCGCGCACCAGCTCGACGTGCTCCCCCAGCCCGTCGAGAGATCTCTCGTTGCCCGCATACGTCATGGCGTCGAGAACGACGATGCGCGCCTCTGGGCGCTCCTTCACCGTCAGGTGGACGAAGTTGCCGCCGATGAAGCCGGCTCCGCCGGTGACCAGGATCTGCACCCTGCCAGCATAAGGTAGGCCTATGAAGGGAATCATTCTCGCGGGGGGATCGGGAACGCGACTTCACCCGATCACACGGGGCATCAGCAAGCAGCTCATGCCGGTGTACGACAAGCCGATGATCTACTACCCGATCTCGACGCTCATGATGGCCGGAGTCCGCGAGATCCTCATCATCACGACGCCGCACGACAGCAAGCAGTTCCAGCGGCTGCTGGGCGAGGGATCCGACTGGGGTGTCGAGATCAGCTACGCCGTGCAGCCCTCGCCCGACGGCCTCGCGCAGGCGTTCATCATCGGCGAGGAGTTCATCGGCGACGACTCGGTCGCCCTCGTCCTCGGCGACAACATCTTCCACGGCGCCGGCATGGGGACGGCGCTGCAGGGCCACGCTGAGCTCACCGGGGGCCACGTCTTCGCTCATCACGTGACGAACCCGAGCGCCTACGGCGTCGTCGAGTTCGACGCGGACGGCAACGTCGTCTCGATCGAGGAGAAGCCGGAGCAGCCGAAGTCGCGTTACGCCGTGCCCGGCCTGTACTTCTACGACAACGACGTCGTCGACATCGCGAAGAACCTCGAGCCCTCCCCGCGTGGCGAGCTGGAGATCACGGGCGTCAACGACGAGTACCTGCGCCGCGGCAACCTCACGGTGACGGTGCTGCCGCGCGGCACCGCGTGGTTCGACACGGGCACCTTCAAGGGCCTCATGGACGCCTCGCAGTTCGTCCACGTCCTCGAGGAGCAGCAGGATCTGAAGGTCGGCTGCGTCGAGGAGATCGCGTGGCGTCAGGGCTGGATCGACGACGCGCAGTTCTCCGCCCTCGCCGACTCCCTCGTCAAGTCCGGTTACGGCGCCTACATGCACCGCGTCCTCGCCGAAGGCCACATCACCCCCGCCGTCCGCAAGGCCCTGTGATGGACATCCAGCCGCTGAAGATCGACGGCGCCTACGTCGTCACGCCCCGCCAGTTCCCCGACGGGCGCGGCGTGTTCATGGAGGGCTTCCGCGGCGACAAGCTCGCCGAGCACCTCGGCCACCGCATGGACGTCGTCCAGTCGAACATCTCGGTCAGCAGCCGCGGCACGGTGCGCGGCATCCACTTCGCCGACGTGCCACCGAGCCAGGCGAAGTACATCACCGTCCTGTCGGGCTCGATCATCGACTTCATCGTCGACATCCGCGTCGGGTCGCCGACGTTCGGGCAGTGGGAATCGGTCGTGCTCGACACGAGCGAACGCAAGGCGGTCTACCTCGCCGAGGGGCTCGGCCACGCGTTCTGCGCCCTCGAGGAGGATTCGACGGCGATGTACCTGTGCAGCGCGCCTTACACCCCCGAGCGCGAGCACGGCATCAACCCCCTCGACACGACGGTGGGGCTGACCCTGCCCGACGACATCGAACCGCTGCTGTCCCCCAAGGACGAGGCTGCGCCGTCGCTGGCGCAGGCCGAGGCGTCGGGTCTGCTGCCGCGATACGACGACTGCGTGCGCTTCTACGACTCGTTGCGCTCGGCCTGATCGCAGCGGCCCGCGTCCTGCATGATCACGCGTGACGCACGTCTCACGAGGCGGCTCCAAGGTCGCTGCACGGGCATGGTGTCGCGCGCACGAGGCGGGCCGTAGGTCACGATCCCGCATACTTATGTCGTGTCGCTCGCCCGGGGCGAGGCGCGGTGGCATGCTGTGGCCATCGTCTCCGACGGCTCGCGCCGTCCCCATGCCGAAAGGCCCGCCCATGCGTCGTACCACCGCCCCCGCCCTCGCCGGCCTGAGTGCCACCGCCCTGCTGCTGTCGGGTTGTGGCTCCGACTCCCTCGACGACTCCAAGAGCTCTGCCTCCTCGGGCGCTGCGGGCGCGTCGAGCAAGGCCGCCGAGGTGACGAAGGACGACCCGCTCGCCAAGCTCGTCCCCGCCGCCATCGCCAAGGAGGGCACCCTGACGATCGGTTCGGACGCGTCATACGCCCCGAACGAGTTCACGGCTGCCGACGGCAAGACGATCCAGGGCATGGACATCGACCTGCTCAACGCCGTCGCCGCGAAGCTCGGTCTCAAGCTCACCTTCCAGAACGGCGACTTCGGCACCCTCATCGGCGGCGTCAACGCCGGCAAGTACCCGGCGGCGATCAGCTCGTTCACCATCAACGCCGAGCGCCTCAAGACCGCGAACATGGTGCAGTACTACAGCGCGGGCACCGCCTGGGTCACCGCCAAGGGCAACCCGAAGAAGCTCGACCCCGACAACGCGTGCGGCCTGACGATCGGCGTCCAGAAGGACACCGTGCAGCAGACCGACGACCTGCCCGCACGCAACAAGAAGTGCACCGCCGCGGGCAAGAAGCCGATCACGATCGTCAGCGAGGTCGCCCAGTCGAAGGTGACCGCCGACCTCATCGCCGGCAAGGTCGACGGCTTCGCGGCCGACTCCCCCGTCGCCAACTGGGCCGTCGCGAAGAACGACGCGAAGCTCGAGAAGGTCGGTTCGAAGTACGCCTCGGCCCCGTACGGCATCGTCGTCAAGAAGGACAACACGGCGTTCGCCGAGGCCATCTCGAAGGCCCTTGAGGCCCTCGACAAGGACGGCACCTACAAGAAGATCCTCGACGCCTGGAGCAACGGTGACGGCGCCGTCACCTCGTTCCCGGTCAACCCCAAGCCCTGATCGCGAACGACATGACCGACACCACCACCACCGAGCGGCCGGGCGTCATCGACGCCCGGCCGGTCCGGCATCCCGGCCGATGGGTCGCCCTCGCCGTCATCGCCGTCCTCGTCGCGATGATGATCAGCTCCGTCGTCACCAACAAGGCCTGGGACTGGCCGTTCGTGCTCAAGGTGATGAACTACTCGCCCGTGCTCGACGGACTGCTCAAGGGCACGATCATCGTGACGATCGTGTCGATGATCCTGGGCGTCGTGCTCGGCGTCATCCTCGCGATCATGCGCCTGTCGGACAACCCCGTGCTGCGCGGCGTGGCGTTCGTCTACATCTGGTTCTTCCGGGCCGTGCCACGCTACGTCCTCATGACGATCCTCGGTCTCGGCGTCCTGACCCTCTACCCGACCCTCGATCTCGGCGTGCCGTTCGGCAAGGACCTCGGGCTGACGTTCTACACCCTCGACGTCAAGACGATCAGCTCCGGCATCACCGTCGGCATCATCGGCCTCGGACTGTCCGAAGCCGCCTACATGGCGGAGATCGCGCGCGCCGGCATCCTGTCCGTCGACAACGGTCAGCGTGAGGCCGCCCAGGCCCTCGGCATGAGCAACGGCAAGGCCATGCGCCGCATCATCCTGCCGCAGGCGATGCGCGTCATCGTGCCGCCGACCGGCAACGAGGCCATCTCGATGGTCAAGGACACGTCGCTGCTGACGGCCGTGCCCGTCACCGCCGAACTGTTCAACCAGGCGCAGAACGTCGCCAACAACACGTACAAGGTGATGCCGAGCTACGTCGGCGCCCTCATGTGGTACCTCATCCTCTGCACGCTGCTCATGCTGCTGCAGAGCTGGCTGGAGCGACGCTTCGCGCGCGGCTTCGGGGCGCAGGGCACCACGACCGGCGGGTTCCGCTCACGTCTGTCCTCGATCGGAAGTGACCACTGATGAGCACCGCCGCCGCCGGGGCGAGCAACGCCCAGCCGCGACCGTCCGCAACCACGGCCCCCGTGGCCTCACGCTCCGATGAGCCACTCGTGCACGCCGTCAACGTCATGAAGTCGTTCGGCAAGCACGAGGTGCTCAAGGGCATCGACCTCGACGTCCACCCCGGCGAGGTCGTCGTGCTGCTCGGCCCGTCGGGCTCGGGAAAGACGACGTTCCTGCGCTGCATCAACCAGCTCGAGACGATCGACGGCGGGCGCATCTGGGTCGACGGCGACCTCATGGGTTACGCCGACAAGGGCGGGCAGCTGCACCGCCTCACGGACAGGAAGATCGCCGCGCAGCGCCGTGAGATCGGCATGGTCTTCCAGCGCTTCAACCTCTTCCCACACATGACGGCCCTCGAGAACGTCATGGAGGCGCCCGTCCAGGTCAAGGGCGTGGGCAAGGCCGAGGCGAAGGCGGAGGCCGAGCGGCTGCTCGAACGGGTCGGGCTCGGCGACAAGACGAAGTACTACCCCAGCCAGCTCTCGGGCGGCCAGCAGCAGCGCGTCGCCATCGCCCGCGCGCTCGCGATGCAGCCGAAGCTCATGCTGTTCGACGAGCCGACGTCCGCCCTCGACCCCGAACTGGTCGGCGAGGTGCTCGCCGTCATGAAGGAACTGGCCAAGGACGGGATGACGATGGTCGTCGTCACGCACGAGATGAGCTTCGCGCGGGACGTCGCGGACCGTGTCGTGTTCATGGACGCCGGCGTCATCGTCGAGACCGGCGCGCCGCGCGACGTCATCAACAACCCGCAGCGTGAGCGCACCAAGAGCTTCCTGTCGCGCATTCGCAGCGAGCACGAGGCGATCGCCGCCCTCGTCGACGACGAACTGCTCTGACGCTCGCCCAGCTGCACCCCACTACCCTGGTGGGATGCAGCTGGGCTTCGTCGTCGTCAGGGGTCGCTCGATGGAACCGACCTACGTCGACGGCGACGTCGTCCTCGTCGCCTGGGGTACGTCGCCCCGGGTCGGGCGCTGCCACGTCGTCCGCCTCCCTGACGGCGACGACGGCCCCCGCCCGCTCGCGATCAAACGGGTGACGAGGCGCGAACGCCTCGCCGACGGCGCGTCGGGCTGGTGGGTGGAGCGTGACAACCCCCGTGAGGGGGTCGACTCATGGCTCGTCGGGGCGCTGGGGGAGGAGGCGATGCGGGGGCGGGTCGTCAGCCCCGACTCCCCAGTGATGACGCAGATTCTGCGACGTTGTCGCACCTGCGTCAGCACCTTTCGCCGGGGCCGCTTCGCGCGATAGGTTGAGAGCGGTGCTGCCGTTCGGCAGCTGATCACCAGCAGCAAGGAGTCCCTCATGCTGAAGCGTTTCTTCACCCCCACCGTCGAGGTCTCGGCTCACTGCGACCTGCCCTGCGGCGTCTACGACCCTGCCCAGGCCCGCATCGAGGCCGAGGCGGTCAAGGCCATCATCGCCAAGGTCGCCGACAAGCCCGGCGACGAAGACTTCAAGATGCGCGCCACGATCATCAAGGAGCAGCGCAGCCAGCTCGTCAAGGAGCACCTGTTGGTGCTGTGGACGGACTACTTCAAGCCCCCACACTTCGAGAAGTACCCGCAGCTTCACACCCTCGTCAACGAGGCGACGAAGCTCGCCGGTGCCAGCGGCACCAAGGGCGAGTGGGACATCGCCAAGGCTGACGAGTTGCTCGGCAAGATCGATGAGATCGCTCGCATCTTCGCGGAGACGAAGCAGGCCTGAGCCTCCCTCCCGCAGCGAGAACGGCCCGGCATCCCCTTGGATGCCGGGCCGTTCTCGCTGCCTCACCTGCAACTCTCGTTCACCGTCGCGAATCCCGTCCCCTCCTGCGATTTCCGTCCACATCGGCGATTCTCGTCCACCTTCATGACGTCAGGTGCGTCAGTGCACGAGGCGGAGGATGACGTCGAGCAACGCCACCCCGGCGACGGTGTACACGCCGGCCCAGATGAGGCTGCCGACGGCGACGGCCGGCAGGTAGCGCACGAGCGGCATCCGGCCGGCCCCGGCCATGAGGTTGACGGCCGTCTGCACGCCGACCGTCAGGAACGACAGCGGGACGGCGAGCGGGCCGAAGCGGTGCACCATGCCCTCGGCGCGCTTGACGGAGCGCGCGTCGAGGTGGTGGGCGTACTTGGGGTGCCGACGCCAGCCGCCGATCGCGCCGCGGCCGATCCAGTATGTCGCGTTGGCTCGCGCCATGACGGTGCAGAACAGGATGCCGAACGCGAGCGCCACGGGCATCTCACGGATCGATTCCATGCGTTCAGACGGCCTCGGCCCGAGCGTTCGCACCCGCGGGGTAGCAGGCGTCCAGCGCGTCGAAGACGGCGGCGTTGAGGGCGAAGGCGCGACCGGCGGCGTCGAGGGCCTCGTCCTGCTCCTGCGTCGTGAGGGCCAACTCATCGAGGCGCGCGCGGTAGGCGTCCTTGTACGTCTTCGGCTTGGCGATGTCGAAGCGGTAGAAGGTGAGGACATCGTGAGGCGCGTCGTAGTGGCGGCGCATGAGCGTCGCGATGATCTGCCCGCCGGACAGATCCCCGAGGTAGCGCGTGTGGTGGTGGCCGATGAGCGTGGCCGGCGAGGCGGCGCAGGCGACGAGGTCGTCGACGTAGCGCTGCGTGGCGGGCAGGATCGCCGTGGCGTCCGCATAGCCGAGGCGTTCCAGCGCGGCGAGGTCGTGACGCAGCGATGCGGCGCGCTCGAGTGCCGGGTCCAGCAGCGGCGCGAGGCGGGGGTCATCGCGGTGCGTCGCGCACGCCGACTCGAGGTGGTCGTACACCGGCAGCAGCTGACGCTGCAGCCCCTGGTGCGCGCCGATGCTGCTCTCGCCGCCCATGAGGCGGGTCATGAAGCCGCGGTTCTCGGCGTGCTCGTGCGCGGCACGGGTGTGGTCGCGCAGCGCGGCCGACAGGGGCGGGGTGAGGGTCGTCGTCATGAATCCGAGCCTTTCTGATGAGCTAAGGCTCACTTAAGAAAGGTCCACCTCCGCTCGGATCAATCGAACGGTTGATCCGAGACTCCACCTCCCCACCACGCCAGGCCGACGAGGGCGAGCCGCCTCTCGCTGCGCGGATGCGCGCAGGGGGGCACGAGCGCGATGTGACAGAATGGGGAGGTTGGCCCCCGACGTACCGGGGGGAAGACCCCGAACCAGGGAGCAAGACCATGAGCAAGCGCGCACGCAAGCGTCGCAGCCGCAAGGGCAAGGGCGCGAACCACGGCAAGAAGCCCAACGCCTGAGCATCTGCCGCAGACGCGAACGAAGGCCGACCACCCTCACGGGATGGTCGGCCTTCGTCATGCTCGGTTCGGCGTCAGGCCTCGTAGCGCACCTCGGTGCGCTCGTAGGTGATGCGCGTGAGGATCGACGAGCGCAGTTGCTCCGGCGCCTGCTCACAGGCGCACGCGCGCTTGATGAGTTTCTTGAGCAGCATGTCGCGCTCGTACTCCGTCAGGCACGGAGGGCAGTCGAGCAGGTGAGCCTTGATCTCCTCGTACTGCTCGGCCGTCAGCTCACCGTCGATGTAGGCGTAGAGACGCTCGACGTACTCGGGGCACTTGTCGCTCATTTCTTCGCCCCCTTCGCGGTGTTCGCCTCACCCTTGAGGAAGCCGCGCTCACGCGCGTAGTCCTCGAGTTGTTCACGCAGCAGCTTGCGTCCGCGGTGCAGGCGCGACATCACGGTGCCGATCGGCGTGTCCATGATCTTGGCGATCTCCTTGTAGGGGAAACCCTCGACGTCGGCGTAGTACACCGCGAGACTGAAGTCCTCCGGCAAGGCCTGCAGCGCCTTCTTGATGTCGCTGTCGGGGAGGTGATCGAGCGCTTCGTTCTCGGCCGACTTCAACCCCGTCGACGAGTGCGCCTCGGCCCGCGCGAGCTGGTAGTCCTCCACCTCGGCGGCGTCGGACTCGAGCGGCTGACGCTGCTTCTTGCGGTAGGAGTTGATGTACGTGTTCGTCTGGATGCGGTAGAGCCACGCCTTGAGGTTCGTGCCCGGCTTGTACTGATGGAAGGCCGCGAACGCCTTCGCGAACGTCTCCTGCACGAGATCCTCGGCGTCGCTCGGGTTGCGCGTCGTGCGCAGGGCGGCGCTGTAGAGCTGGTCGAGGTACGGCATCGCGTCGCGCTCGAAGCGCGCGGCCCGCTCGGCCGGGGTCTCGGTGCTCGGGTCGAAATCCTTGGAATCGGTGACGCTGCGTGGCGCCGCGCCGCCGTCTGGCTGCGTCGCGCCGAGGGCGTCGACCGTCGTGTTGTCTGTCATCGCGCTCAACCCTAGCGCGGGGTGCGGCGCGACACGAGACGCGCGCGTGCCCGGGCCACCGAAACCGGTGGTGAGGCTCAGCGCGGCCGGTTCGACCGGAACCACGGGTGCTACCAGCATCGTGCTCACTTTCGACGTTCGAAGGCCCTCACGGGCTTCTGTTTCGCCGTCGTCAACACGGTGAGTGGGCTGCGCTATTCCCCGTCGGCGTTCCTCGTGGCAGCTGCATGCCGCCGCGTGCCGGCCCCGAGCCAGGTGCGGACGGTGTCGACGACGTCTTTCGGATCCTTGCTGAACCCGTGCGGTCCCGCGACGGCGGCGACGTCCGCGCCGGGCAGCGCGGCGCGGATCGCCTCGGGCCCGCCGAAGGTGTCCGTGGCGCCTTGCACGACGAGCAGCGGGGCGCCCGCGTCGAGCGCGGCCAGCGCCTCGTCCGTGCGCCATTTCGACGGGTCGTCCGCCTTGCCCGGCGGCGTGAGCGGAAAGGCGAGCGCGACGACGGCGTCGGCGCCCAGTTCGACGGCGGTGCGGCACGCCACGCGGGCACCGGCGGAACGACCACCCTGCACGAAGCGTCCGGTGATCTCGCCCGCGTCGCGCAGGTGGGTGACGACAGCGCGCCAACCCGCGTCGAGGGTCTTCGGCGGCGTGGCGATCTTGCGGCCCGCGAGCACCCAGGGCTGGTCGACGAGGACGACACGCCACCCGTCATCGGCGAGGTCGAGCAGGCCCCACAGATCGGGCGTGTTCGTGCCCTTGCCTGCGCCGTGTCCGAGGACGAGGGTTCCGACGGGCTGGCGTTTGGCGGTCGTCATGACCGCCGCGGTCTCAGCGTTCGCCGACTCGGTGCTCGATGTTTGGGTGCTCGATGTCTCGGCGCTCGAGGACTCGGAGTTCTCCACCTCGGTGTTCGCAGGACCACCGGCGGGATCGATGACATAGGCGCGCGCCGGCCCGGCGTCCGTCTCGATGTGGAGGACGCGGTGCGCTCGTTCCGGCGCGACAGACCGGGAGGGACGTGGTTCGGCGGTCACTTCTCGGCCCCGATGATCTCGCCGGTCGCGGGGTCGACGACGCCCACGAGGTCGGATTCCGGCGCGGGTTCGATGAGGCCTGGGCCGTTCGTCCGATTCGAACTCACCGCGCGTGAGACGGGGTAGGCCTCGAAGGGGCTCGAATCGCCGGGCGTGAGGAACGTCGCGACGTCGGCGTCGTCGGTCAGCGTCGGGTCGAGCCACTCGGCCCATTGCTCGCGTTCGAGCGCGAGGGGCTGGCGATCGTGGATGCGGTCGAGGCCCTGCCCCGCGCTCGTCGTGATGATGGCGAACGTCGTCAGCCACGCGGCCGGGTCGCCGTCGGGCAGCGAACGATCGCACCAAAACTCGTAGAGGCCGGCGAATGCGACGTCCGTGCCGTCGACGCGGCGCATGTAGAACGGCTGCTTGCGCGGTTTGCCCTTGGCGTCGAGCGCCGTCGGTGACAGCTGCCACTCGTACCAACCCGACGCGGGCACGAGGCAGCGACGCGCGCGGGCGGCCTTCGCGAACGACGGTTTCTCGAGCAACGTCTCAGCGCGCGCGTTGATCATGCGCACGCCACCCTTGGTGTCCTTCGACCACGAGGGCACGAGCCCCCACGTGAGGTGACGCAGCTGACGTTTCGCCTCGCCGCGCGAGCCGTCGTCGAGCCGCTCGGGACGGGTCAGGACGACGGGCGCCTGCTTCGTCGGCGCCATGTTGTAGTCGGGCTCACCGACTGGCGGGTTCTGCGGCGACGCGAGCAGCGACCGCGTCTGCTCGCCCGTGGCGTCGACGTCGACCTCGAACTCCTCGACCAGCTCACCCGTGCTCGCACTGGCTGCGTATCTGCCGCACATGCGAGAAAGCCTAGACCGCTGGGGCGTGCCCCCGTCTCGTCAGCGTCGTCGACGATCCGCGGCGGCGGCGCGGGTACTCCCCCTGGGGCCATGACGCGGCCTGCGCGATGTCGTCCTCACCGAGCCCGTGCTTGAACGCGCTGGGGTGCAGCTTCACGCGGCGTAGTTGTTCAGTGCCCGGCGAATCGCCTCTGAACGGGAGAGGTGCTCGCGTTCGACGACACGATCGAGCGCAGCGAGCTCGTCGGACGTCAGCCTGACCGCGACGACCAGCACCGGCCTGGCTCCCCGTCCGGGCCGACCGCGTCCTCGACGCTTCAACGGCTCGACGGCGTAGCCGGCTTCAGCCTCGGCAACCATGGACTCGATCATCGCATCGGTGACCTGATCCTCATGCATGCGTTTCTCGTAAACGACATCTTCGGTTCGCCTGCAGGGTGGAGGGACCGGCCGCTGCCCAGGATCGCGCGGTCTGTTGCCCTCGGTGCTCGCATGTTGTCGGTGGCGCCGACTAACGTGGGAGGCCAAGGCGTCGACGATCGACGCCGACCTTCACAGGAGGAGGAATCATGATCCGTCGCATCGCGCGTACCGCGCTCGCCAGCTACTTCCTCAACGAGGCGGCCAAGGCGTTCACCAACACGAAGTCGCAGGCCGCCGAGGCCGCGCCGTTCGTCGAGTTCGTCAGCCGCGAGAGCGGCAGCAAGGTGCCGAACGACCCCGAGATGATCGTCAAGGGCCAGGGCGCGCTCATGGGTGCCGCCGGCACCGCCCTCGCGCTCGGCAAGCTCCCGCGCCTGTCCGCGGCTCTGCTCGCCCCGACGGTCGGCGCGAACGCCTACATGCACGAGGCGTTCTGGGCCGAGAAGGACCCGGAGGTGAAGGCACGCAAGCAGTCCAACTTCTTCCGCACTGCCGCCATCGTCGGTGGCGTGCTGCTCGCCGCCGCCGACACCGCGGGCAAGCCGGGCCTCGCCTGGCGTACCTCGCACGGCGTCGACGTCACGCGCCGTGAGGCCAAACGCGCCGCGAAGACGGCTCGTCGCGAGGCCAAGCTCATGGCCGCCGTCGCCGGGAGCAAGCTGCCCTCATGACCTCCGGCAGTACGAGCGCTCGCGCAGCGGGCCTCGACATGAAGAACTCCGACATGACGACCCCCGCCGCGACGAGCGCCGCTTCCGCGAACCCGACGACCGACTGGCCCGCGCCTCGCGCGGACCGGCCGGTCGTCGGCGCGTTCAGCGTCCCCGGCTCGAAATCCCTGACGAACCGCTACCTCGTCCTCGCCGCCCTCGCCGACGACGACTCTCTCCTGCGGGCGCCGTTGCGCTCGCGCGACACCCTCCTCATGGCGCAAGCACTGCGCGCGATGGGCGTCCAGGTCGAGGACGTGCCCGGAGACTCCCCCGAGGGCGACGACTGGCACGTCACTCCTGCACCCTTTCGGGGCCCCGCACAGGTCGACTGCGGCCTCGCCGGCACCGTCATGCGCTTCCTCCCGCCGGTCGCCGCCCTCGCGGACGGGCCGGTCGCCTTCGACGGCGACGAGCACGCCCGCAATCGCCCCATGGGTCCTGTCCTGCAGGCCCTCGCCGACCTCGGCGTCCGCATCGACGACGACGGCCGCCGCGCACTGCCGTTCACCGTCCACGGCACCGGAGCCGTCAAGGGCGGGCGCGTCGAGGTCGACGCCTCGACGAGTTCGCAGTTCGTCTCCGCACTACTGCTCTCCGGCGCGCGCTTCGACGAGGGCGTGACGATCGTCCACACCGGCGCAACGCTGCCGAGCATCCCCCACATCGACATGACGGTCGAGGTGCTGCGTGACGCGGGCGTCGTCATCGAGGTCGGTGACGACGTCGACGCCGACGGGCGCGGCAGCTACGCGTGGAGCGTCGAACCCAGCGACATCCGCGCGCTCGACGTCATGGTCGAGCCCGACCTGTCGAACGCTGCCCCCTTCCTCGCGGCGGCCGCCGTCACGGGTGGCGAGGTGTTCATGGCCGACTGGCCGACGTTCACGACGCAGCCGGGCGATCACATCCGTAGCGTTCTCGAGCGCATGGGCTGCAAGGTGACGCTCGATCGTGACGGTCTGCGTGTGCGCGGCCCCGAAAGCGGTCGTCTGCGGGGCATCGACGTCGACCTCACCGAAGCGTCCGAGCTGACGCCCGTCGTCGTCGCCCTGTGCGCGCTCGCCGACGGTGGCAGCCGCATCCGCGGCGTCGCCCACATCCGCGGCCACGAGACCGATCGACTCGCGGCGCTCTCGCGCGAGTTCACGGCGATCGGGGCGCAGGTGCACGAGACCGAGGACGGTCTCGTCATCACCCCGGTGCCGCGAGAAGTGCTGCACGGCGGGCTGTTCCACACGTACGACGATCACCGCATGGCGATGGCGGCTGCGGTCGTCGGGCTCGTCGTCGACGGCATCGTCGTCGAGAACGTCGGCACGACCGCCAAGACGCTGCCGCACTTCGACCGGCGGTGGGAGGCGCTGCTCGACGGCACGAGTGCGGCGCACGAGCCGGCGCTGCAGCGGACGGTCTGAGATGGCGAGTCGCAACTGGAGTGAGTCCGACGTGCGCGTGCGCCCCAACCGCAAGGGATCTCGGCCCCGCACGAAGGATCGCCCCAAGCACGCCGACGCCGTCATCGGCATGGTGACGGGTGTCGACCGCGGCCGCTGGTCGGTCCTGCTCGACGGACGGCAGATCACGGCGATGCGCGCCCGCGAGCTGACGCGCACGCCCATCGTCGTCGGTGACCGTGTTGCGCTCGTCGGCGACACGAGCGGTCACGAGGGCTCGCTCGCGCGCATCGTGCGCGTCGAGGAACGCTCGAGCGTGCTGCGCCGCACCGCCGACGACACCGACCCGTACGAGCGCGTCATCGTCGCGAACGCCGACCAGCTCGTCATGGTGACGGCGGTCGCGAACCCCGAGCCGCGGACCGGCCTCATCGACCGCTGCCTCGTCGCCGCCTACGACGCGGGGCTCGACCCGCTGCTCGCGCTGACGAAGGCCGACCTCGACGACCCGGCGCCGTTCCTCGCGAACTACGCCGACCTCGACGTGCCGCACAGCGTCACGTCGGCGCACGAGCTGAGCGACGCCCAACGGGACGAGCTGATCGCGTCCGGTGGTCGTGTCGCCCGTGACCTCGACGGTCTCGACGACCTGCGCGCCCGCCTCGCCGGGCGTGTCAGCGTCCTCGTCGGGCACTCCGGCGTCGGCAAGTCGACACTCGTCAACGCCCTCGTTCCGGATGCCGCGCGCACGACCGGCCACGTCAACGACGTGACGGGACGCGGGCGTCACACCTCGACGTCGGCGATCGCCCTCGAACTTCCCGGGCCGGAGGGCGGCTGGATCATCGACACCCCCGGCATTCGCTCGTTCGGCCTCGCACACATCGACCCGACGACGATCGTCGACCACTTCCCCGAGCTCGCCCCAGGCACTGCCGAATGCCCACGCGGCTGCTCGCACGACGAGGCCGACTGCGCGCTCGACGCCTACGTCGCCGCGGGTCACGCCGGCACGACGGGCCCGGCGCGCCTGGCGTCGTTGCGTCGTCTGCTGCGCTCGCGCCACGTGCCTGACAAGGACGAGCACCTCGAACGACGCTGAAGCCGACCGCGCTGCAGGCGAGTGAGCGCTCACTCGCCTACCCCGCCACCGCGTGCTCGCGGTGCCGGCGAGCCGGTAGCGTGGGCGCAATGAGCGACACCCTGCGCGACCCCAGCCCGTACCACGACGACCTGCGCCTGGCCCACGTCCTCGCCGACTCGGTCGAGGAGATCACGATGTCGCGCTTCGGCGCCGCCGACCTGCAGGTCGAGTCGAAACCCGACCTCACCCCCGTGACGGAGGCCGACCGCGAGGCCGAACGCGTCATCCGCGAGAACCTCAAGCGCTCGCGCCCGCGCGACGCCATCAAGGGTGAGGAATTCGGCACGAGCGGCAAAGCCGATCGGCTGTGGATCATCGACCCCATCGACGGGACGAAGAACTACGTGCGCGGTGTGCCCGTCTGGGCGACCCTCATCGCTCTCGTCGACGCGGGCACGCCCGTCGTCGGTCTCGTCGCCGCACCCGCACTGCACCGCCGCTGGTGGGCCGCGCAGGGCACCGGCGCGTGGACCGGACGCAGCCTCACGAGCGCGACGTCGATCAGCGTCTCGAAGGTCGACACGCTGGCGGACGCCTCTCTCAGCTATTCCTCGTTCAACGGCTGGGCCGAACGTGGCAAGGACATGGACCTGTTCCGCCTGTCGAAGGAATGCTGGCGTTCACGCGCCTACGGCGACTTCTTCTCGCACATGCTCGTCGCGCAGGGAAGCGTCGACATCGCGCCCGAACCGGAGCTCGAGGACTACGACATGGCGGCGCTCGTACCCATCGTCACCGAGGCAGGCGGCCGCTTCACCGGCCTCGACGGACGCCCCGGCTGCTGGAGCGGCAACGGCGTCTCGACGAACGGCCTGCTCCACGACGAGGTGCTCGCTCGTCTCGGCGACGACTCCCCCGCGCCGTCCCTCATCCCGGGCGACTGACGACGACGGCGCCCCGCTGGCGTGAGCGGGGCGCCGTCGCGCATCGCACGGATTCGTGCGACCGGAATCAGGCCTTCGGCGTCTCAGACTGCTTCTCGAGCGCCGGCGCGTCCGCACCTTCAGCGGCTTCGAGCTGCGCGCTGCCCTTCGACAGCTCGAGCAGGCCGGGCACCTCGACGCTCGGGTGGTACTTCTCCCCGAGTTCGGCGATCGCGAGACGCGCGTGGACCTGCTGCTCCGTGGCGGTGCGCTCGTCGCGGCTGTCGCTCGCGAACGCGACGGCCCAGCTCAGCATCGTCGACAGGCGCGACTTGAAGCCGATGATGTAGACGAGGTGCACGCCGAGCCACATGAGCCAGGCGATGAACCCCTCCGTCTCGAGGCGGCCCACCTTCGTCACGGCCGAAAAACGGGAGATCGTCGCCATCGAGCCCTTGTCGAAGTATTTGAACTTCGCCGGGGCCGGCTCACCCTTGACGCGAGCGAGGATCGACTTGGCCGCGAACCTGCCGCCCTGGATCGCCACCTGCGCGACGCCGGGCAGCTTGTCGAGGCTCATCATGTCGCCGACGACATAGATCTCCGGGTGGCCGGGCAACGTCAGGTCGGGCTGCACGGCGACGCGCCCGGCGCGGTCGACCTCGGCGCCCGTCTTGTCACCGAGCAGCTTGCCGAGCGGGCTCGCGGCGACGCCTGCGGCCCACACCTTGCACGCGGAGTCGATGCGGGTGACGGTGCCGTCCTGCGTCTTCATCTCGATGCCCGTGGCGTCGACATTCGTCACCATCTGCCCGAGCAGCACCTCGACGCCCATGCTCTCGAGCTGCTTCTTCGCCTTCTCGCCGAGGTTCTTGCCGAACGGCGGCAGCACCTGCGGCGCCGCATCGACGAGGACGATGCGCGCGTCCTTGGGGTTGATGTGGCGGAAGTCCTCGGCGAGGGTGCGGTTGGCGAGTTCGCTGATCTGCCCGGCCATCTCGACGCCCGTCGGGCCGGCCCCGACGACGACGAAAGTCAGCAGCGTGCGCACGTCGTCCCACTCACCGGCGGCCGCGGCCAGTTCCGCTGTCTCGAAGGCACCGAAGATGCGACCTCGCAGCTCGAGCGCGTCGTCGATGCTCTTCATGCCGGGCGCGAACTCGGCGAAGTGGTCGTTGCCGAAGTACGACTGCCCCGCGCCGGCCGCGACGATGAGCGAGTCGTAGTCGTACGTCTGGGTCGAGTCGAGCAGTTGCGCGAAGACGCGCTTGTTCTCGACGTCGATGTCGCTGACCGTGCCCAGGAAGACCTCGACGTTCTTGACCTTCTTGAGCACCTCGCGCGTGCTCGGGGCGATGACGCCCTCGCTGAGGATGCCGGTCGCAACCTGGTACAGCAGCGGCTGGAACAGGTGATGCGTCGTCGAGGAGATGAGGACGACGTCGACGTCCTCGTCCTTGAACTGGGTCGCGGCGAACAGACCGCCGAAGCCGGAGCCGATGATGACGACGCGGTGGCGCGTGGCGCTCTTGTGTGCAATACCCATGGATTCCTCGCAGATCTCGCGTGCGTGTCGCCTGGCCCGATCACGCTTGGACGCTGCCCCCAGCTTACTCATTCCCGACGCCCACCCATGGGTGTGTCGCGGCCGGTAGGCTGCCCCATGACACGGGCGCGCCCGACCACCGACATCGGCGGGCCGACACCCGGATGACAACGACGGATCGACGTAGGACGGGACGGCGCCCCGCGCCGCGAACGGAGTGGACGATGAGCGAACGAGGCCGCGAGCCGTACCCCATCCAGTGGAACGCGCCCGCCACGGGCACCGCGCAGCCGGCGTGGGCCGGGCCGCGACCGGATGCCCAGCTCGACGCGCCCGCCGCGCAGGCTGACGCTCCGGCCACCGGTGGCCGTTCGTCGGGCGATGCCCCGGCCGCGCCGCCGCAGAGGGATGCGCGACAGATGGACGCGAGCTCGGCCGACGAGCAGGGCGTCGGCCCGGCCGCTCCCGGGCAGCTCGGCAACCCGTGGAACGACGCCCAGCCCGCCGCCACGCCCGTGGGGTGGGCAGGCGAACAGCAGCCCGCCGGGCGGCCTGCGCCCGGCGATGCAGGTCAGCACGCGGCGCCCTCGGCGCCTCACGCGGTGGGCTCCGACCCCGCTGACGGTGCATCCGAGTCGCCGCGCCACGACCAGGCCGACGGCGACGCCGACCAGGCACCCCGCGGTGGCGCCTCACCTGTCGGAGCCTTGCACGCGCCGGCAGCCGACGCGCAGGCGGCGAGCCCGTCGAACGGCTACCCGTCGGCACCTCCGTCGGGTGGTTACCCGTCCGCACCTCCGTCTGGGGGCTATGCGTCGGCTCCCCCGTCGAACGGGTACTCCTCGAGCGGGTACGAGTCGGCCCCGCCTCAGGTCGTCGGCCAGAACGACGATCTGCCGGAGGACTCGCTGACGATCGGCCGCAGCCGCAGCAACAGCATCGTGCTCGACGACATGCTCGTCTCGCGCCGACACGTCGTCATCACGGCGGAGGATGAGGGTCTACTGCTGCGCGATCTCGGGTCGCGCAACGGCACGTTCGTCAACGGGCGCCGCGTCGAGCAGACATTGCTGCACGAAGGCGACCGCATCGGCATCGGCGCCTCCACCTTCGAGGTGCGCGACGGCTGGCTCGTCTCGGTCTGAGCCGCGAACACCCGTCCGGCCCGGCCGCGATCCAACCTGGACATCGACCACAGCAGCGCCCGTGGGCGCTGGAACGCTCCGGGAGGGAAGCGTGGGAATACAAGAACTGACGGTGCAGGTCGACGGGCACGTCGTGCGGTTGCAACCAGGTGAGAGCGTGACGATCGGCCGCGGCCGCGACTGCGACATCACGATCGTCGACGTCGACGTCTCGCGACGCCACGCTCAGGTGAGCGCGCAGGGCGGGGGGTGGCAGGTGCGTGACCTCGACAGCTCGAACGGCACCTGGGTCGACGGCCAGCGCGTGCACGGTTACCGCGATCTGCGCGGTGGTGAGGACGTCCGACTCGGCGGGCCCCGTGGGACGCGAGTCGAGTTCTCGCGAAGCTCCACCCCAGCAGGTGAGCAGGTCGCTCGCAGTGTCGACCCGAACGGCGCGAGCCCGTCACAGGCCCCGCCCGAGGCAACCTCGATCTCCGTGCCGATGCCGCGTCGCAGCAGCGGCGCTTCGAGCGCTGCGCCCACGCCCGACGCCACGACCGGTTCGAGCCTGAAGACCGGCCCGATCCGGCTGCCCCGCCCCCCGCAGGCCCCCGCCGAGCGACGTGCGAGCGGCGACGTGTTCCAGGGATGGACCGGGCAGCTCGAGCCCGAACCCACCGGCCGCATGACCGTCCAGGGCGCCGTCCCGCAGGCCATGGCCCTGCCGTCGGGCACCATCACCATCGGTCGCGGCACCGAGAACGAGATCGTCGTGCGCGACCTGCTCGCGAGCCGGCGTCACGCCCGCCTTGTGCCGCAGGGCGACAGCTTCGCCGTCGAGGATCTCGGCAGCAGCAACGGCACCTACATCAACGGTGCGCGCATCACCCGCGGCACCTTGCGCGAGGACGACCTGCTCGCCGTCGGTCACACCCGATTCACGTTGAAGAACGGGCGTCTCGTCGCGAGCGAGGACGAAGGTGACGTCACCTTCGTCGCCAACCACCTGTCGTTCTCGCTGCCCGACGGCAAGAAGCTGCTCGACGACGTCAGTTTCGGCCTCGAAGGATCGAGCCTCGTCGCCGTCATCGGCCCCTCGGGTGCGGGCAAGTCGACGCTGCTCAAGGCCCTCATCGGTGCCCAGAAGGCTACCGAGGGCGAGGTCTACTACGACGGACGAGACCTCTACGACAACTACGAGGATCTGCGCCACCGTATCGGCGTCGTCCCGCAGGACGACGTCGTCCACCCCGAGCTGACGGTCCGTCAGGCCCTGCGGTACGCGGCCGAGCTGCGCTTCCCCGCCGACCTCGATCGTGAGTCGCGCGAGGCCCGCGTCGAGGAGGTCATCGACGAACTGGGGCTGACGGAGCACGCCACCACCCAGGTCTCACGCCTGTCCGGTGGCCAACGCAAACGCACATCCGTTGCCCTCGAGCTGCTGACGCGCCCGTCGCTGCTCTTCCTCGACGAACCGACCTCCGGCCTCGACCCGGGCCTCGACAAGCGCGTCATGCTGACGCTGCGCGGCCTCGCCGACGGCGGCCGCACCGTCGTCGTCATCACGCACAACGTCGCGAGCCTCGGCGTGTGCGACCGGGTGCTCATGCTCGCACCGGGCGGACGGGTCGCCTACTTCGGCCCGCCCGACGAGATGCTGCCCTACTTCTCGGCGAGCGATCACGCCGATGTGTTCAACACCGTCACCGACGACCCGCAGCGCTCGCAGGACGTGTTCCGCTCCTCGGCGATGATGGACAGCCAGGTGTCCGCTCCCCTGAGCGCGCCGCGCCCGTCCGCGTCGTCGCAGCGGGACGTGCCACCGCGTCAGCAGTCGATCTTTCGTCAGCTGTCGACGCTCATCCGACGCCAGTTCAGGGTCATCGCGGCCGACCGCGGCTTCGTCGCCTTCATGCTGCTGCTCCCCATCGCCCTCGCGGGCCTGGCGATGCTCGTACCGGGCACGCACGGGCTGAAGACGGTCTTCTTCGAGCAGGAACTCATCGCCAACGGGGGCGACCCCGGCAAGGTGACGCTGCGGGCTGAAGGAACCCAGATCATGACGCTCATCGTCATGGGATCGGTCTTCATGGGGTTGGCCGCCACCATCCGCGAACTCGTCGCCGAGCGCCCGATCTTCTTGCGGGAGAAGGCCGTCGGACTGTCACCCTTCGCCTACATCGGCAGCAAGGTCGTCACGTACGGGCTGCTCGTCGCGGTGCAGTGCGCCATCCTCGTCCTGCTCGTCATCGCGGGCAAGGGCGCGCCGACCGCCCCCGTCGCGCTCGCCAACACGACGCTCGAGACGTTCGTCCTCGCTTTCCTGACGGGGCTCGCGGCTGTCGCGATCGGCCTCGCGTTGTCGAGCTTCGCGAAGACGAACGAGCAGGTCATGCCGATGCTCGTCATCGTCATCATGGGCGCGCTGGTCTTCTCGGGTGGGCTGTTCGATCTCGACAGCCAGCTCATGCGCGGCCTCGGCAGCATCTTCCCGAGCCGCTGGGGCCTGGCCATGGGTGCCCAGACCGCCGACGTCAAGACGAGCATGACGATCCCCGGCCGTTCCCGCTCGTGGGATCCGTTCTGGGTGCGGGACACCGACCACTGGCTCATCGCCGCGGCCGCGCTGATCGCCATCTTCGTGGTCGGCACGACCATCGCCTGGTGGAGCTCGCGCCGCCGCAAGAGCATGTGAGGCCCGCCGGGCTCACGAGTCCTCGAACATCGCCCTCAAACGCGTCAGCCACGACGCGTTTCCGAGCGACGTTCGTCAGGGGGTGTTCCGTCAGTAGCGCAGGTCG
Organism: Dermacoccus sp. GAS27A; assembly: GCF_044909235.1. Taxonomy (NCBI): domain Bacteria; kingdom Bacillati; phylum Actinomycetota; class Actinomycetes; order Micrococcales; family Dermacoccaceae; genus Dermacoccus; species Dermacoccus sp. GAS27A. Next base: position 89,353 of record NZ_JBIYDW010000006.1, on the reverse strand, counting down.
CTCCACACGCCGGCATGATCGGTGCCGGGGACGGTGAAGGTGCCCGCGTCGACGGGCACGAAACCGCGCGTGAGGATGTGGTCGATCTGGGCGAACGGCGGCACGACGGCGTCCTGCGGCCACGTCGGCGGCCAGTTGCCATGCCGGGCGGGAAAGGCGTCGATGAGTCCATCCGCGAGATGCCGGAACGCCGGGTGCGCCGCCGAGGCGTTGAAATCGCCCGCCATGACGAGGTGCGGCGCGTTCTCGCCGCGTTGCCAGCGTCCCAGCGCCTCGAGCTGCGGGCGCCACTGGTTCGCGCCGTCCTGCAGCGGCGGGTAGGTGTGCACGCCGTGCACGGTGACATCGGCGCCGGGTGCTGCGACCGTCACGATCGGCATCTGCAGGTCGTAGGGGCCGAGGTGGCGGCCGTCGTCAAGCGTGTGCAGCGGGTAGCGGGACAGGACGGCCGTGCCGCGTGAGCCGTCGTCGACGAGCCCCGAGGCGCGGTACGGCAACCGCCCACCCAGACCCGCGCCGTCGAGCAGGCGCAGCTTCACGGCCGTTGTCTCGGGCATGACGACGACGTCCGGGCGCACCCGGGCGACCTCAGCGGCGACGGCGCGTGCGTCAGCGCCTCCGAACTCGAGGTTGAGCGCGAGGACACGCAGGTGCCGCTGGCCGGCAGCATGCTGCACCGACGACGGCGGGCTCGGATGCTGCGCGAGTGCCACGCCTGCCGCCGTTGCGGCGACGAGCATGGGAAGCGCCGCGAGGAGCGCCGCGCGCCGGCGTACGAGCACCGCCGCGACGAGCATCACCGCGGCGATCAGCACCCAGACCGGCGTGAGCGCCTGCAGAACGGGCACGACGTTGCCGATGAGCACGTCGCACCACATGAGAGCGCACAGCGCGGCAGTGAGCAGGCACGCGAGCGCGATGACGACACCGAGCACGCGACGAACGCGGCCTGCGGGCCTGCTAACCCAGCGTTTCGACTTGCTTCCCGACCGATCCTCGACGGCCCTCCGCCCGCCGCCCTTCTCTCGATCATCGACCGCGTTCACCGTGGTCGACGCAGGTGAGCTGCCGGCATGCTCTCCGGCGCACTGATCACCGTCGGCCTGCGCACCCTGATCGCTCACCGCGCTCCCCCGTGACGCAGGCGCTCCATCTCACGGCGGTCTTTCTTCGTCGGACGCCCAGCGCCGCGGTCACGCACCGGGATCTGCGGGATGATCTCGCGCTGGCGCGGCGGCGTCGACTCGACGTAGCACTGCGCCGCGACGGGCGCCCCGACGCGCTTCTTGACCAGGCCCGTGACATGCACGATGCGGTCGAAGCCCTGCTGCCGCACGCGCAGATCGGCGCCCACCGTCACGCTCGTCGACGGCTTGACGGTCGCACCGTTCATGCGGACGTGCCCGGCGCGACACGCGGTCGTCGCCGCCGAGCGGGTCTTGTACAACCGGACAGCCCACAACCAGGCATCGATGCGGACGCTGCCCTCCACCCCCGACGTCATGCTCATGGGCGCCAGGGTAAGCCACCTCCCTGCACCGACGCTGGGCCGGCTCGCAGATCTCGCGGCGCCCAGCCGGATGGCGACTGACTCACAGGGAGGCACGTCATACGCTGCTTCCCTGTGAGTTCGTCGCCATCCTGCGTTGGGCTCGCCCGCGGCATCGTCCTACGACCGGGCGCGCATCGTGGCGTCTCGACCCTGAGCACCTGCCCCCGTGCTCGTCGCTGATCGCGCTCGTCGCTCGCCGCTCATCGGGCGCGGCGCAGGCGGCGCGTCGCGCTCAGCAGTGCACCCGCCGCACCGGGGAACGACACGACCAGCGCGCCCGGGTCGCGATCGCTCGATACGTGGTCGGTCTCGACGACCGGGCCGACGCCCGGAGGCGTCTGGCTGGGGCGCCTCGCAGGTGGCGGCGGCGTCGAGCTCGGGTGGGTCGCCGGAATCGAACCGTCCTCGACCGGCCCGGTCGGTGACCATCCGGACGTGGGTGTACCGCCGGCCGGAGTACCGCAGTGCAGGTCCGTCGCGATCTTCGCAGCGACCGCGCCGGTGCGGGGGTCGACGAACGCGAGTGTGTGGCGCCCGTCCGGCACCCCGGGTGCGCCGTAGTCATGGCTCGCGGGCCGAACCTGAGCGCCCGCGTAGCCGACCCCGTCGAGGGTGACGTTCCACCGCGCCGGCGTGTTCGCGAAGTTGACGACCCACACCCCGGCATAGCCGTGGCCCCTGTCACACGTCGTGCCGAGGAACGCGGCGGCCGCCGGGTAGGTGACACCGATGCTTCCGGCGATGTCGCGTCGTTCCGCCGCCGTCCCGTGCTTGATGGCCCAAGCGAGCATCGCGTCGTCGGAGGTCGCCGCGGCCGCGCTCGCGAGCACGGGCATGGCCGAACGGCTCGCGCGGCATTCCGTGACCGACCCGTTGCGCAGACGGCCCACCAGCCCCCAACAGAGACGAATCAGGTGGCCTACGACGCGATGCGAGCTCACACGATGGCTCAGGTTCGAGCCGCGAGCAGGTGGCATACCGGTGAATCGGCCGGCGACCGGACGACGTCAGCGCGTCGGGTGCGGCTCTGTTGCCCGTCTGCTGCGCGCGATCGCGGCGGCGAGCGTCAGCAGGATCGTCAGGCTGAGCACCGGGACGGCCTCGCTGATGACGGTCTCGAGAGGGTCGTGGTGCAGCTCGGCTCCGTTGTCGCGCGGCACGCTCTGGTACATCCCGGTGAGCACCCAGAGCCCGAGCAGGAAAGCCTGCGCCGCGATCGCAGGGTACAGCCCCTTGGCCCAACCGCGCGTCGCGAGGATCGCCCACACGGCGAACAGCGGAACGAGGACGAGGTGGTGGTACCAGGTGATCGGGCTGACCGCGCCCGTCGTGACGAAGATGACGAGGACAGCGCCCACGTCGTCGTCACGACGCAGCAGCGCGGCCGTGACGAACACCCCCGCGACGAGCGCCGCCGCGATGACGAGCAGGCGGACGAGGCCGGCGCCCGGCACGTCGTGCATGACGCGCGCGACGAGGCCCGACAGCGACTGGTTCCACTCACTCTCCGGCGCGCCGGGCCGGCTCGTGTCCCACAACGCCGACGTGAAGTACGTGACGACCTCGTGCGGCAGCACGATCGCCGAGACGCCAACGGTGACGACGCCCGCCCCCAGCGCGCGCAGGGCGCTCGCGTGGTCGCGGGTGAACAGGCGCGGGACGGCGGCGAGCGCCGGCGTCACCTTGACGCCCGCAGCCAGGCCGGTGAGCACGCCTGACAGCCGAGCCCCCGCGAGGCGCCGGCGGCCGAGACCGAGGTAGTCCTCGACGACGAACCAGGCCATGACGAGGTTGATCTGGCCGAAGGCGAGCGTGCCGCCGACGGCGTCCGAGCGCGCGGCGAGCAGCACCCCACCCGCGGCGACGAGGGGCGTGAGGGCTCCCGTCGCCAAGCCGGGGGCCGGGGCTCGCTCCCCCAGCCTCCACTGTGCGATCGAGCGATCCGCGAGCAACCAGCAGATGCGGAACAGTGCGACGAGGCTGCCGAGCGTCAGCAGCGCCGTCGCGACAGACCGCGCCAATGCGGCGAGCGGCGCGAAGGCCAGGACGGCGAACGGCGGATAGGTGAACGGCCAGCCGTCACCGAACCGGCCCTCGTACAGATCGGCTGTGCCGTTCAGCGTCTTCGTCGTCGCGTCGAGGTAGATGCGAGTGTCGAACAGCGTCCAGTTCCAGGAGCGCAGCTGCAGGATGGCGCTGACGGTCACGAACGCGCAGGCGAGCAGGTACACGAGCCACGCCTCGCGACGAAACGAACGGCGCCCCATGAACTCTCCCTCATACAGCCGCCTCGGGTGGCCGGCCTGCTCGACAGTGAGCCACCGTCGGCGCACTGAACTCGACGTCATCACCACGACGATCTCAGACAAAAAAAGCCCGCCGCCTCTGAGATCAGAAGCGGCGGGCCACGTGGTAGCGGGGACAGGATTTGAACCTGCGACCTCCGGGTTATGAGCCCGGCGAGCTACCGAGCTGCTCCACCCCGCGTCGGTATGCCTCATACTTTACGAGCAGATGAACAAAGAATGCAAATCGGATGCCGCGTGAGCCTCGTCACCCCTCGCGAGACGCCTCCGCGCTGTGCCCTGCTCGAGCGTCTGCCCACGTTCTCCCCTGCGTGCAAGCGCACCCGGGTGCACTTGAGCGCAAGAGGATGCGAGTGGTCACGGAGCCGTGGAGATGGTCGTGCCGGGTGGTCGCCGCCAGGCCACGTCATCAGGTCAGCGTCGCCTTGAGCGCCTCGACGAGCCCCGGCGCGATGTTCGTGCCGATCGCGACCTTGTCGTCATCGTCCTCGGCACGACGTCGCACGAGGGTGATGATCTCGCCGTTGCGCAGCGCCGCGACGAGCAGGCGCACGTCCTCACGCTGCTCGTGGGTCGCCAGCCGCTGCGCATTCGTCCCGCCGCGACCGAACGTCTCGATCTCGGCCTGCGGCGGCACGATGATGCGCTCGACCGCGAGCGCCACCCCGTCGACGTCCGCCGGCCAAGCCGTGTGCCCTAGCGCCTTCTCGAGGTCGTCACCGCGGATGACGCCCTCCTGCTCGATCGCGGAGAACTCGTCGGGGTCGACGTCGCCGAGCATCGCCGCGAGGGCCGGCTGACGACGCAGCAGCTCACCGTTGCGGGCGAGGGAGAACAGGCGCGCCGGTTGACCCCACCCGTCTGTCGCGACGTGCGCCTCGGTCTCGAGAGCAGCGCGGGTGAGAGGGGACAGCACGGGCTTGACGGCACTCATGCGACCCATCGTAGGGGCGCTCAGCCGCAGCGCGGCAGCCCCTGCGTCGAACCATCGGCGACGTGCTCGACCGTCGAGATGGCGTCCTTGATCGTCGCGACGCGGTAGACGTCGAGCCCGTTCGGCACGTGGCCCTTCAGTTCGGCGCAGTTGTCGGCCGGGGCGAGGAACGCCGTCGCACCGGCCTGGCGCGCGCCGACGACCTTCTCACGGATGCCGCCGATCGCGCCGACGTCACCGGCTGAGTCCATCGTGCCCGTGCCCGCGATCTGCTTGCCACCGGTGAGCGCACCGGGCGTCAGTTCGTCGTAGATCGCGAGGGCGAACATCGTGCCGGCGCTAGGGCCGCCGACGTCGCCGACGGAGATGTTCACCTTGAACGGCATCGTTGCCTTCGGATTGAGCGTCAGCCCCATGACGGCGCGGTCGTCGACCTTCGTCGTCGGCACGGCGAACGTCATCGCCTTGCCGTCGCGGGTGATGCCGAGCTGCACCTTCTGCCCCGGCGTGACCTTCTTCATCTCGCGCTGCAGCGACAGCGAATCCGCAATCTTCACCCCGTTGACGGAGACGATGACGTCCTTGACGCGCAGCAGCTTCTTCGCCTCGCTCGCCGAGTCGGAGATGCCGGCGATCTCGATCATCTCGGGCACGTCGTAGCCCGCCTGACGCGCGGCGACGACCTCGGCCGACGACTGCGACCCCGTCATCTCCGCCTCGTTCTGCTGCTGCACCTGCTCCCGCGTGGTCTGCGGCGCGAACAGCTGCGACTCTTCGTAGATCTGCGCGTGATCGTCGAGTTTCGCGAGCCCGTACTCGATGAGGCTGGGGCGGTTGCCGGGACCGCCGACCATCGAGACCGTCGTGAAGTGCAGGCCGCCCGAGGTCGGGTAGGTCTTCGCGCCGCTCAGCGTCAACACCTTCTTTCCCTCGAAGGTGCCGAGGGTGTCCGGCGCCGGGCCGGGGCGCAGGATGACGTAGGGCACCTTGATGCCGAAGCCTGCGACCACGGCGAGGAGCACGACGACGAAGATCGCCAGCATCACCTTGGTCCGCGTGCGCATCGACGCCCAGCGTGACGGGCGGCGCTCGGCCGCGTCGACGGTTCGGGAACTCATGGGCGCCTCTCGCTGTTGTACGTCACGAAGGAGTCGAACAGCCGTCATCCTCTCACCTGCCCGCAGCGGCGCGGGGCGCACGCTCAGGCCCGCCCGCCGCACGCGCGGCGCCGACGACGGCCGGTAGTGTCGGCTCCAGACGGACACGAACCTCTCGGAAGGTGCGCACCATGGCTAATGACCACAACCCGATGAACCCCTACGGCGGCCGCAAGGACGACGACGAGCGTGGCGACGCGAACGGCGGCGACGGTCTCGAGGAGATGCTGCGCGGCCTCATGGGTGGGGGCACGCCCGACCCGCAGATGATGGATGCGCTGCGCCAGATGGGCATGGGTTCGATGGACCCGGCGCAGATGGGGATGATGCAGGCGCAGCTGCAGGCGATGATGAGCGGCGACTCGGGCTCGGCGTTCAACGAACAGCTCGCGGCGAACGTCGCGCGCCAGGTCGTCTCCGCGGAGGGTGACCCGAGCGTGCCCACCTCGACGAAGAGCGACGTCGCGCAGGTCGCGGCCGTCGCCAACCTGTGGCTCGACGCCGTCACCGACTTCGCCGCTCCCGGCGCCCCGGCCCGTGCCCTGTCGCGCAGCGAATGGGTCGAGGCGACGATGCCGACCTGGCGCAAGGTCGTCGAACCCGTCGCGGGCGGCGTCGGCAACGCCGTCGCAGACGCGATGATGAAGCAGCTCGGCTCGTTCGACGCGAGCGACCTGTCGCAGCTCGGCATCCCCGAGGGCATGTTGCCGCCAGGCTTCGACATCTCCAGCCTCAGCGCTCAGATGACGCCGATGCTCAAGCAGATGAGTGCGCAGATGTTCGGCGTGCAGGTCGGCCAGGCCATCGGCGCGCTCGCGAAGGAGAGCGTCACCGGCACCGAGGTCGGCCTGCCGCTGCTGCGCCCCAACGCCGTCACGATCCTGCCGCACAACGTCGCGTCGTTCGCCGACGGCCTCGAGCTCGACGCCGGCGAGGTGCACCTCTACCTCGCGGTGCGCGAGGCCGCCCGCGTGCGCCTGTACGAGCGCGTGCCGTGGCTCGACGCGGCCCTCATCGCCGCCGTCCAGACGTACGCCGGTGACATCCGCATCGACACCGACGCCATCGAGGAGAAGCTGCGCGACATCGACCCGCAGGACGCCGAGGCCCTGCAGGGAGCGCTCGCCGGCAACCTGTTCTCCCCCGAACCGTCGGATGCGCAGAAGCGCACGCTCGCTCACCTGGAGAACCTGCTCGCTCTCGTCGAGGGGTGGGTCGACGTCGTCACCGACGCCGCGGTCGCGCAGCACCTGCCGAACGCCGCGGCCCTCGCCGAGGTCGTGCGTCGCCGTCGCGCCTCCGCCGGCCCGGCCGAGAAGGTCTTCAGCTCGCTCGTCGGGCTCGAACTGCGCCCGCGCCGCCTGCGTGAAGCGGCAGCGCTGTGGACGCAGCTGACCGACGCGACGGACGCCGCCACCCGCGACGGCGTGTGGTCGCACCCCGACCACGTGCCCAGCGCCACCGACCTCGACGACCCGTCGACGTTCATCGCGCGCGCGAGCGGCGAGGAGACTCCCGAGACGGGCCGCGATGAGATGGACGACGCCCTCGACGCGCTGCTGGCCCAGGGGCTCGCCGAGATGGGCGAGTCGAGTTCGGCCGGCGGCGAAGGCTCCGGCGGTTCATCGACGGGCCGGTCGTCGTCGGATGTCGCGTCGGCCGGTGCCGCGTCCGGTGAGCAGGCCGCCATGAACCCGCGAGACCCGCGTCATGACGCTCTGGACGACCGCGCGGACGAGGCCCCCGGTGACGTCGACCCGACCGGGAGCGCGAAGGGTGGCACGTCGGAGGACGAAGGCGGCGCCGGCGACGGAGACGGCCAGGACGATCCGACGCAGGGTGGAACGCCGGGCGCGTGAACCACTCCATGACATCCGACCACGGGGCCGGGCGGGTCGAGACCCGTTCGGCCCCGCCGTCGCGCCCCGAGCCCGCCATGCCCGAACAGTTCACGGCGCTGCACTCGCAGGCGCTCGCCGACCTGAGCACCTGGACGGCCCCGAATCCGCCGCAGGAGCAGATGCGCGCCCGCATGGTCGAGACCCTGCGACTCGATGCGACGGCAATGTGGCGTCATCACAGCCGAGCCCACTTCACGACGTCGCTGGTCGTCGTCGATGCCGACGCCCGCCGCGTGGCGCTGACGCTGCACGCGAAGGCGAAGCGGTGGTTCCAGTTCGGCGGGCACCTCGAGTGCGGCGACGCAACGCTCGAGGCCGCGGCCCTGCGGGAGGGCCTCGAAGAATCCGGCCTCGCCGACCTGCGGCTGCTGCCTGGGCTGCTCGCCGTCGACATCCATGCTCTCGACGGGGCGTTCGGATGGTGCACGGAACACCTCGACGTGCGGTACGTCGCCGTGGCAGGCGGCGAATCCCTCACGGTGAGCGACGAATCCGACGATGTGCGTTGGTTCGACGTCGACGCCCTGCCCGAGGATGCCGAACCGGCGCTGCGCGAGGCCATCGCCCTCGCATGCGAGCGCGTCCGCGCCAACCCCGGGCTCTGAGCCCCCTCGGCCGCGATCGACGCGGCCGTCACGGCTCCCTCGTCGGGTCGGCGACGTCTCCTTCCTCTTCGCCGAGGTCGTCATCGAGTGACGCCGACGGCGCGGGCGCGGCACGGCGTGCCCCGAACGAGGCGCCGGCGAGGAAGGCCTGGGCGCGTTCGTGCTCCGGGTAGCGGCGCACGATCTCCTGGAAGCGCGGCCCGTGCCCGCGCTCGAGCAGGTGCGTGACCTCGTGCAGGAGCACCGCGTCGACGACGTAGTCGGGCATGCCGACCATCGCGTCGGAGAGCCGGATCGAAGCATCCCCCGGTGAGCACGACGCCCACCTGGTCGTCATGTTCGACACCCACCGCACCGAGGCAGGCTCGGGCGCGCCGGGCACGAAGCGTCGGCTGAGCGCCATGGCCCGCCGCATCAGGGTGTCGTCGTTGCGCTGCGAGCGACTCTTGCGCAGCATCTTGCGCACGAGATCTTCGACGATGCGTGTCTCCTCGCGCGCCGAGAGCGTCGCCGGGGCGAGCACGACGACGACGCCGTCCTCGAAGCGTGCCTGCACGGATCGCGTGCGGCGCGCGCTACGCCGGATCTCGACGTCCTGACCGTCGACGGTGATTCGCGTGGGCGCGGGGGCGGTGGTTCTCGGCATGCCCCGAGGCTATCGACAGCGACTGACAACCCCGGGATCCTGCGTCATCCCCAGGTGTGACGCCTGTGGACGAGCCCTGCGGCGATCTGCGCGCGCGAGGCAGGCTCGAAGACATGACGGGCACCGCCCGTCGTGCTGGATCACCTGCTCTGGTGCGCCGGCCAACCGTTCGCGTGGGCGCCCGACCGTGCCTCGCCACCCACTCGCCGTCCTCGGTATCCGTCCCATCCGCGTCACCCACCCACAGGAGCCTCTCGTGTCCGACACCGTCATCACTCCGCGTCCCCACGTCGCCGAGCGCCGCGCCCTGCGTCACCTCGTGCTGAACGACCTCGACGACACCTCGCTGCACGCCCTCACCGACCCCGAACCCGGTTCCGGTGCCCCCGCCCACGACGCAGGCTGGCGCGACCTCGTCGCCGCCGTCACCCACCGCCCGCGACGCACGACGCGCACCCTCGTCACCGGTCCTGCGGCGCTCGAACGAGCCGTCCTCGACGTCGTCGCCCCGCTGTGCGACGGGGTCGGGGTGTGGGACGGCCGCGCGAGTGCATCCGCGCCCGATCTGCTCATCGGGGCGCTGCCGTGGCGTTACGAAGAACTGGGTGACGTCCCCGATCTGCCCGGCCCGCTGACCGGCCCGGCGCCGGCCGTCCTGCCGCTCGCGTTCACGGCTCGCACCGTCACCGTCGGCCCCGTCGCTGGCGCAGGCGGCGCGTGCGCCGGGTGCGTCAACCCGGCCTATTCGAGCGGGACGCGGCGCCCAGACGCCGCCCTCAGCCCCGCCCTGTTCGCCTTCGCCGCGGGTGCGGCCGGGTTGTTCGTCCGGGCGTTCGCGGCGGGCAACGTCACGGCCTGCTCGATCAGTCTCACCTTCGACATGGCCGCGCCGCACGTCGAGCACCGCCTGTGGTCGTGCACCCCGACATGCCGAGACGCTGCCTGAGCAGCAGCTCGGGCAGCGTGTCGGGTGCATCGGTACCCTGGGTCATCGCGCGCTTCGGGGCGGGCGGTAGCGCTCACGCGGCGTTCTTGCGCGGACGCCCACGCGGGCGCTTGCGCGGCACGACGACGCCGCGTTCGAACAGCTCACCGCCCCACACGCCCCATGGCTCCTGACGCTCCTTCGCGCCCGCGAGGCACAGCTGCGCCGCGGGGCAGGTGGCGCAGAGCGCCTTGGCGAACTCGACGTCCGCCGGGGACTGCGCGAACCACAGCTCGGGGTCAGCGGTGGCGCACGGCGTGTCGACGTCACCGCCCGCCAGGGGTATCAGGGCGTCGGATATCAGGTCTTCGAACATTGCAGTCATGTCGGTCTCTCGCTCTTGCTTCGGAAAGGAGGTGGGCCCCGGTGTCGGGGAGTTTCTGGTGGGGGCCCTGAGCCTCGTTCGCGAAGACGCTCGATGCTGGATCGGTTCGTCACACGAAAGAAGCCGCGGACCCGGGTTCGGATCTCGCGGCTTTCGCTGACGTTCGCAGGTGGCTAGACCACCTGCGCCGTGCAGGAGAGCGGGAAGAACCGAGGGGTGTGGGGGCGACGCTCGGCGCTGAACGGCACGCCCACCTCGTGGAAGATGTGGCGGGCTTCAGAGCCATTGATGCCGGCGGCGTGCAGCCCGGAGCCGATGACGGCCTGGGCAGACGTCTCCCCCGAAAGATCGAGGAGGAACGCCTGAGCGCTCGGGCGCAGGGAAGCACGCAGGGAGGCGGCGTACGTCGTCATCGTCGTGATGATGTCCATGAGGCACCTCCTGGGTCGGCGGTTCGCGTCGGGCGAACTTGGTTCGTTCGTGCGGATCGTTCGCGGCGCACCCAAGGCGCGGCGCGAAGTGGTCTCAGGCTAGCGGCGCCCGCGAGAAGGGAGCAACCGAATTATCGAGAAAGTTCTTCGGCGGCTTCTCAGGCCGGGTCGAAGTCGCCGAATTGCGACGGCTTCTCGACCTCGTCGAGCGGTTTCGCGCCGCCCAGGACGGCGAGGACGGACGCGCCGTACTTGGAGATCTTGGTGTTGCCGACCCCCGCGATGGCGCGCAGGCCGGCGGGGTTCGTCGGCAGCGTCTCGGCGATGGCGACGAGCGTCGCGTCGGTGAAGACGACGAACGCCGGTACCTTGTCTCGCTTCGCGACCGCGGCGCGCCATTCGCGCAGCGCCTCGAACTGGGCCTCGTCATAGGTCGCAGGGCATTCGGTGCAGCGGCCGATCTTGCGCTCGGGCGCGGAGTACAGATCCTTGCCGCAGGTGCGGCACTTCGCCGTCGAGCGCTTGGGGGCGGGCGCGGCGCGCTTCGTCTTCGTCGCCGCGACGACGGCGCCGTCGAGCGAGTCGCCCAGCCCGTCGAGGAAGCGTGACGGGTTGCGCGACGCCCGGCCACCTTCGTGGCGGCTGCGCGAGTAGCTGAGCTGCAGGAAACGGCGCGCACGCGTGATGCCGACGTACATGAGACGCCGCTCCTCTTCGATCGCCTCGGGCGCACTCGCCATCATGATGGGCAGCAGCCCGTCGCTCGCGCCGACGAAGAACACCGCGTCCCACTCGAGTCCCTTGGCCGCGTGCAGCGACGCGAGCGTCACGCCCTCGACCTTCGGCGCGTGCTGCTCGGACGCACGTCGGTCGAGCTCGGCGACCAAGTCGCGCAACCGCGCGCCGGGGACGGTGCGGGCGACGTCCTTGCTCAGTTCCGCGAGGGACTGCAGCGACTCCCACCGTTCACGGCTCGCCCCCGCCGCGGGCGCCTGCTGCGACCAGCCGGCGCCGCTCAGGACGTCGGCGACGACGTCGGGCAACGGTTTCGAGCCGTCGTCGCTGCGGGCCGCGCCGCGCATGAGCAGGACGGCCTTGCGCACCTCGTCGCGGTGGAAGAAGCGTTCACCGCCGCGTATCTGGTAGGGAACGCCCGCGTCGGCGAGCGCCGTCTCGAAGGCCTCGGACTGCGCGTTGGTGCGATACAGGACGGCGATGCCGCTGGCCTTTACGCCGTCGGCGAGGAGCCGCTTGATCTCCTTCGCGACGCCCCGCGCCTCCGCCGGATCGTCGGGGTAGGTGACGAGCTTCGGCGTGACGCCCCCCTCGCGCTGCGCCTGGAGCGTCACGCTGCCGAACGCCTGATCGGCGCGCTTCATCACGTCGTTGGCGAGGCGGACGATGGGCGGGTCGGAGCGGTAGTTGCGCACGAGCTCGACCTTCGCGGCACCCTCGAAGCGCTGGGCGAAGGTGCGCAGATGCCGCGGCGAGGCGCCGGTGAACGAGTAGATCGTCTGCGCCGGGTCACCGACGACGCACAGATCTTTGCGCTCACCGACCCACAGCGACAGCAGGTACTGCTGGACGGTGTTGACGTCCTGGTACTCGTCGACGACGAAGTGGCGGTACTGATCGCGCACCTGACGGGCGATGTCCTCGCGCTCGGCGAGGATGCCGGCGGCCAGGAGCAGGACGTCCTCGAAGTCGATGACGCCGCGCGCGGACTTGACGTCCTCGTAGGCATCGAGCAGTCGCGCCATCGCCGTGACGTCGAGATCGGCGGGCTGACGGCCGGCGCGCCGTGCTGCGGCCGGGTAGGTCTCCGGGGTGAGCATCGAGACCTTGGCCCACTCGACCTCACCGGCGAGGTCGCGCAGCCCGGTGCGATCGACCTGCAGACGCAGCCGCCCCGCCGCCTCGCCGACGAGGCTGCCCTTCGTCCCGACGACCTCCGGCGCGCCCCCACCGATCGCCTGCGGCCAGAAGTAGCGTAGTTGGCTCAGCGCCGCGGCGTGGAAGGTGCGTGCGACGACCTGCGGGACGCCCAACTCGCGAAGGCGCGTGCGCATCTCGCCCGCAGCACGCGCGGTGAACGTCACCGCCAGCGTGCGCTGACCGACGAGAGCGCCCGAGTGCACGCCGTACGCGATGCGGTGCGTGATGGCGCGCGTCTTGCCCGTGCCCGCGCCGGCGAGGACGACCATCGGGCCGAGCGGGTTCGCCGCGACCTCCCGCTGCTGCGGGTCCAGACCCGCGAGCACCGAATCGGCGTCATGCTCGTTCACTGCTCAGGTACTCCTCGAAATGGTCGTTCGTCGCGATGCGGGTGGGCGGGTTGGTCGGTCGGATCGTGCGCCACCGTCACGGGAGCGGCTCACCGTACCAATGCTCGATGAGAGCGCGCGCGATCGACAGGCGCCCCGGCAGCGCGAGGGAACCGTCGGCGAGGCCCTGACGGACGTCGGCGCGCGAGTACCACCCGATCTCCTCGATCTCGCCCTCCTGAGCGCGCAGCGGTGTCGTCACCGCACGCGCGATGCAGCCGATCATGACGGAGGCGGGAAAGGGCCACGGCTGGCTGCCGAGATAGCGCACGTCGGTGACCTCGACGCCGGACTCCTCGAACGTCTCGCGCGCCACGGCCTGCTCGAACGACTCCCCTGGCTCGACGAAACCCGCGAGCACCGAACGGTGCGGGCCCTTCCAGCGTGGGCCGCGGGCGAGCAGGAGGCGCGAGTCGTCGGGGTCGGACTCGTCGACGATCGCCATGATGACGGCCGGGTCGGTGCGCGGGAAGTGATGCGAACCGTCCGCTTCGCAGCGACGCACCCAGCCCGCCTCGACGACGATGGTGGGCGCCCCGCAGCGCGGGCAGTGCGTGTGCGTCGCATGCCACTGGGCCAACGCGACGGCCGCGGTGACGCAGGCGAGGTCGTCGCCCGACAGTTCGAGCCCGATGTCGCGCAGGGTGCGCCACGACGGCGCGTCGTCGCCGTCATCCTCCGAAGTCGTGGCGGTAGCCGCGTTGCCAGGGCGCTCCCCCGTCGGCGCAGGGACCGGTGCGTCGTCCTGCGGGCGAAGCACGGCGAGCGCGGGGCCGTGGGACGTCTGACCGAGGTAGAGGACGACACCGCCGGTGTCGAACCACTGCCGATCCTGGGCCTGTGGTGCGCGCCAGAGCAGCTGGCTGCGCCGTTGCGGCACCGAGGCGCCGCGCACGTCGAGGACCCGCGTCGTCGCGACGGCGAGCAGCCGCTCGATGAGATCCGGTTCGGAGCGCCGCAGCGCATCACGGTCGACGACGGCGTCGCCGAGGACGAGATCGGGCAAAGGTCGCGTGGCGTCGGGCATGCCTCCCAGGCTAGACGCCACCTCCGACATACGGTGTGGGGGTGATGCGCTCGCCCCTGCTCCTCGCCGCCCTCGCCGACGCCGCCGTGCCCGGAATCCGCCCCATCAAGGTCGAAGGCCTGCCCGTGCCGGCCGGCGACCTCTACCAGAGTGCCCACATCACGGGCGCCGACGGCCGGGTCTGGCTCGTCCGCTCCGCGCTGACTGGAGCCGCAGGCGCCGAACTCGCCGCATCCGACGCCCTCGTGCAATTGCTCACGCGACGCGTCGACTTCGACGTGCCCCGCGTCGAGGGCTCCGCCCGCCCGAAGGAGGGATCGGCCGTTGCCGTCTACGCGCGCCCCCGCGGCAAGGCGCTCGACTGGCGCCACCTCGCCGGACGCTCCGCCGCGGCGCGTGCCCTCGGCCAGGCGCTCGCGCACCTGCACGGCGTCGACCCGCGCGTCGTCGAGGAGGCCGGCCTCGCCACCTACGACGCCGACACCTACCGTCAGCGTCTGCGCGCCGACGTCGATCGCGCCGCCGCGACGTCCCGGGTGCCGTCGGCCCTCATCGCCCGCTGGCGCGAGGCCCTTGACACGCCGGCGTTGTGGCGCTTCTCGACGACGGTGACGCACGGGCCGCTGCGCGGCGCCGACGTCCATGTCGACGAGGGTGAGGTGAGCGCCATCAGCGGCTGGGAGCATGCCGGCGTCGCCGACCCCGCGCGCGACTTCGCGCTGCTGTGGAACTCTGCGCCGCAGCAGGCGTTCGACACCGTGTTCGAGGCCTACGCCGCCGAACGCGCCGAGCGGCCCGACCCGAACCTGGAGCGCCGCGTCCGCCTCATGGGCGAGATGGAACTCGCGTACGCGCTGCTCGCAAGCCGCACGATGGGCGACGACGCGCGCGTCGAGCGTCACGCCGCGGCGCTGGAGGAACTCGCCTTCGAGGTGGAGGGCGACTCGAGTCTCCTGCCGCCGGCGCGCCGCGCGGGCACGGCGCCGATCGACCTCGTCCCCCCGCTCGACCCCGCCGACATCGAGGTCGTCGACGCCGAGGTCGGCGAGGAGGACGCCACCGTCGAGATCCCCGTGCGCCTGGCCCCGGAGCGAGAGGACCGCTCCGAGCACGCGGGCGCCACGCGCGTCGATGGCGACGCCGCGCGCACCCGACTGCCTCACGGCTCGTCCGAGGAGCCCGCGGCCTCGAGCGACGACTCGGCAGGCGCCGTCGCCGACGAATCGTCCGGCGGGAACGCGAGATCCCGCTGACCGCTCGGGCCGCACCCGCGGGACGCCCCGCCTCCGCGACCCGAGCGCGACAAGCACCGCCGTCAGCCCCCGACCGACCCGAGAAGCTCCTCGAGGTCGCGCTGCGACGCAACGCCGGGGCGATACGTCTCCCCCGTGGCGGCGTAGAAGAACGCGGCGTCGACGTCCTCGGGGTCCAGGCCGCGCAGGCGCGCGTAACCGAGGGCGTAGGCGGCGAGCTGCAGCGAGCGATGACGCAGGGCCGGCCCCGCCGGCTTGGCTCCGGTCTTCCAGTCGACGACCGTGAACCCGCCGTCGTCACGTGCGAAGACGGCGTCGATGCGGCCGCGCACCGCGTACCCGGCGACGACGGTCTCGAGGGCGACCTCGACGTCGACCGGCACCCGATCCGCCCACTCGCTGGCCAGGAAGTTGGTCTGCAGCACGGGCAGCATCTCGTCGGCGGCCACGTCCTCGTCACCGAAGCCAGGCAGTTCGTCGAGGTCGACGAGGGCCGCAGCACCGTAGTGCCGCTCCACCCAGGCGTGGAACGCCGTACCGCGCCGCGCCGCCACCGCCGGTTCACTCGGCATCGGGCGCCGCAGGCGCCGCGCGAACAGGTCCTTGTCGCTCGCGAGTGCGACGAGCTGGGAGGCGGACAGGTGCGAGGGCAGCACGACGTCGCTGCGCAGCCGGGTGCGTTCGCGCTGTCGTTCGGCCAGGAGCAACTCCATCTCCTGCTCCCTGTCCTCGATCGTCCCCTCCAACCCGAGCGCCAGTTGCCCGGTCGGCGCGAGGGCCTCCCCGTTCTGCAGCCGGGTGCGCAGCGCGCGCACCTGGTCCGCGGCAGGGACGAGGTGGGCGCGTTGGTCGGCCATCGCGTCGAGCGGCCACGTCGCCGTCAGGACGTCGGCGTCGAGCGGGTTGCTCGGGCGCTCGCCGTCGACCTGCGTCGGAGGCATCTGCTCCCAGTGCAGACGCTCGATGCTCGCGCCGAGATCGGGTTCCTCGAGCAGTTCGGTGAGGAAACGAGACGTCTCGCGCGGGGTCGTGCCGCTCGCGTACCAGATCGGAGCGGTGAGCAACATGGTGCTGCGCGCGCGGGTGAAGGCCACGTACGCAAGGCGGCGTTCTTCCGTCACCGCGTGCTTAAGGCCCTGCTCGCAGAACTCGGTGAACCGGTCGGCCAGCTCGTCGGAATCCTCCGCACCCGTGACGGCGAGGGCGGGCAGCCCCTCCCTGTCACCGCGCAGATCGTAGGGGATCGACTGAAGACCACTGAGCCAGCCGCGCGCCTTGTGCGGCTTGTACTGCCACTGCTCGCCCTCGGCCCGCGTCGAACCGCCGAGGCTCGGAAAGACCCCTTCGACGAGGCCGGGCACGACGACGACGTCCCACTCGAGCCCCTTCGCGGCGTGCACGGTGAGCACCTGAACCGCATGCGGGTTGACCTCGATGGCGGGCATCTCCAGGCCGCGTTCCTCCTGCCGGGCCGCGTCGAGCCACTCGAGGAACCCCCCGAGCGTCGGACGTTGGGCCTGGACCGAGAACGTCCCCGCGATGTCGGCGAAGGCGTCGAGGTGGGCCCGGGCGCTCGACGGGTCGTACCCCGGGCGGGCAAGCACCTCGATGTCGAGACCGAGCACGCGTTCGGCCTCCCCGACGAAGTCGGCGAGCGGCAGCCCGGAGAGCAACCGGAGGCGTTGCACCGACGTGTGGAACCCCCGCAGCCGCTCACGGGCGACGTCGGAGAGGTACTCGCCGTCGCGCCCACGCCATGACGCGTCGGGCAGTTCGCCGATCGCCTCGACGAGGCTCACCTCGTCCCGCGTGTCCTGCGCGAGGTCGCGCTCGGCCCGCGCACCGCGCCTGGCCGCCTCCCCATCAGGCCCGGGTTCAGGCTCAGACGGCGCGCCCTCGCCCGCGTCGGATTCGCTGCTCGCCGGTTCGGCGCTGCCGCCCTCGGCGCGCTCCTCGGTGGCTGCCGCGGCGTCGTCCTCGTGTCGCTGGTGCAACTCCTTGGCCCACGACCCGAGCGCTGCGATGTCGGCCGCACCGAGACGCATCGCCGGGGAGGTGAGCAGGCGCATGAGATGGTCGCCGCGGCTCGGGTCGTCGACCACCCACAGCATCGAGACGAGATCGACGATCTCGGGGGTCTGCAGCAGGCCACCGAGCCCGACGGCCTCCGCGGGGACGCCCGCGTCGTGGAGGGCATCCAGCATCGGCACGAACTGAGATCGCTTGCGGCACAGCACCGCAGCGGTTCGGGGTGCCTCGCCCGGACGCAGCGGACGGCGTCGTTCGGCCACCCACTGCGCGACGGCGCGTGCCTCGTCCGCCTCCGTCAGGTAGCGGGCGGCGGCCAGGGCGCCGGGGCCTGCGTCGGGGCGGGGGCGCAACGTCGCCACGGGCACGCGCGAGGCCCTGTTCAGCGGCGCGGCGGTGACGTTGGCCGCGTCGAGGACGGCGGCGTCGTTGCGCCACGACGTCGCGAGCGAGGCGACGGGCGTGAGGTCGGATCCCGGTAGGGCGAAGGAGCGACGGAATGCCGACAGGGTCGTCGCGCTCGCGCCGCGCCAGCCGAAGATCGACTGGTGGGGATCCCCCACCGCCACGACGCCCGGACGCTGCTGCGTCTCCCCGGCGGCGAAGACGGCTGCGAGGAAGGCGATCTGCGCTGAGCTCGTGTCCTGGAACTCGTCGAGCAGCACCATGCGATAGCGCGCCCGTTCGATCGAACCGATGGCCGGGAAGTGGTCGGCGAGTTCGGCGGCGAACGCGATCTGGTCGGAGAAGTCGAGCGCCGACCTGTCCTTCTTCAGCGATTGATACCGCTCGATGAGCGGCAGGATCTGCTGGTGGCCCTTCGCCTTCGCCGTGAGCGCCTTGCCCGCGTCCCCGAGGGAACGCTTTCGCGGCGCGAACGGGATCGCGTCGAGCGAGCCGAGGAGGGAGTCGTAGTAGGCGCGCAGCTCGTCGACGCTGCGCCGATGCTCGCTCAGTTCACCCGCGGTCGCGAGGACGGCCGCCGTCACGCTCGGCAGCTTGACGGTGACCTGCGACATGTCGCCGTCCCACCCACTCGCGACCTCGTGCGCGAACTGCCACGCGGCGGCCTCCGACAGCATCCGCGCATCCGGCTCGATGCCGAGGCGCAGACCGTGCTCACCGACGATGCGCCCCGCGTACGCGTTGTACGTCGAGATCGTGGGGCTCTCGCCGAGGCTCGGCGTGCCGTCCGGATCATCGGGCGGGCTCCACAGGCCACTCGCCTCGAGCATGCGCAGGCGCTGGTTGACGCGTTCGGCGAGCTCACCGGCGGCCTTGCGGGTGAAGGTGAGGCCGAGGATCTCCTGCGGGCGCACCAAGCCGTTCGCCACGAGCCACACGACGCGCGAGGCCATCGTGTCCGTCTTGCCCGAGCCGGCTCCCGCCACGACGAGCAGCGGCTCCAGCGGCGCCTCGATGACGGCGACCTGCTCGGGTGTGTGGTGATAGCGCTCCAGCGCGTCGGCGATGGCGTCCGCGCTCAGACGAGCGGGGCGATCCTTCGCCTCGGAGCCCTGTGGCCCCGACGGGTCGCTGGTTGCTGGGGTGAGGTCGTCGGTCACAGCGTTCGGCCTTCCGGCTGGATGGGGCAGGAGCTCTTGACGGGGCACATCGTGCAGTTCGGGTTGGCGGCGGCGACGAAGGTGGCGGCGCCCATGCCGTCAGCCGTGCGTTGCATGAGGTCGAACGCCCACCCGCGGGTGCCGACGATCGGTTCGTCGACCGCCCCGGGCTCGCCGTCACTCGCGGCGTCCTCGTCGGCGACGAGGGGCGGCTGGGCCTGGACGCGAGCGGTGCTGTTCGCGCCGGTGCCGGCGGCCTGGCCGAGCTGCACGAGAGCAGCCCCGGCGCTGGGACGCCCCGGGCCGAACGCGTCTGCCTCGAGCGCGGCCTGGTAGGCGGCGAGCTGCGGGTGCGCTGCGACTTCCTCGTCCTTCGGTTTCGAGCTGCCCGTCTTGTAGTCGATGACGCGCAGCCCGCGCTCGGGGTGGTGCTCGAGACGGTCGATCGAGCCGGAGATCTTGGCTCGCCCGACGATCGCGGAGAACCGTCGTTCGGCGGCCTCGCCGGCCCATCCCGTGGCCGCCGCGTCGCCGAGGTAGCCCTGCAGCTTCTTCACCATGCTCTGAGCGCGCGCCTTCTCGCCGCGCGACACCCACGAGTCGCCGAGGCCGAGACGCGGCCACCGCTTCTCGAGCGCCTCGTCCATGAGAGCGGGTTCGTCGGCGAACTCCTCGGCGAGTTCGTGCACGAGCGTGCCGATCGTGCTCGCCCCGACCGACGGGCCGAAACCACCGTTGGTCGTGAGGAGCCAGTTGAGACCGCAGCGGTGGAATCCCTCGATCTTCGACGGGCTGACCCGCACCCACTCCTGCGGCGGGCGGACCGGCCTGTCGTCGCTGCGGCTGACGAGGGCCCACCACTGCTCGGGGTCGGCGCCCGGCACGTCGTGCTCGGCGAGGCGCGCCAGACGGCGGGCGCCCTCGTCACGGACGGCCTCGTCCTGGTCGGCGAGCATGCGTCGGGCCTCGGCGACGAGCCCGGCGAGGGTCATCGGCCGGGCGACGGGGGTGAACTCTCGCATCGCGTCGGCCGCAGCGCCCGGCGCGAGCGGGTCGACGATGTCGAGGTAGACGCTCGGTTGCTCGTCCTCGTCACGCACGGCCGTCACGACGACGTGCTCGCGCGCCCGGCTCATCGCCATCGCGAACTGCCGCGTCTCGTCGTGCCGGACGGCGGCCTGCCGCGCGGGCAGCGAGCGCCCGCGACCGCTGAGGATGTCGACGAGATCCTCCGAGCCGAGCACCGAACCGCGCAATCGCAGGTCGGGCCAGACGCCCTCCTGGACGCCCGCGACGACGACCGTGTGCCACTCGCCGCCCGCCGAGCCGGCTGCGGTGACGAGCGCGACGGCGTCTTCGTCGGGGGCTGCGGCGACGAGGCGGTCGCCCGGCACGTCCTGGCTGCGGACGTGGTCGAGGAAGTCAGCCACGCCCGCGCCGGGCAGCCGCTCGACGAACTGTGCAGCCGCTGCGAAGAGCGCGAGCAGCGCATCGAGGTCACGGTCGGCGCGGGTTCCGGAGATTCCCCCGGCCAACGCGTTCGCCTCCCACGCCTCGGCGAGGCCGCTGGCCTGCCACATCTGCCACAGCACGTGCTCGGCGTCGTCGTGGGGCGGAGCGGCCTTCAGCGCGGCCGCCCCTGCCGCGAGAACACGTGACACCCGGCGCGCAGGCGCCGCTTCGGGGCCGAGGGAGACGAGCAGCGCCGGTTCGAGCAGGCAGGCGCCGAGCAGCTCGTCGGAGACGCGGTTGCCGCCGGCGGCCAGTTCCTCACGGCGCAGCGAACGTCGCAGTCGTCGCAGCACGACCGGGTCGGCTCCGCCGAGCGGCGAGGTGAGCAGGTCGAGGGCGAGGTCGGCACTGACGCCCGCCCGCGAGGCATCGGCGTCGCCGTCGACCGGGGCCTGTTCCGAGCCACGCGTCCGGCTCGTCACGATCTCGAGGGCGTGCAGGAACGGCCGCACGGCGGGTTCGTCGCGCAGGGCCAAGGACGCCGGAGGGACGGCCACGGGCACCTTGGCCGCGTTGAGGGCGCGCCGCAGCGCCGACGTTCCGGCAGCGGCTCGCACGATGACGGCCATGTCCTTCCACGCCACCCCGTCCTTGAGGTGTGCTCGACGCAGCACCCCCGCGATGTGGGCGGCTTCCTGCGCGCCGCTGCGCAGCAGCGCGACGTCGACGCCCCCACCGGGGCGCGTGACGACGCTGCGGTGCGCGATGCCGTCGACGCTGCCGATGCGCGCGGTGACGCGTTCGACCACCTCCGCGAGCCTTCGGGGCTGACGGTGGCCGTAGCCGAGCACGAACCGTCGACTCGCGCCGTGCTGTGCCGCGACCTGCTCGAGGTAGCGCGGGTCGGCGCCGCGGAAGGCCTGCACCGTGACGTCGGGGTTGCCGAGCAGGACGAGCCGCTGACCCGGGCCGACGAGTTCGGTGAGGAAACCGACGGACGCGCGCGTGAGTTCCTGCGCGTCGTCGATGACGACGAGTCTCAGCTGGGCGCGCACCCGCTCGCGCAGCGTCTCGTTCTCGCGCAACGCCTGCGCCGCCGCACCGAGGATCCAGGCCGGGTCGAACGCTCCCGGACGTGACAGGGCGGTGACGTCGTCGTACTCGTCGAGGACGTCCGCGGCCGCGATCCACTCGTCGCGCCCGTGCTCGGCGCCGAGCCGGCGCAGGTGGTCGCTGCTGACGTCCCACTCCACCGCGCGCATGATGAGGTCGCGCAGTTCGTTGCGGAACCCGCGCGTCGTCAGCGCCTCCGCCAGATCCTCGGGCCAGGCAGGCGCCGCGCCGAGGCCGAGGCGGTGGCCTTCGAGCAGTTCCTTGAGCACGACGTCCTGCTCCGGACCGGCGAGCAGGCGCGGCGCCGGCAGGTCGTCCATCGCGGCGCGCATGCGCAGGATGCCGAACGCGAGCGCCTGCGGGGTGCGCGCGATCGGCTCGCTCGAGGTGCCGCCCACGCGGGTCGTGACGCGGGCGCGCAACGCCCCGGCTGCCACGCGCGTCGGTGAGAGCAGGACGCACTCATCGGGACGCGCACCACCCTCCACGGCCTGCGCGACGAGTTCGACGGCGAGCGTCGTCTTGCCCGTGCCGGGCGCGCCGACGACGTGGAGCACCCGATCGTCGGCCTCGAGCACGGCCTGTTGCGCAGGATCGAGATCGAGCGGCGCCGCCGCTTCGGTCTGCGTCGCGCCACGCAGCGCCGGGGTGAGACGCGTCGGATCGACGCTCGCCACGACGCCCTCGACCACGCTCGGCGGCAGCGCAGCGATCGGCAGGGCGGCCTCGCCCTGGACGGGCGCGCCGGCCGGCGTCTGCGCCGTCAAACCCTCGTGATTCGTCATGATGTCATCCCAGCACAGCGCGCCGACAACGCCGGGATTCCGCGGAATTTTTCGTCACCCACCCGTCAGAACGGAGGCACCCAACCAGCCCGACGCAGGTCGACTCCCTCACCTCGCGTCGGCGTCCCCTCCGCCTCGTACTGCTCGAACGCCTGCGCCCTCAGCGCCTCCGGCAACAGCCCCCGCGCGTTCGTCACCCGCCACCACGGCCACCCCGGCCGACCGTCCGCGAGGATGCGCCCCACCTGGCGTGCGCCCGTGCCGACGACCGCGGCGATGGCACCGTACGTCGTCACGCGCCCCGGCGGCACGTCGGTGACGACCTCGGCGACCGATTCGCTCAGTTCGTCGCGTGCCCCGCCCGTCATGCCGGCCTCATGACGCCGCCGCCAGGCCCCCACGCACACTCAGGATGCGACCCGAGCGCCTCGACGATCCGTCAGCCGCCGCATCATCGCCCGGCGTCGCATCCTGACCAGAGTCCGCCTCCCGGCCCGACGCAGCAGCATGCTCCATCGCACTCGCACCCAGCACCCCCGCGGCCGCACGCGAACGCGCACCGCGCGCACAGACGAGCACGACGTCGCGCTCCCCCACCCGCGCGTGCACGGACGCTCGCGTCGCCTCGTTCCAGCCGCCGGCCCACGGTTCGACGAACGTCTCGTCGGCGCCCACCGTCATCCATGGCGGCAACGGCGCCGCCTCGACCTCATCGGGGTTGCGCACGTCGACGAGGACGAACCCCGCGTCCGGCCACTCCTGCGGCCCGATCTCGGCCACCGCGCCTGACGCCGCCGCGCGCCCGTCGGCCCCAGGGCCACCCGCCGCACCGAGACCACCAAAACCACCAGATCCACCGAAATCAGCGAACCCTGGAGGCGCATCCACCCCCTCGAGGCCGGCAACCCCCTCGAAGTACCCCGCTTCGAGCCCACAGACGCCACACTCGGGGTCGCGCGCGACGGGCAGCGTCGCCATCGTCGCGCCGAGGGCGTCGTACAACCGGATCGCATCGCGCGCCGGAGCGCCGATGCCGGAGCACAGCTTGATCACCTCGACGGCCTGCATCGCGCCGAGCACGCCCGGCAGCACGCCGAGCACCCCCGCCTCCTCGCACGTCGCGAGCCCGGCGACGGCCTGCGGATCGGGGAAGACGCACCGATAGCACGGCCCGACTGCGGGCTCGACGACGCCGAACTGCCCTGCATACTGCGCGATCGACGCCCACACGAGCGGTACGCCGAGCAGCACGCAGGCGTCGTTGAGCACGTAGCGAGCCTCGATGCTGTCGGTGCAGTCGACGACGACGTCGACCTCGGCGACGAGTTCGAGCGCCCGCGTCACGCTGAGGCGCTCGGGCAGCGCACTCACCTCGACACCACTGTTCTGCGCCGCGACGGCGCGCTGCACCGACGTCACCTTCGCCGTGCCGATCGCGGCTTCGGTGTGGATGAGCTGACGCGGCAGGTTGGAGATCTCCACGACGTCCGGATCCATGACGACGAGGTGCCCGACGCCGCAGCCGGCGAGCGAGGAGATGACGGGTGAGCCGAGCCCGCCGGCGCCCACGACGAGCACCCGCGCCGCTGCCAACCGTCGCTGCCCGGTCACCCCGAAGCCGGCCAGCGAGTGGTGGCGCGCGTATCGTCGGGCGCCGGGATCGTCGGGCCGGGCGTCTCGCACAGGCACCTCATTCCGTGACCGGGCCACCGAGATGGCCCATGGGCGATAAAGTCGCACCCAGCTTATGACCGACGAGCAAGGAGCCTCATCCATGACCCACGTGGACGATTCGACCAAACGCGGACGCCTCCCCCGATCGGCGCGGCGAGCCCAACTCATGGAGGCGGCGCAGTCCGTCTTCGTCGAATCCGGCTACCACAGTGCGGCGATGGACGAGATCGCGGAGCGCGCCCACGTCAGCAAGCCGGTGCTCTACCAGCACTTTCCCGGCAAGCTCGACCTGTACCTGGCGCTGCTCGAGCAGCACACGCGTGAGGTGCCGCTCCTCGTGCGCGAGGCCATCGAGTCGACGTCCGACAACAGCCAGCGCGTCGCCGCGGCGATCGGCGCGTTCTTCGCCTTCGTCGAGCGCGAGGACGCGGGTTTCCGCCTCGTCTTCGAATCGGATCTGACGAACGAGCCCGCCGTCAGCGAGAAGGTCGAACGCATGCTGACGGAGACCGCGGCCGAGGTCGCCAAGGTCGTGCAGGAGGACACGGAGCTTCCGACGGAGCAGGCGACGCTCGTCGCCGTCGCCCTCGTCGGCATGTCGCAGGTCGTCGCGCGCTACTGGATCACGACGGGTTCGCCGATCCCCCGCGCGGAGGCCGCGCGCATCGTCGGTCTGCTGGGCTGGCGCGGCCTCGGCGGGTTCCCGAAGACCGGCGGGGATGAAATCGAGCGCTGAGGCGTTGCACCCATACGACGGGTGAGTCGCGCGGCCTCTCACCCCTGGGATGATTCCGGCGTCGCCGATGGGGCACGCTGATCTCACCCACACGTCCACCACTGATCGCGTTCCGCACGCGACGAGAAGGAGGAGAACCATGGAGGTTCGAATCGGCGTCCAGAACGTCGCCCGCGAGGTCGTCATCGACTCGCACGAGAACGCCGACGCGGTGCGCGAGCACGTGCGCGCGGCTCTCGACAGCGGCACCCCGCTCACGCTGAGTGACGAGCGCGGCCACAGCGTCACCGTGCCGGCTTCCGCCATCGGCTACGTCGACATCGCGGCGGAGCAGAAGGGCCGCGTCGGCTTCGGCGGCTGACGTTCACCCGAAGCGGTCACGGGCGTTCACCCCAAAGGGGTGAACGCCCGCCGTCGCGTAACGAAGGAATAACGCATCTAGCACCTCGCCGGTCTCGATGGTTGAAATGCGACCGCCGATTGGCTTAGGTGGAGACAAACGTTGGGACATACCGGAGCCCAGCCGAACTCATAGGAGACTCACCATGGGCATCATCAGCTCGATCATCGGCGGCCTCATCATCGGCGCCCTCGCCCGCCTGTTCCTCAAGGGCGACCAGAACATGGGGATCATCATGACGATCATCCTCGGCATCGTCGGCTCCGCCCTCGGCTCCTGGCTGACCACCCAGTTCGGCTACAAGAACTCCAACGGCGGCTTCGAGATCATCCCCTTCATCGTGGGCATCATCTGCGCGATGGTTCTCATCACCATCTACCTCACGCTGGTGGGTCGCAAGAACCGCGTCTGATCCGTCGCTCGCGCAGCTCCGCTGCGCAGGTGAAGAAGCCCGGCCCCTCGTGGGGCCGGGCTTCTTCGTTTCCGCGATCAGGTCAGAGGTCAGGCGCTCACGCCGTGAGCCCCAAGGCCTCCATGCGGCGCGTGTGATTCGACGTCAGTCGCTCGAACATGCGCGTCAGCTCGGCGAGGTCCGCGCCGACGCCGGAGCCGTCGTCGACGAGCAGGGCCGTCAGCCCGTCGTGGGTCGCGGCGACGCGCTGAGCCTGACTGAGGGCCTCACCGACGAGGCGGCGCCCCCACAGTGCGAGACGCGAACCCACTCGCGGGTCGGCCGCGATGGCGTCGCTGAGCACGCTCATGATGAACGCGTCCTGCTCATCGCTGTCGACGGCACGCTCGACGAGCGAACGCGTCTCGGGGTCGACGTAGCGCGCGATCTCCGAGTAGAAATCCGTCGCGATCGCGGCGCCGGCGTAGGCCTTCATGAGGCCCTCGTACCAGTCGGCGGGCGGCGTACGACGGTGCCATTCATCGATGGCGGCCGTGAACGGCTGCATCGAGTCCTCGGGCTCGACGCCGAGGGCGCGCAGACGGCCGGCGAGCTGCTCGTAGTGGTCGAAGTCGCCGCGCGCCATGCGCGCGAGCGCCAGCTTGTGGTCGAGGCGCGGGGCGCGAGCGGCGTCCGCCACCGTCGCGAAGGCGCCGGAGAGCTCGCCGTAGGCGATGACGCTCAGCAGGTCGATCACCCCCGCCCGGTACGTCTCGTCCTCGATCGTGCGTGAAGGGCTCGGATCAGGCGTCACAGGCTCGCTCATGCAGCGATCGTAGCGTGGCGTCGAACAGGTGTGGCGCGCGTGGGTAGACTCGAGATGACCACGGGTGACCGATCGGCCCCTCCCGGCACGTGCGGGCGTCATACGACAGACGCCCACTCCCGCCGCCCACCTCCGCACGCGAGGCCGCGCGGCGCGCAGACCTCCGATCGGCTCTCATCATCCCCGGCGCGGCCTCCGAGGCCCCGGGGCGACACAGGAAGCACGATCGTGATCAACGACAACCAGCCCACGGCTGCCGAGCTCGACTCCGCCGGCATCACCTCCATCGAGGCCGAAGCGGCCCCTGAGCCCATCGCCGAGCAGACATTCGCCGACTTCGGCATCCACCCCGACATCGTCGCCGCCCTCGAAGAGAAGGGGATCGTCCATCCCTTCCCCATCCAGGCGATGACGCTGCCCGTCGCGCTCTCGGGGCACGACATCATCGGCCAGGCGCGCACCGGCACCGGCAAGACCCTGGGCTTCGGAGTGCCGCTGCTCAGCCGCGTCACCGCGCCGGGTGAGACGTCGAAGGCCGCCGTCCCCGCGCCCGAGGGCAAGCCGCAGGCGATGGTCGTCGTCCCGACGCGCGAGCTCGCCGTCCAGGTCGCCTCCGACCTCGAGGCCGCCGCGAAGAAGCGCGGCATCCGCATCGCGCAGATCTACGGCGGTCGCGCGTTCGAGCCGCAGGTCGAGCGCCTCGAGAAAGGTGTCGAGGTCATCGTCGGCACGCCGGGTCGCATCATCGACCTCGCGACGCGTGGTCACCTCGACCTGGCGTACGTCGGCTGCCTCGTGCTCGACGAGGCCGACGAGATGCTCGACCTGGGCTTTCTGCCCGACGTCGAGAAGATCCTCGCAATGACGCCGGGTGGGCGTCAGACGATGCTGTTCTCCGCGACGATGCCGGGCGCCGTCGTCACCCTCGCGCGTCGTTACATGACGCAGCCGACGCACATCCGCGCCATGCAGGACGACGCGAGCGAGGCCGAGACGGCCTCCAACATCGAGCAGTTCGTCTACCGCGCGCACGCGATGGACAAGGTCGAGATGCTCGCCCGCATCCTGCAGGCGAAGGACCGCGGCCTGACGATCATCTTCAGCCGCACCAAGCGCACGGCCGCCAAGGTCTCCGACGAGCTCATCTCGCGCGGCTTCGCGGCCGCTCCGCTGCACGGCGACCTCGGCCAGGGCGCCCGAGAGCAGGCGCTGCGTGCGTTCCGTTCGGGCAAGGTCGACGTCCTCGTCGCGACCGACGTCGCCGCGCGCGGCATCGACGTCGAGGACGTCACGCACGTCATCAACTACCAGTGCCCGGAGGACGAGAAGACGTACGTCCACCGCATCGGCCGCACCGGCCGCGCGGGCAAGACGGGCATCGCCGTCACCCTCGTCGACTGGGACGACCTGCACCGCTGGGCGCTCATCAACAAGGCCCTCGACCTCGGCATCCCCGAACCCGAGGAGACGTACTCCAGCTCCGAGCACCTGTTCGAGGATCTCGAGATCCCCGCGAACGCGACCGGCAGCCTGCCCAAGTCGGCGCGCACCCGCCAAGGCCTCGACGCCGAGCGCGTCGAAGATCTTGGAGAGACGGGGCGAGGCGACTCGCATCAGCGCGGCGAGCGTCGTCCGCGCCGTGACGACGAGCGCGGCCGATCGGGGGGACGAGGCGGGCGCTCCGGTGGTCGCGGCGGCGAACGTCAGGCCTCGGGTGGCTCGAGCGAGCGTCGCCCGCGCCGTGACGCCGCGAGCACCGAGGGCTCCGGCGGTTCGTCGCAGCCGCGCCGACGTCGCCGTCGCACCCGCGGTGGCGCGGGTGAGACGTCTGCCGCCGACTGACGCACCCTCCCGGCGCGAGGCGCCCGGCGCCGTCCGCACTCGTTCAGACGTGACGCGGGCGAGCACCGGGCGCCTCGCGCCGCATTCGCGCCTGTGTCATCACTCTCAGTACGCTTCACGACAAATGAGCGTTGATCCGAAAGGGCACCCATGCCTGCCTCACCTCCGGACCCGGCCCTGACGCCGCCCGCGGCCGATGACTCGACGCCGCTACCGGCCGATTCCGCCTCGCCTCCGTCCACCCCGCCCGAAGAGCGCGACGAGCTGACGCTCGACGCACGCAACCGCGATGCCCGCGTCGAGAAGCAGGACCCGCACGAGCCCGAGTCACGGGCGTCCGAGGACCGCTCGCGCATCATCTCGGACGGTTTCGCCTCGTTCGCGCGCTGGTCGTTGCGGATCAGCATCATCATCGTCACGTTCTATCTCGTGTGGCGAGCGCTCACACCGTTCTGGGTCATCATCCTGCCGCTGATCCTCGGTCTCTTCATCACGACCGTCCTGTGGCCGCCTGCCGCCTGGTTGCGTCGCCGCGGCGTGCGCCCCGCCCTGGCGGCGCTCTCGAGCGTGCTCGGCGGATTGCTCGTCGTCGGTGGCATCATCGCCGCGATCGTCCCGACCGTCGCAGCCGAGGCGCCCGAGCTGGCACGCAAGTCGATGGAGGGCGTCTCCCAGATCCAACGCTGGTTGCAGGGCCCGCCGTTGAAGATCCCGGCGACCCAGATCGACAACGCAGTCAACGTGATCAACGAGAAGCTCAAGACGTCGGGCGATGCCATCGCCTCGGGCGTCTTCAGCGGCGTGACGACGGTCGGCAGCATCCTCGTCACCCTCGTCCTCAGCCTCATCCTCGCGTTCTTCTTCATCAAGGACGGGGACCGCTTCCTACCGTGGGTGCGGCTCGTCACGGGTGAGCGCACCGGCGCTCACGTCACCGAGGTGTTCACCCGCGCGTGGCAGACCCTGTCCGGGTTCATCCGCACCCAGGCGATCGTCTCGGCCATCGACTCGGTCTGCATCGGCATCGGTCTCATCGCATGCGGTGTGCCGCTGGCCCTGCCGCTGTGCGTCATCACGTTCTTCGGCGGGTTCATCCCGATCGTCGGTGCGACGGTCGCCGGCGCACTCGCCGTCCTCGTCGCGCTGGTGACGAAGGGGGTGACGACAGCGATCATCGTCCTCGTCATCATCATCCTCGTGCAGCAGCTCGAGGGGCACATCCTGCAGCCGCTGCTGCAGAGCCGCTCGATGTCGTTGCACCCTGTCCTCGTGCTGCTCGGCATCGCGGCCGGCTCCGAGGACCATGGCGTCATCGGCGGTTTCCTCGCCGTCCCCGTCGTCGCGACGCTGGCGGTGCTGTTCCGCTACATCGGTGAACAGGTGGACCTGCGCTCCGGCACCGTCACCGTCGCCGACCTCGAGTACCGCACCGATCGAGGGCGCATCGCGGCGCTGCGCACCGAGCGCCTCCGCCGCCTCGGCGAATGGGGCGCACGCGAGACCGACGAGGAGAAGGCTTCGCGCGAGGCCGTCGCGGACGGCGACGGCGACGCTCTCGCCGCCTCGACCACGAAGCAGCCCACGCATGGCCTGGGAGCCGTCGTGAGTGCGTTGCGTTCGCGCCTCAAACGCTGAGGGGAAGATGATCGGGTGCCCGGGTTCGAGCCGGGGCCACCTCGATCAGGCATCCGTCGACGACGCGTCCGGCGCCGGGGTGAGCAGGGCTCGCTCCGGCGCCGTCGTCATGCCCGCCGGACGCCCGGCACCCGCCATCAGCACCGCGTCAGCGCCCGCGCACGACTCCCACGTCACTCGTCGCGAGCGCGACGAGGCGTTCGTACTGGTCGGGCTCGGTCGTGTTCTCCCCCAGTCGATTCGGCTTGCCGTCGCCGTGGTAATCGCTCGAGCCGGTGACGAGCAGATCGTGCGTCCGCGCGAGGTCGCGGGCGTGGCGCACCTGCTCGGGCGTGTGGTCGCGGTGGTGGGCCTCGAGGCCGAGCAACCCGGCGTCGATCATCTCCTCGATGACGGCGTCGTCGACGACGCGTCCACGGACGTCCGCGAAGGGGTGCGCCATGACGGGCACCCCGCCGGCCGCGCGCACGAGGGTGACGGCGCGCACCGGGTCGATGGCGTAGTGACCGACGTGGTAGGGGCCCGAATTGCTCAACAGGTGCTCGAAGGCGGTGCTGCGATCGGGCACGACGCCGTTCGCGACGAGCGCATCGGCGATGTGGGGGCGCCCGATCGTCGCGTCCGGCCCCGCCTGCGCGAGCACCTGCTCGTACGTGATCGGCACGTCGCGTCCGAGCCGCTCGACCATGCGCTCGGCGCGCGTCACCCGCGACTCGCGGGCACGTTCCATCTCGTCGAACAGCTCTCCCTCGGGGGCCGGAAGGTAGGCGAGCAGGTGGATGCTGATGCCGCGATGGCGGCAGGAGATCTCGATGCCCCGTACGACGTCGATGCCGACGCGGCGCGCGGCGTCGGCGGCGTCGTCCCACCCGCGGGTCGTGTCGTGGTCGGTGAGCGCGACGACGTCGAGCCCCGCCTCCGAGGCCTGCGCGACGACGTCGGCGGGGCTCGTCGTGCCGTCGCTGCGGTTCGAGTGGGTGTGCAGGTCGATACGCATGGGTGACAGGTTAGTGTTGCTGCCCGTGAGAGCAGGCATGGGTGAGCACTCGCCGCGTCCGGTGCGGCGGGCCGTTGCCTGCATGATGGCCGGTGCGCTCGTGCAGGCCGTCTCGACGCTCGTGGCATGGCTCGATCGTGACGGCACCCGCGCTCAGACGGCGCGGCTCGCGCACGAGTTCCAGCGGCGCACCCTGCCCGCCGGGGAGTTGGAACGGGCGACGGATCAGGCCCGCTGGTTCGGTCTCGTCACGGGCGCATTCTTCGTCGTGCTGTGGTTACTCGTGGCGCGCCTGTGTCTGCGCGGTCGCGCCTCCGGGCGCACGTGCGCGACCGTCCTCGCCATCGTCTACACCTTCACCTTCCTGCTGTCCGGCGTGCGCTCGTTCGGCCCCGGCGCCCTCATCGGCGCGGTGACGATGACGCTCGGCCTCACGACCGTCTACCTGCTGTGGCGTCGCCCGGTGACGCCGTGGTTGTCATCACAGGGCGCTGCCCGCGCCGCGCGCCGCACACGCTGAGACCGCTCGCGTCGCTAGGGTTTCGACCATGGTGAAGCAGGGCCCCCTCGACATGACCCCGCGAGCGCGCCGCCGCTCGCTCCGTCGGGCCGCACGCGGCGTCGCAGCGCTCGTCACGGCCACCGGCCTCGTCGCGTTGAGTGCGTGCAGCTCGGGAGCCGACCCCAAGGACGTCGCGGCGACCCAGACCCCGTTCAGCGCGAGCTCCTCGGCGACGACGGCGTCGTCCAACCCGAGCGCCATCACCTCCCCCAGCCCCGGGTCCGTCGTCAGCTCGGACGGCACGTTCAACTTCGTCGTGCCAGCTGGGTGGAATCTCACGTCCCAGCCGAAATCGGTCGCCTATCTGTCGTCGTCGACTCTCGCGCACGACGTCGCGCCCACGATCGTCGTCGCGCGTTCCAGCGTCACGCCTGCGCCCGAGCTGGAGGGCACGCTGCGCCGGGCGTCGCTGCAGGCCAAGCAGAGCGGCGCATCGGTGGCCGCCCTGCCCGACCGCACCGTCGGCGGTGAGAAGGCCGTCGGCTTCACGGCGACCTCGACGGAGAAGAACGTCGCCCTCAAGCGCAGCTACGTGATGCTCGCGCACGACAAGGTGCTGTACTCCGTCACCCTGACCGGCGCGAAGGCTGACGCCGCCCGCGACGAGTCGGCGCTGACGGCGCTGCTCGCGAGCTGGTCGTGGACCAAGAAGGGTGACGCCGGCTCGACGGCCAGTGGCACGACTCCGGCGGCGGTGCCGACGACGAGCGTCGCACCGTCGTCGTCGGGCGCGTCGTCAGCGCCGTCGTCGTCGGGTGCGTCCCCGGCGCCTGCCTCGTCATCCGCAGCATCGAAGCCCGCCCAGAGCTCGGGCACCGTCCGCCCGCCCAGCGCAACCGCCTCGAGCACGGCCCGCTGACGCACTCCGCGCCGCTCAGGCGGCGGTGTCGTTCGTCGTCTCGCTGACGGTCCGTCGCACGACGCGCGCGGTGAGCGAGTCGGCGCCCGCGCTGACCTGACGGCCGAGCAGCGTGCCGAGCGACACCCCGACTGACAGCGTGAGGCCCATGAGGACGGCGTTGAGCAGAGTGGTCTGCCACAGGGTGTTCTCGCCCTCGGTGATGAACATCATGATGCCCCGGTAGACCGCCTGCCCCGGCAGCAAGGGCACGATGCCCGCGGTGATGAGTGCGATGCTCGGCACGTGCACCCGCGTCCCCACGAATGGTGCCAGCGCCCCGACGACGAGGGCCGCACCTCCTGCGGCGACGGGCTCGCTGGTGCCGACACCCCACATGAGCGTCCCGAACAGCAGCCACGAGAATCCGCCGGTGAGAACGGCGGCGAGCACGGTGCGCGGAGCGCAGTACGCGGAGACGGCGAAGGCACCGGCGATGAGTGCGGCTGCCACGATCTGGGTGAGAACAGAGCCGGCGAAGCTGCTGGAGCGTTCGATGATGACGAGGTCGACGCCGAAGCGCTGGGCGATGCTCAGGACGAGCAGCACGCCCGCGACGACGCCGCCGGTGAGCAGGACGACCTCATAGGTGCGCGCGCCGGCGGTCAGGTAGAAGCCGTCGAGCGTGTCCTGCGCAGCCGTCACGACGCTCATGCCTGCGAGGAGCACGACGACGCTGGAGGCGACGACCAGGGAGGGTCTCACCTGTCCGAGCCACATGATCGTCTCCGCGTGTTGGTGGACGACGAGCAGGCCGACGGCGACAGCCGTCGCGAACATCGCACCGAGCATCTGCCCGAAGAACGCGGAGACACCGGCGCGCGCGACGGCGTACTGGATGCGGTCCACGACCGCCGTGGACAGCCCGGCGACGAGGACCATGGCCGTGCTGCCGCCGAGCAGCATCGCGACGCCTGCTCCCATGAGCGCCCACGCGAAGGTGATGACGCCGCGGCGGTACACGTGCGGTTGCTCGAGGATGCGTTCGAGGGTGTAGAGGTTGTCGTCGATCTCGCCCGGGTCGTCGGGGTCGCTGGCGATGTCGCGCACGAGGGCGTGCAACGCCTCGAGCCGCGAGTAGTCGGTGCCGAAGTGCGTGATGATGCGCATGACGGTGATCGGGTCGCGGTGCACGCCGCGATGCATCGAGATCGTGACGGACGTGTAGGTGATGTCGACGTGCGCGCCCTGCAGCCCGTAGGCGCGCCCGACGCGCAGCAGCGACGCGGTGGTGTCGGCCACGGATGCGCCGGTGACGAGCATCGCCTCTCCGAGGCGGAGGCAGAAGTCGATGACGGAGCGCGTGTGCCACTCGGAGACGCGGTCGTTGGTGCCGCGCACCGAGATCGGCTTCGTCGGCGGCCCGCTCGGACGGATGACGGACATCGCCCGACCGCGCACCCGCGTCGCGCCGGTACGTGGCATCCGCGGGGCGCTCGTCGTGGCCGCGGCGGGTTTCGTGGGGCGGGCCTGCACAGGGCGGCTCTCGGCGCTGCTCGGCGCGGCACGACGCGGCGTCGGCAACGGGGTCGCCGACGGCGGTGTCGGGGTGGCCTGGGGACCGTCGGGATTCACCATGTCGCGCCTGCACCTCGTCTCGTCACTTCTGTCGGCCCAGCCATTGTGGGGGATGCGGCCAACTGGGCGCACACCGTCCGCCATGTGTCGGGGGCCGGGGTGCAGAATGGACGGGTGAGTGAGAAGCAGCAGACAGCAGAGCACCGCAGCCGCCCGGGTGGGGCGGCCTTCCGAGAGTTCGTCGCCTCCGGGTGGGCGCCGCGCGGCACCGAGCCGACGCCCCGCGCCGAGGTCGCCGACCTGACGCCCGCGCGACGCGAGGCCCTCTCGGCGGCCTTCGAGGGGGCCCGTCTCGTCGTGCCCGCCGGCGGGTTGAAGGTGCGCAGCAACGATTGTGACTACGTGTTCCGTCCGCATACCGCGTTCGCGTGGCTGACGGGTCTCGGCGCGGACCGCGAGCCGGACGCCGTCTTCGTCCTGGAGCCGCTGGCCGAGGGCGGGCACGAGGCGCAGATCTTCTTCCGCCCGCTCGCCGGGCGCGACACCGAGGAGTTCTTCGGTGACAGCCGCTACGGCGAGTTCTGGGTCGGTGCGCGACCGTCGCTCGAGGACATGGCGAACGAGCTCGGCATCACCGCTCGTCACATCGATGAGTTCGCCGACGCTGCGGCCAAAGACGCGGGCGCGACGGAGGTGCTCGTCGTGCGTGACGCTGACGTCGACGTCACGGCGCAGGTCGAGCAGATCCGCGCCCACCTCGACGAGGCCACCGCCGAGAAGGCGCAGGAGCGCGATCTGGAGCTCGGCCGGTGGCTGTCGACGGCGCGGTTGACGAAGGATGCGTGGGAGGTCGGCCAGATGCGCGAGGCGTGCGACGCGACCGCGCGCGGGTTCGAGGCCGTCGTCGCCGACCTGCCGGAGGCGGTGCGTCGCGGGCGCGGTGAGCGCTGGGTCGAGGGTGTCTTCGGCCTGCATGCACGCCATGCGGGCAACGGCGTCGGCTACGACTCGATCTGTGCGAGCGGTGATCACGCGAATACGTTGCACTGGATCAAGAACACGGGCGACGTCAAGGACGGCGACCTCATCCTCGTCGACGCGGGCGTCGAGGTCGACTCGCTGTTCACCGCTGACGTGACGCGAACCCTGCCCGTCAACGGCACGTACTCCCCTGCGCAGCGTGAGGTGTACGAGGCGGTGCTCGCGGCGCAGGAGGCTGGGCTCGCGGCGGCGAAGCCGGGCGCGAAGTTCTCGGACGTGCATGCCGCGGCGATCCGCGTCATAGCGGAGCGTCTGCACGGCTGGGGTCTGCTGCCTGACGGCGTCGACGTCGAGGCGACGCTCGACCCGGAGAACGGCCAGTTCCACCGTCGGTGGATGGTGCACGGTACGAGCCACCACCTCGGCCTCGACGTCCATGACTGCGCCCTTGCGCGCAAGGAGGACTACATGGACGCCGAGTTGAAGCCGGGCATGATCATCACGATCGAGCCGGGCCTGTACTTCAAGGCGGACGACGAGTTGGTGCCGGATCGTTTCCGCGGCGTCGGTGTGCGTATCGAGGACGACATCCTCATCACGGAGGACGGCAACGAGAACCTGTCGGCGTCGCTGCCGCGCGACCCCGACGATGTCGAGGCCTGGATGCGCGACGTCTGGAGCCGGTGAATCGTCCCTCACGCCGTTCCGGTGGGCAGATGACGACGGCTCGCAGGCTCACCCTCGTCATCTCCCCGCTCGGTGCGACACCGCGCGGGCGTCCAGCTCGAAAGAGGAACTGATCTGGGCAGGCGACCTGCGGCGCGGCTAGAGCTGCCGGGCGCCCGACGGTGTGCGGCCGCGATGCCGCAGAGCGCGACATCACGAGGCACCGGCCCCGCCGGTGAACACCATCGACGCGGACGCCGAAACGCTCGAATCCGCCGAGTTCTCGACCGAGCCTGCGAGGTCGAGAACGAGAAGCGGGTGCGGGCGTTTCGGCCCGAACGGCCGGCGCACCGAGCGAACACGACGGCCGGGGCGCATGCGCCCCGGCCGACGGTGAGCCGGAAGCCGGCCCGTGAGAGGAATCAGTACACGCTGACGGCTTCGCCGATGTAGAGCAGCTTGGAGCCGATGAGGAAGTCCTGTGCGGCGCAGGACATGCGGCAGCAACCGTGGGAGGCGGGGTAGGCCGGGATGTCGTTGGAGCCGTGCAGGGCGATGCCGCCGTTGAAGTAGAACGGGCGGTAGAGGCCACCGAGGGCGCCGTAGTCCCAGCCGGAGGTGACGGAGCGGTACGTCTTGTATTCACCGGAGGGCGTGACGGCCTTGATGCGTCGGCCGTAGTAGGTGAAGGTCTGGCCGTTGCCGGTCGAGGTGTTGAAGATGTACTTGACGGAGCCGCCGCGCACGACCATGACGATCTGGCGGCTCTTGTCGACCTCGATGCGGTTGCCGCCGCGACGGCTGCTTGGACGGACGCCGCGGTTCAGCGCATCCCATGAGCGGGCGCCGACGACGCCGTCGCGGGCGAGGCCTGCGACCTTCTGCACGGCGAGGACGGCCTGCTTGGTCTGGGCGCCGAAGGCGCCGTCGGGGTTGCCGCACCAATAGCCGAGGGCGTTGAGGCGCTTCTGGAGGGTGGTGACGGCGCTGCCCTTGCTGCCGGTCTGCAGGACGGGGTTCGCGGCGGACGCCGTGCCCGAGCCGATGAGGCCGACGACGGCGAGCGTGCCGGTGGCGCCGGCGCCGGTGACGATGGCGCGGCGGCTGATTTCGTGGTGCTGCATGGCACTTTCCCTTCGATCGAGATCGTGGTGAGCGATCTGGGCTCTGGCGCGGCCCGTGTACGTCTGGGACGCGCGCCGGCCGATCTCGGTTTCCCCCCCGGCTCGTCGTGAGTCGTGCAGAATCCGTACCGGTTCACCGATTCCTCATCATGCCAGAGGTCGTGGTAACGAGGGCGGGCTCGACGGCGGCGTCCTGCGCCGCGCAGCGCAGCTGCCGACGGGCGGGTGGGGATCGTTCTCCGCGTCGTTGCAGGGGGGCGACGCAGTCGCACAAGAGCTGCGGGCATCGGCTCACGGCGATTCGCGCCCGGCGTTCGCAACGAAATCGTGATGAAACAATGAGGGTATGACTGCCGCGAAGCCTGCCACCGACCGTCTTGTCACCGAGGCCCTCGCCAAGTCGGGGTTGCTGTGGATCACCTCGCCTGCCGGCTCGGCGCCGGTCTGGCACGTCCACCTCGCCGGGGTCGCGTACACGGTGAGCGGCCCGGGCGAGCAGTTCTCCCCCGAGCACCTCGGCCGCGTCGAGGTGGTGGCGCGTTCGAAGGAGTCCCGCGCTCGCCTCGTCTCCTTCGAGGCGGACGCCGACGTCATCACGCCCGAGGACGAGGTGTGGGAGGCCGCGACATTCGCCCTCAAGGCCGGGCGGCTCAACGCGCCGGCCCACGACATCGTCGCGCGCTGGGCGCAGGAGTGCCGTGTCACGCGCTTCACCCCCGACCTGGCGACGGTGGTGCTGCGCGGTGAGCGCCTTGATGCGCCGGCGCAAGATGACGCAGAGACCTCGGCCACTGCGGAGGCGGAGGAGACCACGTCCCGGCCGGCGCCGGCAGCAGCGAGAGCGGCGTCCGGGTCGAGAGCGACGCCCGCGAAGAATGCCGCGGCAGGTGCCTCCCCGGAGGCGCAGACGAGCCCCGCCGCGGCGCAGAGCGCTCCCGCGGCCGATCTCGGCACGAGCGCGCCGGGCGAACCGCGCCCCGCCGCTGCCGCCGCGGAGCGTGAGCACCGCGCCGCCGTGCGTGCCGAGGAGGCGACGCCGGAACCCGGCGGGTCCAGCAAGCCCGCCGACGCAGCGAACGCCCAACCGGGCGCCGATAGGGTGAACCCGTGAGCACCCGTGTCTTCGTCGCCCGTCTCGTCGGCCTCACCGTCTTCGACCCTCTCGGCGACCGCGTCGGGCGGGTGCGTGACGTCGTCGTCGTGTTCGGCAAGAACCCGAGCCCGCGCGTCATCGGCCTCGTCGTCGAGGTCGTGCAGCGGCGCCGCGTGTTCCTGCCGCTGACGCGCGTGACGTCGATCGATGCGGGCAAGGTCATCACGACGGGCCTGGTCAACATGCGCCGCTTCGAGCAGCGTCACAACGAGACGCTCGTGTGCGCCGAACTCTTCGACCGCCAGGTGACGGTCCGCGAGCCGGACGGCGAGACGTTCACCGGCACCGTCGAGGACATGGCGATGGAGCAGAACCAGCGTCGCGACTGGGACATGACGAAGGTGTTCGTCCGTGCGCAGGAGCAGTCGTCGGGCGCCTCGCGCGCCATGCACCGTCTGACGCGTCGGCGCACCGGATCGACCAGCCTGCACGACATCCGCGATGTCTACGGCCTCAACCGGCAGCACACCGAGCAGTCGGCTGAGCGGCTGCTCGAGACGTACGACGACCTGCGCGTCGAGGATCTTGCCGAGGTCATCCACGACCTGACGCCGAAGCGTCGCGCCGAGGTGGCGCGCGCCCTCGACGACGGCACGCTCGCCGATCTACTCGAAGAGTTGCCCGAGGACGACCAGGTCGAGATCATTGCCGCCCTCGACACCGAGCGCGCGGCCGACGTCCTCGAGGCGATGGAGCCCGACGACGCCGCCGACCTGCTCGGTGATCTGCCGCCCGAGACGGCCGAGGATCTGCTGCAGCGCATGGAGCCGGCCGACGCCGCTCCCCTGCGCCGGCTGCTCACGTACGACGAGAACACCGCGGGTGGTCTCATGACGACCGAACCGGCCATCCTGGGCCCGGAGGCGACGATCGCCGAGGCCCTCGCCGTCGTGCGCCGTGAAGAGGTCGCGCCGGCGCTCGCGTCGGCCGTGTTCGTCGTGCGCCCGCCGCTCGAGGTGCCGACGGGACGCTTCCTCGGCATGGTGCACACGCAGCGGCTGCTGCGCGAACCGCCACACACGTCGCTCGGCAACGTCGTCGACTCGACCGTCGACCCGGTCAACGTCGACGCGCCGCTCGGCGAGGTGACGCGCACCCTCGCGCAGTACAACCTCGTGTCGCTGCCGGTCGTGGACGACGACGGGCGCCTGCTCGGCGCGGTCACCGTCGATGACGTGCTCGACCACATCCTTCCCGAGGACTGGCGCGAGGAGCGCCATGACTTCCGCCAGGACAAGACCTTTCCGGGGGTGACGCAGTGAGCCGCGAAGTGGGTTCGCGCCGTGAGCGCGGGCGTGACGAGAAGCGGGACGAGCGTCGCGACGCCAAGGAATCCCGGGAGGAATCGCGTCGCAAGGAGGCATTGAAGGAGGCGCGTCGGGACTCACGCGACGAACGCGACGCCGCCGGCCGCCTCGATCAGCCGCAGGAGAAGCGGGCGCGCGTGCTGCCACGCATCGACCTCGACTCCGAGGGCTTCGGCGTCGCGAGCGAGAAGTTCGCGCGCTACATGGGTACGGCGAACTTCCTCATCCTGATGTCGGGCTTCATCATCATCTACGTGGTGGTCAACATGACGCCACTGAAGTTCGACGAGTACCCGTTCGTCTTCCTCACGCTCCTGCTGTCGCTGCAGGCCTCGTACGCGGCGCCGCTCATCCTGCTCGCGCAGAACCGTCAGGACGATCGCGACCGCGTCGCCATCGAACAGGATCGCTCGCGCGACGAGCGCAACCTCGCCGACACCGAGTTCCTCACCCGAGAGGTCGCCTCGCTGCGCCTCGCGATGCGTGAGACGGCGACGCGTGACTTCGTGCGCTCCGAGCTGCGTTCGCTGCTCGAGGAGATGGAGGAGCGCGGCATGCTCGCCATGCCCGATGCCGAGGACGACGATGCCGGCTCGTCGAAGCAGGAGAAGAAGGCCGCGAAGAAGCAGGCCAAGAAGGACGCGCGCCCGGAGGCATGAGGGCGCGAGGGCCCGGGTGGACGTGACTCAGGCCACTCACTACCACGCCGTACGATGGAGGGCATGACCACCCCCACTCTCGACGCCATCGGCGCTGCCCTGGCGACCGTGGAGGATCCGGAGATCCACAAGCCCATCACCGAACTCGGCATGGTCGAGTCGGTCGATGTCTCCGAGTCCGGCCACGTCGCCGTCACCATCCTCCTGACGATCGCGGGCTGCCCGCTCAAGGCGAAGCTGACGGAGGACACGACGAAGGCCGTGATGGCCGTCGACGGTGTCACGGGCGTCCAGGTGAACCTCGGCGTGATGAACGATGAGCAGCGCAAGAACCTGCGCGAGCAGCTCAAGGGCTCCTCCCCCGAACGTGAGATCCCGTTCGCCAAGCCCGGTTCGATGACGCGCGTGTACGCCGTCGCGTCCGGCAAGGGCGGCGTCGGCAAGTCGTCCGTGACGACGAACCTCGCCGCCGCGCTCGCCGAGCAGGGCCTCAAGGTCGGCGTCGTCGACGCCGACATCTACGGTTTCTCCGTGCCCCGCATGCTCGGCGTCGCGCACCGCCCGACGCAGGTCGACGACATGATCCTGCCGCCCGAGGCGCACGACGTGAAGGTCATCTCGATCGGCATGTTCGTGCCCGGCAACCAGCCCGTCGTGTGGCGCGGCCCGATGCTGCACCGCGCGCTCCAGCAGTTCCTCGCCGACGTGTTCTGGGGCGACCTCGACGTCCTCCTGCTCGACCTGCCGCCCGGCACAGGCGACATCGCGATCTCCGTCGCGCAGCTCATCCCGACCGCCGAGATCCTCGTCGTGACGACGCCGCAGCAGGCCGCCGCCGAGGTCGCCGAGCGCGCCGGTGCGATCGCCCTGCAGACGAAGCAGCGCGTCGCCGGCGTCATCGAGAACATGTCCTGGCTCGAACTGCCCGACGGCACGCGCCAGGAGATCTTCGGCGCGGGCGGCGGCGCCACCGTCGCCGAATCGCTGACGCAGTCGATCGGCGCGCCCGTCGAGCTGCTCGGCCAGATCCCGCTCGACACGACCCTGCGTGAGGGCGCCGACCACGGCATCCCCGTCGTCGTCGGCCACCCCGACGCGCCCGCCGCCGTCGCCCTGCGCGGCATCGCCAAGGGCCTCGGCACGCGCGCTCGCGGCCTCGCCGGACGCAGCCTCGGGCTGACGCCGAGTGCCAAGCTGTGAGCTGACGCGCCACTCGCGTACAACGAGCACACGACGAGAGCCGCAACCCTGCACGTCAGGATTGCGGCTCTCGTCGTGTGCGCGGAAGCGAAACTCCCCCGCGAGGTCGGTCAGCGCTCGACCGGCACCGGTTCGGTCGGGCTCAGGTTGCGTCGTCGTCGAAGGGCGTGACGCGGTCGGGGTGGTATTCGGCAGTGACGTGGGAGCGCGGGGCGGCCGGCACGCCGTAGGCGTCCTCACCGCCGGCGCCCTCCGCTCCGATCCCTCCGGCCCCGACGCCGTCAGCTCCGCTATCGCTGCTGTATGCAGCTGCGCCGGCCGCACCCACGGCGCCCACCGCTGTCGCGCCGGTCGACTGCGCGGTGCGCTCTCTCAGCCCGATCTCGCCCGCGATGTCGGCGTCGGGATCGTCGAACAGCGCCTCGCGCACGATCTTGCGCGGGTCGTACTGGCGGGGGTCGTACTGGCGCCAGTCGACGTCCTGGAACTCGGGGCCCATCTCCGTCTTGAGCTGCGTCTTCGCTCCCTCGGCCATCTCCCGCGCGGTGCGGATGAACGTGCGCAGCTTGTCGACATAACCCGGCAACCGCTTCGGCCCGATGAGCACGAGAGCGATGATGACGATGATGATGAATTCGCCCGAGTTGATGTCGATGAATGGAATGTTCACGCGTACGTCACCCCTGCGAACTCGCTCATGGGGCCATTCTGCCTGATCCGGCGCGACTCACCGTCACCCGCTCACCGTGCGTGACCTCGCGGCTGCCCGCGACATCGATCGTCGGGGGCGCGATCCTGTCGCTTCCGACGCTCGCCATGCGACTGCGCTCCGGCGCCATCGGCGCGGAATGCGACGGTGTGACGAGCACGAACGCGCCCACGCATGCCGCGGTCGAGCCGAGGCCCGCGAGACCCGCGACGAGCCCCGCCCGCACGTTCGAGCGGCGCCGACGCGCTGCCGGGTGCTGGCGCGTGGCATCCTGCCACGCGATCTCGTCCTCCCGGGAACCAGCCGCAGCGCGGTGGGGAGCCGCCTCCAGCACCATGGCCTCGTCGGCGCAGGAGCCAGGCGCCGCTGACGGCGGCCGCGACGCGCACTCCGGCGCCAGAGCGAGCAGCCCTGCGACGAGGGAGGCATGACGGTCGGGGTCGACGGGCACCGCGCGCACCTCACGAACGATGACGCGTTCCGCGTCGACGTCACGGCGGCACACCGAGCACACGAGCAGGTGGCGCGCCGCGCACCGCATCGACACCGCGTCGAGTTTGCCGTCGACGTACAGGTCGATGGCTTCGCCCAGATGCCCCGAGCGATACCGGCGGATCACGTGAGCCCCACGGCCGGGCGTCGCGTGAGCCCCTCCTTCGCGGCCTGGACGACGCTACGACGTCGCGCCTCACGAGCGGCGGGCGAGCGATGCGCGAGCGACTCGCGCAGGGCGGCCCGGCCGCGGTGGATGCGTGAACGCACCGTGCCGAGCTTCAGTCCGAGAGTCTGGGCGATCTCCTCGTACGTGAGGCCCTCGATGTCGCACAGCACGACCGCCGCGCGGAAGTCGGGGGCCAGCGCGTCGAGCGCGCGCTGCACGTCGTCGTCCAACTGCGCGTCGAGGACGACCTGCTCGGGCCCGGCCGCTCCGGAGGGCAGCCGGCCGTCGGCGTCGTCGGCCAGGGCGTCGAAGCGGATGCGCTGCTTGCGGCGCATGCGATCGAGGAACATGTTCGTCGTGATGCGGTGCAGCCAGCCCTCGAAGGTGCCGGGGCGGTACGAACCGAGCGAATTGAACACGCGCACGAAGACGTCGTGCGTCAGGTCCTCTGCGTCGTGGACGTTGCCGGTGAGGCGGTAGGCGAGTCGGTAGACGCGCGCACTGTGCTCGGTGACGATCTCCTCCCACGTCGGCGGCTGCCAGCCAGGCGGCGCCTGCTCGGCGACACGCACACGCGAGCGCGTGTTGACGGGGTGAACGGGGTCGGCAACTGCGCCCCGGGGGTTCGACATCGACATGGGTCCTCCCGACCGCATCTCGGCGCTGGCGCGCCGCGAGCATCCATTATCCCCGGCATGCCTGTGGACTTGCTGAGGGACCCGCCGGCTGGCCGCCTCGTGCCGCTGACGCCCAGTTGCGTTCAGGATGCGGAAGGCCCATTGCGAATGCTGCATTCTTGTCGCGCATTCCGAACGCTGCCCTGCTGCTGAGACGTCGAGCGCCTCGGGCCGCGGAGCTCGACGGCCGTCATCCGCGCACAGTGGGCTGCACAGGGGCTGGCGCCGCACTGCGCGCAGAGTCGGCTGCACTGGGCCTGGAGCCGCCATCGGCGCACAGCCGCGCGCCGACCCACGGATCGGGTGGGGCTGCGAGCGCCCCTAGGATGTCCCCCATGACCAGTTTCAAGCCCGCGAGCTGGGCGTACGCCGAGGATTTCGCCGACGAGCCCCAGCACATCGAGGCTGCCCGCATCCAGGGCGAGCACCTCGGCGCCACCCCGGTGACGAGCGCCGCGGGCGCTGCCCTGCGCATGCTCGCGGCGTCGACGGCGGCGCGCACCGTCGTGGAGATCGGCACGGGCGCCGGTTCGTCCGGGCTGTGGCTGCTCGACGGCATGCCGGCTGACGGGGTGCTCACCACGATCGACATCAGCATGGAGCACCAGCGCGCCGCCCGCGCGGCGTACCAGCGCGCGGGTTACCCGCCCCAGCGCACCCGCATCATCTCCGGCAGCGCCCTGACGGTGCTGCCGCGCCTCGCGGATGCCGCCTACGACCTCGTCCTCGTCGACGGTGAGAAGGACGAATACCCCGCGTACGTCGAGCAGGCGCTGCGTCTCGTGCGGCGCGGCGGCGTCATCGTACTCGACAACATGCTGTGGCATGACCGCGTCGCCGACCCCGCGGTGCGCGACGAGACGACGAAGCGTCTGCGCGCCCTCGGCAAGGAGCTGCGCGAACGTGACGACCTGCTCACGACGCTCCTGCCCGTCGGCGACGGCCTCCTCGTCTGCGTCAAACGCTGACGCCGGCCTGCGCGCCCTCTGCGACGAGTTGCGCGAGCACGAGGCACGCCAAGGGCTGACGCCCGCCTGCTCGCCCTCGGCCACGAGTTTCGTGAACACGAGTGGCGACACACAGCGCGGCTGCCTGTCGCGCTGCCACCCAGCCGCCGGCGCTGGCACGACGCGAACAGGCGCCTCATCCCCGGAGGGATGAGGCGCCTGTTTCGAGCGGTGCGTGACGAACGCGTCAGCCGACGCAGTCGGTGATCGCGGCGCCGAGGGCCTTGGCCTCGTCGGCGTTCATCTCGACGACGAGACGTCCGCCGCCTTCGAGCGGCATGCGCAGCAGGATGCTGCGGCCTTCCTTCGCGACCTCAAGGGGACCGTCACCGGTCCGGGGCTTCATCGCTGCCATGGGTTGACCCCTTTCGAGAACGCGCCACACGGCGCGCTAGGTTCTGCCACATCGTCGAAGCGTGCCGCGATCCTCCGTCGCGCCGAACACGACTCCCCGCTCTCGCAAGGGGGCCAGTGTGCTCGTCGATCAGCTTGTTACCCACCATTATTGCGCGTCCTGCCAGGCAGACGAAATCCATGTGTGAAACTCGTCACCATGTCTGCCACCTCTGAAGTTCTCGTCGACGCGAGCGACGGCGTCGCCACCGTCACGCTCGACCGCCCCGACTCGCTCAACTCACTGACCGACACGAGCAAGACCGCGCTGCTCGCCGCCGTCAGACAGGTCGCCGACGATGCGTCGATCCGAGCCCTCGTCCTGACGGGGGCCGGGCGCGGATTCTGCGTCGGCCAGGATCTGCGTGAGCACGCCGAGCAGCTCGGTGCCGGGTCGAAGGGCCCGTTCGAGTCGGTGTCGCGCTACTACAACCCG
Organism: Dermacoccus sp. GAS27A; assembly: GCF_044909235.1. NCBI lineage: Bacteria > Bacillati > Actinomycetota > Actinomycetes > Micrococcales > Dermacoccaceae > Dermacoccus > Dermacoccus sp. GAS27A. The sequence goes on along the minus strand of NZ_JBIYDW010000006.1, from coordinate 44,512 downwards.
ATCGCGACGACGCTCGCGCAGATGCCGAAGCCCGTCATCGCCGCCGTCAACGGCGTTGCGGCAGGCGCCGGGTTGTCGCTCGCGATGCTGGCCGACTTCCGGATCGCCGCGCCCACGGCCAAGTTCACGACGGCGTTCGCAGGCATCGGGCTCAGCTGCGACACGGGCGCGAGCTGGAGCCTGCAGCGACTCGTCGGCTCGGCCCGCGCGCGCGAACTGCTCTTCGATGCGCGGACGATCGACGCCGACGAGGCCCTGCGCATCGGCCTGGTCAACCGCATCGAGGACGACGCCCTCGCCGCAGCGCAGTCATGGGCGGCCCGACTCGCGGCCGGCCCGACCCTCGCCTACGCCGCGATGCGCGATGCGCTCGAATTCGGGTCGAACCACTCGCTGGTGGAGTCGTTGGCCCACGAGGAGCCGCTCATGATCCGCACGGGATCGAGCGACGATCACCGACGCGCCGTCGACGCCTTCCTCACCAAGCAACCCCCGACCTTCGAGGGCCGCTGACCCATCGGCGATTTTCGTCCACATTCGCGATTCCCGTCCCCATCGGGGGTTTCATCCACATTCGCCTTCGGACGGTGGTCCGTCGCGCCCTCCGTTAGCAGGCTGGTGCTCCAAGAGCCGCGCGAAGGGCACCCTGCATCTGACGGTCGTCCCCGCCGGTAGTTTGGGGTGCCGAGGGGTGCCGAGCGACGGTCCCTAGGTGGCACGGCACAGATTGCCTGCGTTCGGCGCGCACCCCCGCCATCAACGTGATGCTCGGAGGGCTCACGCCAACGACGCAGCCGTCACGCCCGGCCCGCCGACGGCACCGGGGCACCGGGCGCCTCGACCTCACCCCGCCAGACGTTCGATGGCGTCGCCCACAACACACCCTGCTGCGTGGTCGTTGACGTACCCGCACGCCTGCATGAGCGAGTAGCAGGTCGTGGGTCCGACGTGCGCGAAGCCGCGCCGTTTCAGTTCTTTCGCGAGCGCGGCCGACTCGTCCGACGACCCGACGACGTCCGCCACGGTCGTCGGGCGCTCGTGCGCCGCAGGCGGGAAGGTGTCGATGAGCGCCTCGAGCCCACCGTCGGCACGCAGCTCGACGACGGCGCGCGCGTTCGTCACCGCAGCCTCGATCTTGCGGCGATTACGCACGATCGAGGCATCGCCCATCAACCGCTCGACATCGGCAACCCCGAGCGCCGCCACGACATCCGGCTCGAACCCGACGAAGGCCGCCCGGAACGCCTCACGCTTGCGCAGGATCGTCAGCCACGACAACCCCGATTGGAACGACTCGAGCGTCAGCCGCTCGAACAGTTCCCGCTCACCGCGCACCCGTCGCCCCCATTCGTCGTCGTGGTAGGCGACGTAATCTGGTGCGCTCGTGGCCCATGCGCAGCGGGCGACACCGTCGTCACCGACGATGAGCAGGCTCATGCGTGGCGGTCGCTCGACGACTCCCGCGACGCCGCGTGCCGGCCTCCCGGCTCATCACTGCCAACTGGCTCATCGCCCTTGTCGAGCGCCACGGCCTCGCGCGCCGCGGTCTCAGACGCCTCGTCCTCGCGCTCGTGCCCGAGCGAGCGGCGCCCGCGACGCCGGAACTGGACGATCTCGGCCGCCTCGTCACCGGCCGGGCGGCTACGAGACGCACCCTCCGCGTCGGCCACGGCGTCAGGGCGAGCCGTCGTGGCGCGCGCACCGTCGGGCTTCTCGCCGAGCTGCGATTCCAACTCACCGATCTCTTCGAACAGGCGGTCGAGCACCGCGTCGACCTGACCCATGTTGTACCCGCGCAGTGCCTGGTCGAAACGAACGGCGTCCACGCCCTGTGCGCCCAGGGGGCCGGGCGGCAACTCGAACGATGACGTGCTGCTCGGGCCCGACATCGAGTCGACGCCGATGCGCCCGGCGAGAACCGCGACGAGCGCCCCGATGATGACGATCAGGACGACGATGAGGACGATCATCATGATGGTGCTCCTCAGGCCTCGACGGGACGCTCGCCCGCGCGAGCGGCGCGGTGAGCGTCACGGATGAACGCGATGGCTTCTTCTGCGGTGTCGACGATGACCATGCGGTCGACGTCGCGCTCGGAGATCATGCCCTCGGCGAGCACCGTCGCGCGCAACCATTCGCGAAGCGGGCTCCAGAACGCGGTGCCGACGAGCACGATCGGGTAGTGCGTCACCTTCTGCGTCTGCACGAGCGTGATCGCCTCGAACATCTCGTCAAGCGTCCCCACACCGCCCGGCAGCACGATGGCGCCCTGCGTGTACTTGACGAACACCGTCTTGCGCACGAAGAAGTAGCGGAAGTTCACGCCGAGGTTGACGAAGCGGTTGAGCCCCGTCTCGAAGGGCAGTTCGATGCCGAGCCCGACGGACGTGCCGCCTGACTCGAAGGCGCCCTTGTTCGCGGCCTCCATCGCGCCCGGGCCCCCGCCGGTGACGACGGCGAAGCCCTCCTTGACCAGGGCGCGCCCCACCTGCTCGCCCACAGCGTACGCCGGATGCTCGGACTTGAGCCGCGCCGAGCCGAACACGCTGATGGCGGGCCCCAGCTCGGCGAGCGCGCCGAAGCCCTCGACGAACTCAGCCTGGATACGCATGACGCGCCATGGGTCGGTGTGGACCCAGTCCGCCTCGAAGTTCGAGTCGAGCAGTCGCTGGTCGGTCGTCGTGCGAGGCACGTGCTTGCCGCGCAGCGTGACGGCACCCTTGTGGTAGTCGTGCTCGGGGCCGGCCTTGCGGCGTTCTGCCTCGTCACGGCGGGCCGCGAGACCCGAATCGGCAACCGGGCCGGGCTGCGACGCGACGTCGACCATCTCCTCGCTCCCGCGGGCGCTACGCGCGTCGCGCTCGTCGTCGTGGTGCGCCATCAGGCCAGCCATCCCTTGAGCAGCTCGAGTGCGGTGACGATCTGATCCTCGGGGCACCACTCGTCGTCCATGTGGGCGACGTTCGGGTCCCCGGGGCCGAAGTTGACCGCGGGCACGCCGACGGCGGAGAAGCGCGCGACGTCCGTCCACCCCTCCTTCGCGACGACGGGCAGGCCGAGCGCGTCGACGAACGCCTTGGCCGCCGGGCGGTCGAGACCGGGACGGGCGCCCCCGGCGAGATCGTCGCACTCGATGTCGAAACCATCGAAGAACGTCGTGACGTACGCGAGCGCGTCCTCGGCGCTCTTGTCCGGCGCGAAGCGGTAGTTCACCGTCACCGTGCACGCGTCGGGGATGACGTTGCCCGCGATGCCGCCGGAGATGTTCACCGCGTTGAGGCCCTCGTGGTAGTCGAGACCGTCGACGGTGACCGTCTGCGGTTCGTACTCACGCAACCGGTTGAGGATGTCGGCAGCCTTGTGGATGGCGTTGTCACCCTTCCAGGGCCGCGCCGAGTGGGCGGCGATTCCCTTGGTGCGCACGTGAACCCGCAGCGTCCCCTTGCAGCCGCCCTCGATACCGCCGTTGGTCGGCTCGAGCAGGACGGCGAACGCGGCCCCCTCGAGCAGCTCCGGTCGGGTGCGCGCAATGCGCCCCAGACCGTTGTGCTGATCCTCGATCTCCTCGCCCTCGTAGAAGACGAAGGTGATGTCGCGGTTCGGCTCCGTCAGTTCTTTGGCGATCTTGAGCTGGACGGACACCCCGCCCTTCATGTCGGTCGTGCCGCGCCCGTGCAGCTTGCCGCCGACACGCTTGACGGGCAGGTTGGCGGGATCCTTCGTCAGCGGCACCGTGTCGATGTGGCCGGCGAGGACGATGCGTTCGTCACGCCCCAGGTTCGTGCGGGCGACGATCGTGTTGCCGTCGCGTACGACGTCGAGGTGGTCGAGCGTCGCGAGCTCGGCCTCGATCGCGTCGGCGAGGTTCTTCTCATCGAGGGAGACCGACTCGATGTTGCACACCGATTCGGTGAGCGCGACGACGTCCTGCGTCAGGTCCAGAGAAGCCATGCCCACACCCTATGACCCGTCGCCGACAACCGTGGCACGGGAGAGGAACGTCCATCGCCCGGGGAGCGAATGTGTGCGCGAATCGCAGACGAGTCGGCCCGCCACCCGGACGAGCCCACCCACAGCCGCGAACCCCTCGGTAGCCTGGGCGGCATGACTGATGCACGCACCGCCTGGGGCTACGGCCTCGCCACCGTGACCGCCGACGGCACCACGCTCGACACGTGGTACCCCTCCCCCGCGCTCGGCACGCCCGACGACGCCACCAAGGCTCCGTCCGCGCTCACCGCCCTCGAGACGAAGGACGACGCGCGCACGGTGACGACGAAGGTCGTGCGCACCGTCATCGACCTCGACGCCGCCCCGGACGACGTTCCCGACGCGTACCTGCGCCTGCATCTGCTCAGCCACCGCCTCGTGCTGCCGAACACCATCAACCTCGACGGCATCTTCGGCCGGCTCGCCAACGTGGTGTGGACGAACTTCGGCCCGTGCGCCGTCGACGACTTCGAGATGACGCGCGCGCGTCTGCGTCAGCGTGGCCCCGTCAGCGTCTTCAGCATCGACAAGTTCCCGCGCATGACCGACTACGTCACGCCCAGCGGTGTCCGCGTCGCCGACGCCGACCGCGTGCGTCTCGGCGCCCACCTCGCCGAGGGCACGACCGTCATGCAGGAGGGTTTCGTCAACTTCAACGCCGGCACGCTCGGGCACTCCATGGTCGAGGGGCGTATCACGCAGGGCGTCGTCGTCGGCGACGGCTCCGACATCGGCGGCGGCGCCTCGATCATGGGCACCCTGTCGGGCGGCGGCACGCAGCGCGTCAGCCTCGGCGAACGCTGCCTGCTCGGCGCCGAATCGGGCCTCGGCATTGCGCTCGGTGACGACTGCGTCGTCGAGGCCGGCCTCTACCTCACCGCCGGCACCAAGGTGACGATGCCCGACGGCACCGTCACCAAGGCCGTCGAGCTCTCCGGTGGCGCCAACATGCTCTTCCTGCGCAACTCCGAGACGGGCGCCGTCGAGTGCCGCGCCCGCGCCGGCAGGGGCATCGAGCTCAACGCGGACCTGCACAAGAACTGACGCCACAGGCGGGCATGCGGGGTCGCGACCATCCGAGCCGCGGCGCCTCGCGGCATTTCATCACCCGTTCAACCCCACGGACCGTCAGCCAGGCGTCACACTGTGAGCGCCCCACGCACGAGGAGACGACGATGACGAGCCACCCCGACCGAACGCACCTGAGCGGCCCGACCCCACGCGAGGACCTGCGGGAGCTGCACGAGACGCGGGTGCCCGTCAGCGAGCGCGACCAGGTCCGCGAGAGTGGCTTCGACGCCTACTCGGCGCCGGATCTGCAGGCCGCGTCGTCGATGAGCGGCGCGAGCAGGATGCAGCGCATCGTCGCTCTTTTCCTGCTGCTGGGCCTGCTCGCGACGTTCGGGATCGCGTTCATCGGCTGACGCCCGCCGCTCGCCGCTGCGACCAATCGAACCCAGCGCGCGCTCTTGCGTGGGGCGACACCCCCCCGTCCCTGACGCGGGGAAGGCCGTCGTACCGGCCGGACGTCAGGCATGATGGAGGGGCTGCTCACCTTCGATGGTGAACAGCCCCTTCGTCCGACGGTGCGAACGCGATCAGCGCCGCGCCGGCGTCACTTCGTCGGGTAGTCGCGCTCGGTCGCGCCGACGTACACCTGACGCGGACGGCCGATCTTCTTCGCCGCGTCCTTGTTCTGCTCACGCCACTGCGCGATCCAGCCGGGCATGCGGCCGATGGCGAACAGGACGGTGAACATGTTCGTCGGGAAGCCCATCGACTTGTAGATGAGGCCCGTGTAGAAGTCGACGTTCGGGTACAGCTTGCGCTGCACGAAGTAGTCGTCCTTCAGCGCGCGCTCCTCGAGGCCCATGGCGAGCTCGAGCTGCTCGTCCTTGCCGTTCTTCTCGAGGATCGAGTGGGTCGCCTTCTTGACGATGGCGGCGCGCGGGTCGTAGCTCTTGTAGACGCGGTGGCCGAAGCCCATGAGCTTCACGCCGTCGACCTTGTTCTTCACCTTGTCCATGAAGTCCTCGGCCGAGTCACCCGTCGACTGGATCTTCTCGAGCATCTCGAGAACAGCAGAGTTCGCGCCACCGTGCAGCGGGCCCGAGAGGGCGCCGATGCCGGCGGTGATCGACTGGAACAGGTCCGCCTCGGCGGAACCAACCATGCGGACGGTCGAGGCCGAGCAGTTCTGCTCGTGGTCGCCGTGCAGCGTGAAGAGCATGTCGAGCGCATCGGCGGTGGCCTGGTCGACGTCGCCGCCGAACATCATGTGCAGGAAGTTCTCGACGTACCCGAGCGAGGCGTCGGGCGCGATGAACGACTCACCGATCGACTTGCGGTACGAGTACGCGGCAAGCGTCGGGACGGCGCCCAGCAGGACGGCCGTCGCCTTGTCGATCGCGGCGTCGTCCTTCACCGACAGCGCGTCGGCGCAGTACGTGCCGAGCGCCGGGACGACGGAGGCGAGGATCAGCATCGGGTGCGCGCCCTTGGGGAACGCGTCGAAGATCTTCTCCAGGCCCTCGGGCAGGACGGACGCCTTCGCGACGGCCTGGGTGATCTCGTCGAGACGAGCCTGCGACGGCAGCTCACCGTCGATGAGGAGCGCGGCGACCTCGAGGAATGAGGCGTTCTCCGCGATCTGGTCGATGGGGTAACCGCGGTAGCGCAGGATGCCCTGGTCACCGTCGATGTAGGTGATGGCGGACTTGCACGACGCGGTGTTGACGAAGCCGACGTCGAGGGTGACGTTGCCCGTCTCCTTCATGAGCGCCGAGATGTCGTAGCCGCTGCAGCCCTCGACGGCCTCGACGATCGGGAACTCGAGTTCCTTGTCGTCGGCCGTGAACGTGGCGTTGCCCTGAGAAGTCATGTGGGTTTTCCTCCTTGCGGACCGGCAGGGGTGTACCGGGTTAGCGAATGAGACGTTACCTGAGAATTTCCGCTGCTTTTAATCCGCTACCACCGGGTAGAGGAAAAACTTTGACTGTCCGTCAACCCGCTGTGAGTCGCCTCACAGCGGCGTCGATCCGTTCGTCGGTGGCCGTCAGCGCGATGCGGACGTGCTGCTCGCCCGCGACGCCGTAGAAGTCGCCCGGCGCAGCGAGGATGCCGAGCTCGGCGAGCGCGTCGATCGACTCGCGGCAGGGGCGTCCCTGCGTCGCCCACAGGTACAGACCGGCCTCGGAATCGTCGATCCGCCAGGCTGCCGCCTCCAGCGCAGGTTTGAGAGCGGCGCGGCGGCGCGCGTAGATCGCCTTCTGGGCGGCCACGTGGGCGTCGTCCTCGACCGCCGTCTTGAGCACCCGCTGCACCGGCCACGGCACGATCATGCCGGCGTGCTTGCGAACGTCGACGAGCTGCTTGACGATCGCTGGGTCACCCGCGACGAAGCTCGCACGGTATCCGGCAAGGCTCGACTGCTTGCTCAGGGAGTACACCGACAGCAGCCCGGTGTGATCTCCACCGCACACGCGGTCGTCGAGGATGCTCGGGGCGCTCAGCTGCCCCGCCTCGCCGGCGCCGTCACGCCAGTCGAGCTCGGCGTAGCACTCGTCGCTCGCGACGATGACGCCACGCGCGCGTGCCCAGTCGACGACCTTCTTGAGGTGCTCGACACCGAGAACCTTGCCGTTCGGGTTGCCGGGGCTGTTGATCCACAGCAGCTTCGGCGCCTGCGGCCCGAACTCGGTGAGGCCCCGCATCGGACGTGGCGTCGCGCCCGCGAGGCGAGCGCCGACGTCGTACGTCGGGTAGGCGACCTCGGGAAAGGCGACGACGTCCCCGGCGCCCAGGCCGAGCAGCGTCGGGAGCCACGCGACCAGTTCTTTAGAACCGACCGTGGGCATGACGCCGTCGGGGTCGACGTGGCTCGCGTTGCGGCGGCGTGCGTACCAGGCGGCGATCGCCTCACGCAGATCGGGGGTCCCCCACACCTGCGGGTAACCGTGGGCGTCGGCGTTGGCCGCGAGTGCGTCCTGCAGGATCTGCGGCGTCGGATCGACGGGCGTGCCGACGCTGAGGTCGACGATGCCGTCAGGGTGCTCACTCGCGCGCGCCTTGGCCGCGGCCAGCGAATCCCAGGGGAAGTCAGGAAGGTTGAGCGCCATGCCGCCATTCTCGCACCTGCCACCGACATCCCCACCCTGCCCGAACCCCCGCGCCGCCAGGGCCGCATGCCCATCGGCTAACGGCGTCCACTCCTGCGATCTTCGTCACCATTCGCGATTTCCGTCCACCTCTGCGAACCACCTCCCCCGCTGCGATCTTCGTCCACTGTTGCGATTTTCGTCCACCTTCGCGGTCGACCCACGTGCTGCGCCGACGACGTAAATGTGGACGACAATCGCCAATGTGGACAGGAATCGCCGGAGGGGACGTAGATCGCGAAGGTGGACGGGATTCGCAGATGTAGACGTAGATCACAGATGGGTGCGGGACACGACGAACCCCCACACGAGCCGTCAGCAGCTCGCGCGGGGGTTCGATTGGCGCGGGGTTCGAAAGGGCAGGATTCTATTGGCGCGAGCGAGGTTCGCGTGCAGGCACGCAAGCACCCAGCACCTCTGGGGCGTGCACTCGGCCTGCCGGTCCTCGTCAGGCCTCACCGTCAGCCCTGGCCACCAGCCCTGGGCGTCAGTCCTGGTTCTGCGGGGGCAGGACGGCGATGATCGGGTGATCCTTCTTGATGACGCCCATCTTGGCGGCGCCACCGGGCGAGCCGAGGTCGTCGAAGAACTCGACGTTGGCCTTGTAGTAGTCGGCCCACTCCTCCGGCGTGTCGTCCTCGTAGTAGATGGCCTCGACGGGGCATACCGGCTCGCATGCGCCGCAGTCGACGCACTCGTCGGGGTGGATGTAGAGCGAACGCTCACCCTCGTAGATGCAGTCGACGGGGCACTCTTCGATGCAGGCCTTGTCCTTGACATCGACACAGGGCTGGGCGATGACGTACGTCACGGGTAGCTCCTCGGTGGTCGCGTTGCGCCCGCCGGCCGACCCGTGCAGAGGCGAGATGCGGACAGCGAACGTTCTTGGTATCCGAGCGTCACGGTGCGATGTTCGGATGGTTGCCTCCTAGTATGCCGATGTGCGCGACTCCGCCGAAAACAAGCCCACCCTTGCTTCCACCCTGCGAGAGGGCGCACGGGTCATGATTCGCCGGCGGCTGACAGCCGGCGAGATCGCCGCCGCCGCAGGCACGCTCGACGCGAACGCGACCCTGACGGACATCGTCGGCACCGTCCGCTCCGTCGACGTTGGCCATGTCGTCGTCGACACCCGGCGCGGCGAGGTGCGCGTCGCCATCACGCACATCGTGACGGCGAAGGCGCTCGGCCCACGCCCCGGCCGGCGTGGCGCGCCGCATCGCGCGGTCTCCGTCGAGGATCTCGAAGAGCTCATGACGGACGGCTGGCCGCCCCACGAACGTGAGTGGTTCGGACGCTGGATGCTGCGCGCTGCCGGCGGTTACACCGGGCGTGCCAACTCGGCTCTCGTCCTCGGCGAACCCGGCCCGTCGACGGCCGACTCGCTTGCCACCGTTCGACGCTGGTACGACGCTCGAGCGCTGCCGCCCCTGATCCAGGTGCCTCTCTCACCCGGCTTCTCGGCCGACGACGACCCCCTCGTCCAGGAGGCCACCACTCTCGGCTGGGAGGCGCTCCGCCCGGTACGTGTCATGACGGCCGCGAGCGCCGACGTCGCTGCGGCTGCGCGGCGCACGTCGACCAGCTCGATGCGCACGAACGTCTCCCCCGCCCTCGACGACGCGTGGTGGTCGCTCGCCGATGACCGGGCCCGCACGCACGAGAGCGACGCCCGGCGCGTCCTGGAGGGCTCCGAGAAGCAGGTCTTCCTCGCGCTCACGCCGCCCGTTGACACGGACGGCATCACCTCCGGTGCGGCGGGCGCGCCCTCGGGAGCCGTCGCCCACGCTCGCCTGGCGCTGTCGCCGGGATGGGCCGGAGTGTTCGCCCTCGCCACCCGCCCCGACGCCCGCCGTCAGGGCCTCGCACGACAACTACTGCGCGCCTGCGCCGACGAAGCGCTCCGCGCCGACGCCTCGTCGATGTACCTGCAGGTCGCCGCCGACAACGCACCGGCCATCGCTCTGTACGAATCGCTCGGCTTCACGACGCACCACAGGTACGTCTACCTCCAGCCGAACTGACCACCGAGGCACCGGCCTCCGCGATCATCGCCCGGAAACGCGTCGCGCACGACGCGAATCCGGTCAGAGATCCACGCGCGCAGGCAGGGCGATGCCTCGAGAGACGCCGTTGACCCCCTGCCTGCACTCAGGGCTCAGACGCCCTGACCACCTTGAGCGTCGTCGAGCAACTGCGCGAGGTGAATGCCGCGCCGGGTGGTGAGGTCGGCGATCTGGGTGCGGCACGAGAACCCATCGGCGAGCAGCGCAGCGTCGGGCTTGGCGTCCATCGCCGGCAGCAGCTGTTGTTCGGCGACCTTGACGCTCACCTCGTAGTGCCCCTGCTCGACGCCGAAGTTGCCTGCGAGGCCGCAGCATCCGCCGAGTTGCTGCAAGTTGGCGCCGGCGTCGCGCAACAGCGCCGCATCGGGTGACCACCCCATGACGCCGTGGTGGTGACAGTGCGGCTGCGCGACCACGTCGACACCGGACAGGTCGGGCGCCGTCCACCGGTCGTCACCGGCGAGGAACTCCGCGAGCGTTGACGTCGAGCGCGCCACCAGCTCAGCGTCCTCGTCGCCGGGCAGCAGCTCGGCGGCGTCACCGCGCAGCACCGCCGTGCACGACGGTTCGAGCCCGATCACGGGCACGTGACGACGCGCGACGGGCGCGAGGTCGCCGATCAACCCGCGCAGTTGCTTCTTCGCCCCGTCGAGCTGGCCCGTGGAGATCCACGTCAGACCGCAGCAGCCGGCGCGTTCGACGACGAACGGTTCCCAGCCTGCGCGCCGCAGCACGCGAACCGCGGCCTGACCGACCTCGGGCGAGAAGTGGTCGGTGAACGTGTCGACCATGATGACGACGGCGTTCTCCGGCACCACGCCACGACGTTCGGCGTCCTCGAAGAACCCGACATCGTTCGTGCGGCACCAGTCACGGAACGACTCACGCGCCAACGACGGCACCGAGCGTCGCGGATCGACGCCGGCGAGCTTCTTGAGCACCGGCACCTTGCCCGTCACCGCGAGCGCCAGGTTGAACACGCCCGACGCCTTGTGTCCCAACCGAACCCAGCGCGGAAGCTGCCCCAACGCGTAGTGCGAGCGCGGACGCACGCGCCCCTTGTACGTCTGATGCAACACCTCCGACTTGAACGCGGGCATGTCGATACCCGTCGGGCAGTCCGATGTGCAGCCCTTGCACGACAGGCACAGATCGAGCGCCTCGTGCACCTCCGGCGAGCGCCAACCGTCGTTGACGAAACCGCCGGAGAGCCCGCCCTGCACCATCTCCTGCAGCAGCCGCGCGCGTCCGCGCGTCGAGTCCTTCTCGTCACCGGTCGCCGCGTAGCTCGGGCACATGACGTTCGTCGTCCCGATCGTGCTCGCGCGGCACTTGCCGATGCCGGTGCAGCGGTGGACGGCGCGCGCGAAGTCGCCGCCGTCATGCGCGTACGCGAGTGCGAGGTCCTTCGTCAGTGGCGGTACGTGCGCCATGCGGACGTCGGCCGCCGCCGGCGCGGGATCGACGAGGACGCCCGGGTTGAGCAGGTTCGTCGGGTCGAAGATCTCCTTGACGCCGGCGAACAACGCGAGCGCCTGCGACGAGTACATCGAGCTGAGGTACTCGCTGCGGGCGCGCCCGTCGCCGTGCTCACCGGACATCGACCCGCCGTAGCGCGCCACGAGCTGCGCCGACTCGTCGAGGAATTCGTGCAGCACCTGCGTGCCGCCCGGCGCGCTGAGCGGAAAGTCGATGCGGATGTGCAGGCACCCGTCGCCGAAGTGTCCATACGGCAACCCGGAGAGGTCGTAGGTGTCGAGCAACGCGTCGAAGTCACGCAGGTACGCGCCAAGCTTTTCGGGCGGGACGGCGGCGTCCTCCCAGCCGGGCCACGCGGGCAGGTCCTTCGGCGAGCGCCCCGCAAGGCCGGCGCCGTCCTCACGCACCTTCCACAGCGCACTCGTCTCCGCGGCGTCGAGCACGACGCGCCCGTCGATCGCCCCGCAGCCGACGAGACACGCCTCGGCGCGCGCGAGCACCTCGTCGCGATCGTCGCCGGCGATCTCGACGAGCAGCCACCCCGACCCCTTCGGCAGCGCCGGGACGGCCTGCGCGCCGCGCCGCGCGATGAGGACGTCGACGAGCCGCCGGTCGATGCCCTCGCACGCCGTCGGCGTGAACTGACGCACGAGCGGCGCGGCGTCACCGGCGGCCGGCATGTCGTCGTAGCCGAGGACGACGAGGATGCGGAACGCCGGTTCCGTCACGAGCCCGACAGTGGCCTCCGTCAGCACCCCGAGCGTGCCCTCGGTGCCGGCCATGAAGCGTGTGACGTCGAACCCGCGTTCCGGCAGCAGCGTCTCCATCGCGTAGCCGGAGACCTGACGATCGAAGCGCCCGAACTCCTGCCGGATCGTCGCGAGGTTCGCGCCGACGAGGTCGTCGAGGCGCCCGAGGTAGGGGTGCGCGGCGGTCAGCGCGTCGCGCGACGCCCCGTGATCGAGGCGCACGAGCTCCCCCCCGGCCGTCGCCATCTCGAGCGAGAGCAGGTTGTCGCTCGTCTTGCCATACGCGAACGCCCGCGACCCGCACGCGTTGTTGCCGATCATCCCGCCGATCGTGCATCGCGTGTGCGACGACGGGTCCGGCCCGAAGCGCACCCCGTGCGGCAGCACCGCGCGCTGCAGGCTCTGATGCACCGCGCCGGGTTCGACGACAGCGCGCCGGTTCGCGACGTCGAGGTCGAGCACCTTGTTCATGTGCGTGCTGAAATCCATGACGATGCCGGGCCCGACGGCGTTGCCGGCGCATGACGTGCCCGCGCCGCGTGCTGTGATCGGCACGCCCAGACTGCGCGCGACGGCGAGGGTCTCGAGCACGTCATCGGTGTGGCGCGGACGCACGATCGCGCGCGGCAGCACGCGGTACAGGCTCGCGTCGCTCGAGTACGCGGCACGCTCGACACCGCTGACGAGGACGTCGGTGACCTCGTGATGACGCAGCTCGTGCGCGATGCGCCCGACGTCGATCGTGGCGGCATGCGCCGTGACGTCGGCGGCGGGCGTGAACGGGATGCTCGGCGTACTCACGCGTTCATTGTGCCGCGCCGCCCCTGGGCGCGTCGGGCAGCGTCGTAGATCAAGACAGGCCCCGGGTTCGTACGGCACAGTGGCGTCATGACGACCGCGACGCACGAAGCTACTGTCGAACAGACCTCCCTGACCACCGATGACGGCCTGACGCTCGCCGCGACGTGGCACCGACTCGCCGTCTCGTCGGCTGACGAATCGTCGGCTGGCGACTCGTCTGACGAAGGCATGCCGACCGGCCGCACGCCGAAGCGTCCCGTCGTCATCGCGGTGCACGGCTACCCTGACGACCAGCGGGTCTGGGACGCGATGATCCCCCACCTCATCCCGCGCGCCGACGTCCTCACCTACGACACCCGCGGGTCGGGCCGTTCCGACGCGCCGCCGTCACGCGACGGCTACGCCCTCGACAAGTTGCGCCGCGACGTCGATCGGGCCGTCACCGCAGCCGCCGAGAACGGGCATGAGGTCCATCTGCTCGCCCACGACTGGGGTTCGATCCAGGCCTGGCAGGCCGTGACGGACGACGGCGCGGCCTCCTGCGTCAGCAGCTTCACGACGATCTCGGGCCCATGTCTCGATCATGCGTCGCGCTGGATGCACGCGATGGCCCGTGGTTCGACCCACGATCGTCTGCTCCTCGCGCAGCAGGCCGCGTCGTCGACGTACATCGCGTTCTTCCAGACCCCGCTGCTTCCGGAACTCGCCATCCGCAGCGGCGCGTTCGGGCGGCTGTTGCAGCGCGGCGACGGCGCCGAGCGCGAGCGCCGCGACATGCTCGACGGCCTCGAGCTGTACCGCGCCAACATGGGGCTGCGTCGGCACGGCTCCAGCGCGGACGCGACCTCCGGGCCTCGTCGCACCGACGTGCCGACTCAGATCGTCGTGCCGACGAAGGACCGCTACGTCCGCGAACCCATCGCTACGTACGGCGCAGCCTACGCCGCGACGGCCCGCGTGCGGCCTCTCGACGCCGGGCACTGGGCCGTGCGCTCGCACGCCGGCGACGTCGCCGACCTCGTCATCGAGCACGCGGGCCTGTAAGACCGGCGCGCCGACATCACGAGCCGACGCAGGTGATGATGTCGTCGGGTTGGTACTTCGTGTGGATCTTGTCGGTGCGCACCACGTTCGAGCCCTTCTTGAGGGTGCGCGACACGTCGACCTGGAAGCCTGGCGTGCCGTTTCCGACGGAGTTCTCGCACCCCTTGACGTCCTTCACGGTGCGTTGCTTCGGCTGCACCACGTCGGTCTTCGGCCCCGTCTTCGTCGACACGTCGTACTGGCGTGTGCCGTAGAAGTCCATGACGACCTTGTTGCCGCTCGTGCCCGCCTTGATGAGGATGAGGTGGCCGGTGTCGTTCGTCCACGTGTTGTCGACGCCGGGGTTCCACAGGGTTGCCTCACGACCCATCGGGTAGCGATCGATGTAGACGTCGTGCGGGGTGTGCTCGTCGAGCTGCACGCCCGCGAAGAACGCCGTGTTGTAGAGCACAGTCGAGACCTGGGAGACGCCGCCGCCCATGCCGTCGACGTGAATGCCGCCCTGCAGCGTGCCCGCCTCGACGTAGCCCTTCTCCTTCGTCAACGAGTACCCCAGGGCACGCAACAGTGAGAACTGCTCACCGGGTCTGACCACCATCCCGTTGAGCGTCGCGAGCGCCGTCTCGATGTTGTGGGTGCGCGCGGCGTTCTCGGCGCCGCCGGGCAACTTGGACTCGAAGTGCGCCATCGACGTGGTGGGCAGCGACGAGACGTTGATGTCCTTCTCGGTCACCTGCGGCTGCATCGGCTTCATGGGCAGGTTCGCGACGTGGTTGCCCGTCAGTGCTGCCGCGACGACCGACTGCACCTTCGAGGCGTCGATCTGCTGGCCGGCCTTGCCCGGCTGCACGCTCGGCTTCCCGTCCTTCCACACGACCTTCGCGTCCGTCGCGATGTCGTTCTGCATGTCGGTGCTGCGCTCGAGGACGTGGGCGAGCAGTGCGTCCGCGTCGACCTTGATGGAGGGCTTTCCGTGCGCATCCGTGTCGGAGGAGATGACCTCGGAGACATCGGAGGGTTTCATCGTCACGGTCTCGCCATTGGCCTTGACCTGCAGCGGCTCGGACATCGCCTTCTTCGCATCCCCCGCCGCGAACGCGGTGACGGCGTCCTGCGTCGCGTCGGCCTGCTTGTCGACGAGCTTCGTGGTGTAGGCCGTGGTGCCCGGCCAGTGCTCGGCGACGTCCTTCGCGACCGCCTTCTCGTCGACGCTCTTGCCCGGCGCGCCCTTGACGACGACGACCTCACCGTTGATGAACTTCACCTTGCCCTGCGTGGGCGCGCCCTTGATCGAGGTGCCCGCCGAGCTTTTGACGAGACGCGCCAGCGCCGCTTCGTCGACCGTGTACCGCGGCGTGACGGCGCCGCCGTCACCGCTGATGTGATGGATGAGGCGGGTAGGCGACAGGCTGAACCCGGTGACGCCGTCGAGCGTGCGCGCCACGTCCGGCTTCCATGCGCTGGACGGCTCGAACGCGAACTTCTGCCCGTCGGCCGTGACGGTGGCCTGCTGCTGCGCCCCCGGGCCCGGCAGGCCGGAGACCTGACGCGAGGCCTGTTCCATCGTCATCCCGCCGATGCTGCGGCCCGCGACGGTGGTACCGCCCGCGATCGTGTCCTTGTAGTGGTAGCAGGCCCCGACGTAGCCGATCGCCGCCACGGCGAGCACACCGGCGCCCCCGAACCAGGCCAGATGCCTGCGCCGACGCGTGCCGTCCGGCTGCGTCGCCTGCACCTGCTCGTCGTCCGCCACGGTGACCTCCTGCATGTCTCGAACCCGCGAAAACCCCGCGCCACGGGTCGCACCATTGCACCACGAACGGCGGCGTCCGACGATCTGGGCACGAGCGACGCGTCAGCGCAACCGGCCGAATGCGCCCCGGTAATACGTGAGGGCGTCCTCGGGAGCGTCGCCGACGGCGAGCGTCAGCACCTCACCGACGACGATCGTGTGGTCGCCCGCGTCGAGGGTCGAGACCGTGCGGCACTCGAACTCCGCGAGGGCGTCGTCGACGAGGGCGAGGCCCGTCGCGTCACCGCGGTGGTGCGGCACGCGGTCGAGCTGGCCGTGCAGCGGACGCCCGCGCGTCGCGAGCCACGACGCGATCGGCTTCGCACTCGCACCGAGCAGGGAGACCGCCCATTCGCCGCGCTCCATGACCGCCTCGAAGAAGCGGGCCTCGCGTTCGACGCTGATGAGCATGAGAACAGGGTCGAGCGAGACACTCGTCAACGAGTTGATCGTCATGGCGTGGTCGATGTCGCCGACGCGCGTCGTCACGACGCTGACGCCCGTCGCGAGACGACCGATGGCCTTGCGGTAGTGGTCGGGGTCGACCGGTTCGTGGTGGGAGGTCATGCGATCAGCTCCGGGCGCGTCGCGCTCGGCGTGGCGTTCTCGGCGCCGACGATGCGGCGGCGAGCGCGGGCGTCGTACTCGGTGAACCCCTCACGTCCCGAAAGACGTGCGGCGACGTCGTTGGAGAGCGCGTAGACCTCGTCGGCGACGCTGACCTGCGTGCGGTGCTCGCGCAGCGCCTTGATCTGGAGGCTGACGGCGGCGTCATCGACGACCGCGTGCGTCACCTCGTCGTCGGGCACGACGGACGGCGGGTAGGCGTCGTCGCGCTCGGGGACGACGAAGCCCGTCTCGTGGAGGAACTCGGGCGAGCACATCGCGTGCAGCCAGGCGCGATCCTCCTGTGCCCACGACTGCGGCGTCAGGGTGATGAACAGCCTCGGGCGCGCGGTCGATGCGGCGAGCGCGGCGACCGTCACCTCGTGCGTGCGGATGTGGTCGGGATGGCCGTAGCCGCCCTGCTCGTCATAGGTGACGACGACGTCGGGCGCGAGCGCGTCGACGTACGCGGCGACGTCGGCAGCGACGGCCTCGATGTCGGCGCCCGTGAACGCCCGGGGGTGGGATGCCGACGGCGTGCCTGCCATGCCCGAATCGCGGTACGTGCGCGCCTCAGGGCGGTTCGCGAGGGCGCGGAAGGCGTCGTCACCGAGGACGACCGACGACGTCACCCCCATCGCCGTCATCGCGCGGCGCAGTTCCTCGCGACGCACCGGAGCGAGCTCGTCCGCGACGTCGTCGGGACGCGCTGAGCCGGCGGGCAGTTCGAGGTGTTTGAGGTCGTCAGGGATGACCTCGCCCTCCTCCCCCAGCGTGCAGGTGAGCACGTGCACCTCGTCACCCCGCGCGACGTGATGCGCCATCGTCACACCCGTCCACAGCGATTCGTCATCAGGATGCGCATGCGCGAAGAGAAGCCGAGCCATGAGGTCAACCTTCGTCCTCCACGCGCCGAAACGCAAAGAGCGCAGTGGCTGCATGCCTGGGGTCGAAGGCTCAGCGGCGGTAGCGCGCCGCCCCGTCCTCGAACCGGAACCCGATCGGAAACGCCATGGTGATGACGCCATCGGCGTAGTTCACATGCACCGTCGGCCTACTCTGCCGCCTCCTCGGCCGTCGCGAACACCCTGAGGACGGTGTTGTGGGGCGTCTCGTCGTGCTGAACGATCCAGACGCCCTCCCGGTTCTTGTTCATGGCCCCACTCTGCCGCACGCGAAACGGCCGGCCACCCTCGTTCGAGAGTGGCCGGCCGTTCGTCGATCGTCAGCTGATCAGGTCAGCTCTTGTTCGCGTTACGAACACGCGACGCGGTGCGCGCGCGCTCACCGGCGTTGAGCACGACCTTGCGGATGCGCACGGCGGTCGGGGTGACCTCGCAGCACTCGTCCTCACGGCAGAACTCGAGGCTCTGCTCGAGGGAGAGCTGACGCGGCGGGATGACCTTCTCGAAGTTGTCGGCGGACGACGCGCGAACGTTCGTCAGCTTCTTCTCCTTGGTGATGTTGACGTCCATGTCGTCGGCGCGGCTGTTCTCGCCGACGATCATGCCCTCGTACACCTCGGTGCCCGGCTCGACGAACAGCGTGCCGCGCTCCTGCAGGTTGACCATCGCGTACGACGTGACGGGGCCCGTGCGGTCGGCGACGAGCGACCCGGCGACGCGCGTCGTGATGGTGCCCGCCCACGGCTCGTAACCCTCGGATGTCGAGTGCGCGATACCCGTACCGCGCGTCTCGGTGAGGAACTCGGTGCGGAAGCCGATGAGGCCACGCGCGGGGACGACGAACTCCATGCGGATCCAACCGGTGCCGTGGTTCGTCATCTGCTCCATGCGGCCCTTGCGGGCAGCGAGCAGCTGCGTGATGGCGCCGAGGTACTCCTCGGGTGTGTCGACCGTCAGGCGCTCGAACGGCTCGTGCAGCTTGCCGTCGATCTCACGCGTGACGACCTGCGGCTTGCCGACGGTCAGCTCGAAGCCCTCGCGGCGCATCTGCTCGACGAGGATGGCGAGCGCCAGCTCACCGCGGCCCTGCACCTCCCAGGCGTCGGGACGCTCGGTCGGCAGGACGCGCAGCGACACGTTGCCGATGAGCTCCTTGTCGAGGCGGTCCTTGACGAGACGCGCGGTCACCTTCGTGCCGCGCTCCTTGCCGACGAGCGGCGAGGTGTTCGTTCCGATCGTCATCGAGATCGCGGGCTCGTCGACCGTGATGAGCGGCAGCGGCTCCGGGTTCTCGGCGTCGGCGAGGGTCTCGCCGATCGTGATGTCGGGGATGCCGGCGACGGCGATGATGTCGCCGGGGCCCGCGGCCTTCTCGGACGGCTTGCGCTCGAGGCCCTCCGTCATGAGCAGTTCGGTGATCTTCACCTTCTGCTGCGTGCCGTCGGCCTTGCACCACGTCACCTGCTGGCTCTTGGCGATCTCACCGTTGAACACGCGCAGCAGCGCGAGTCGGCCGAGGAAGTTGTCCGAGTCGAGGTTCGTCACGTGCGCCTGCAGCGGCGTGCCCTCCTCGTACGTCGGGGCGGGGATCGTCTCGAGGATCGTCTTGAACAGCGGCTCGACGGAGTCACCCTCGGGCAGGCCACCGTCGTCGGGACGCACGGTCGAGGCGATGCCGTTCTTCGCCGACGCGTAGACGATCGGGAACTCGATCTGGTCCTCGTCCGCGTCGAGATCCATGAACAGTTCGTAGACCTCGTCGATGACCTCGGCGATGCGGCTGTCGGGACGGTCGACCTTGTTGATGCACAGGATGACGGGCATCTTCGCGTCGAGGGCCTTGCGCAGCACGAAGCGCGTCTGCGGCAGCGGACCCTCGGAGGCGTCGACGAGCAGGACGACACCGTCGACCATCGACAGACCGCGCTCGACCTCACCACCGAAGTCGGCGTGACCGGGGGTGTCGATGATGTTGATCGTGACGAACTCACCGTCGTCGAGGCCCGCGACCTCCTTCGCGGCGGGGCCCGCGTAGTGGATCGCGGTGTTCTTCGCGAGGATCGTGATGCCCTTCTCACGCTCGAGGTCACCGGAGTCCATGACTCGCTCTCCGGTGGTCTCGACGGTGGCGCGCTCGGCGAACACGCCGGCCTGCCAGAGCATCTTGTCGACGAGGGTGGTCTTGCCGTGGTCGACGTGGGCGACAATGGCGACGTTGCGAACGTCGTTACGAGACTTCAAAGCCATGCTTGCCATTGTCGCAGGGTTTTCGACCTGCCGGGGACGCGGTCCATCCGAGGGTCCGCAAGGCCGCGCCCTCGGGGTGCGGATGATGGACGCACCTGATGGTTCGACCGGCCGCAAGGCCGCGCCCTCGGGGTACGGGCCGAGCCGAAGCCAACGTGACCGGACTCATCGAAGCCTCACCTACGTGGCGCTCGCATCGTCGATCGCGCACGATGCGCGTCATGACGACCACGACTCCCCACAGCGGCGAGGCCCACGATGCCGGGCATGCCGCGAAGCTCAACTGGCTGCGCGCCGGCGTTCTCGGAGCCAACGACGGCATCGTCTCCGTCGCCGGCCTCGTCATGGGTGTCGCCGGAGCGACGGCTGAGCGCACCCCCATCATCATCGCGGGTGTCGCGGGCATCGTCTCTGGTGCGCTGTCGATGGCCGTCGGCGAGTACGTCTCCGTCTCGACGCAGCTCGACAGCGAGAAGGCGCTCCTCGCCAAGGAGAAGCTCGAGCTCGCCACGATGCCCGACGAGGAACTCGCCGAACTCACGCAGATCTACGTCGACAAGGGTCTCGACGAGCCCCTCGCTCGCGAGGTCGCCGTCCAGCTCACCGAGAAGGACGCGCTGCGTGCGCACGCCGACGCCGAACTCAACCTCGACCCCGACGACCTCGCGAACCCGTGGACGGCCGCCGGTGCATCGTTCGTGTCGTTCGCCCTCGGTGCTCTCATCCCGCTGCTCGCGATCCTGCTGCCGTCGCCGTCGCTCAGGGTGCCGGTGACGGTTGTCGCCGTCGTCATCGCGCTCGCGATCACCGGCTTCGTCAGCGCGCGCATCGGTGGCGCCCAGCGCGGACGCGCCGTCGCCCGCAACGTCGGTGGCGGCGTACTCGCCATGGCCATCACCTTCGGCGTCGGTTCGCTCGTCGGCACGGGCGTCGCCTGAGCTGTCTGACCTGAGCGGCTGTCTGACCTGTACGACCGGTGGGTCTGCCCGGGTGTCCGCATCTGCCCGGCTGACGCTGCAGCTGCTCGACTTTTGCGCATCTGCGCGAGGAATGTGACGCACATTCCTCGCGCAGATGCGTATTTCTCGCGCAGCTGGGTTTGGTTCAGTGAATGGCTGGCTCCCCGCGGGGAGTTCCATCAGGACACGAGGTGCTGCGCCGTCCGCGTCGATGTGACGAGTTGTCCACAGGGCCTCAGCGGCCGGGCCTCATTCTCGACCAGGCTGGGCTCATGACGACGATCCCCCGCGCGAGCGCCGGCGGCGCGGTCCGCTCCGACACCGCCCCTCAGGGCGCTCGGGCCTTCACTCCGAACGACACCGCCGCGAGCGTCCACCACCCGGTCGACCCCGATACCGACCCCTCACCGAACGCCCGTGGTGCGGCCGCCTCCGACGCGAGCGCCCCCGGCGTGACGATTCCCGACGTGCTCCTCGCACTGTCACGGCTGGGGCATTTCACGCGGGCGCAGGCCCTGGGCGCGGGCGTCACCGATTCGCAGTTGCGACGCTGGGGGCAGGCGGGTGTGCTGACCCGCCTCGGTCAGGGTCTCTACGCCGTACAGCCCGCGCCCGGCATGGCCGGCGGCGTCACGCGCACAGATGGGCCAGACGACCCCTGGCAGGCAGCCCGTGAGGATCACCTGCGGCGGGCGGTCGCACTGCTCGAGGCCATTCCCGGCAGCTACCTCACCGGTGTGACGGCCGCGCTGGCCCACCAGCTGCCGGTGCTCACCATGCCGACCACGGTC
This sequence comes from Dermacoccus sp. GAS27A, assembly GCF_044909235.1. NCBI lineage: Bacteria > Bacillati > Actinomycetota > Actinomycetes > Micrococcales > Dermacoccaceae > Dermacoccus > Dermacoccus sp. GAS27A. The sequence goes on along the minus strand of NZ_JBIYDW010000006.1, from coordinate 22,926 downwards.
GAGATGTCCCGTCGCCCGTACGGACCCAGCACCCGCCCCGGCCTGGCGATGCGTCGGCCGTGGGGCGCCGGGCCGGCCGACGTCCCCCTCGCCGGCATCGCGCGGCCCGTGCAGGGCCTGGCCCAAGTCGGCATCGACATCGCGGCCCACCACGGCATCCCCGACGGTCTCGTCGTCGCCGACGCAGCTCGCCGTCTGGGCCTCGACGCCGATGCCCTCGTCGCCGCGGCGGACGCCTTCGGAACTCGCGCGGGCGCTCATCAGGCACGAACGGTGGCACGGTTCGCGGATCCGCGAACCGAGTCGGCTGCGGAATCACGGGCCCGCTGGGTGCTGGCGACGTTGGGGTACACCGTCATCCCGCAGTTCGAGGTGTACGACGCGCACGGACGGTTCGTGGCGCGCGCCGACTTCCTCGTGGCGGGGACGAACGTCATCGTCGAGGTCGACGGGCTGCTCAAGTACACCGACCGCGAAGCGCTGCGCCGCGAGAAGCTCCGCGAGGTCGCCCTGCAGCGACTCGGCTACCACGTCGTCCGCGTGCTCTACCGCGACCTCGACCACCACGAGCGCGTGAGGTCACTCGTGCGCGAGGCCGTCGCGCTTGCGGCACGAGCCTCCTGAACGAGCGACCTCGGGCGGGCACCCGCCGCGCCGTTGAACGAGCGGGCCACCCGCCTCACCGCGCCACGAGAGCCCAGCTGCACGAGAAATGTGCATCTGCACGAGGAATGTGCGGCACATTCCTCGTGCAGATGCACAAAAGTCGAGCAGCTGATCCGCCGGCCCGCCGGCCGCACGTCAGGGTCGGGCCTATGTACCGGCCGCGGGGGCTTCAGCCGTCGCGCGGGTCGACGAGACCGGAGCCCTCGGGCGCGTGGGCGGGGTCGGTGCCGCGTTCGACGATACGGTTGTCGCCGTCGACGAACACGACACGCGGCTCGTGCGTCGCGACCTCGTCGGGACCGAACATTCCGTACGCGATGAGGATGACGGTGTCCCCCACCCCGACGAGGTGAGCGGCGGCACCGTTGATGCCGATGCGCCCCTCACCCGCAGGGCCGGCGATGACGTAGGTAGTGAGTCGGTGGCCGTTGTCGACGTCGACGATGTCGATCTGCTCGCCCTCGACGAGGTCGGCGGCCTCCATGAGGTCGGACGAGATGGTGCACGAGCCGACGTAGTGCAGGTCGGCGTGCGTGACGGTCGCGCGGTGAATCTTGGCTCGCATCAGGGTGCGCAGCATGAGGGCCTCCTCCTCGAAAACGGCCTCAAGCGTACGTCCACGAGGCGTCGTCCCCCAGGAAGCGGAGGACCGCCACCCTGCGGCAGGCGATCACCGACGTCTCGACAGGTCACCCCAGAGGCGGAGGCCTACGGACTCGCACGTCGCGTGGCGGCGTGATGGGATCGAGGCATGCCCCGACTCGGTGACCTCTCCGCCCTGGCCGGCCGCTCGTTCGCGGCCGTGCTGTTCGACAACGACGGCACGCTCGTCGACTCGACGCCCGCCGTCATCCGCTCATGGGTCGCGTGGGCGCGCGAGTACGACATCGACCCGCACCTGCTCGGCCAGCATCACGGGGTGCCGGCGTCGGGCATCATCGCGCAGATCGCGCCGCATCTGAGCCCCGGCGAGGCGGAGGTCGCGCTGGCCCGCATCACGGCGATGGAACTCGCAGACACGGACGGGGTCGTCGCGCTGCCCGGAGCCGTCGACGCGGTCGCGGCGCTGCTGCCCCGTCGGTGTGCGGTCGTGACGTCGGCGACGCATGAACTTGGGTTGGCGCGCCTGCAGGCCGCGGGCATCCCGCTCCCGGACGTGGTCGTGACGTTCGACGACGTCGAGCACGGCAAGCCGCACCCCGACCCGTTCCTCGTGGCTGCCGAGCGTCTCGGGGTCGCCGCCGAAGAATGCCTTGTCGTCGAGGACGCACCAAGCGGTCTGCGCGCGGCGAAGGCCGCAGGATGCGCGACGCTCGCGCTGACGTCGACGACGAACGTCGCCAACCTCGACGCGACAACGGACGCCGACGCAATCGTCGATTCCCTTGCTGCTGTTCGCTTTTCAGTGACGAACTCTACGGTGCAGATCGCGACACCTTGACCCTGCGGGGCGGCGCGGCACCGCACCCCCGCGGGCTCCTGTCGAGGCAGTACAGCCTGAATACACGCGGCGGAAACTCCCAAGCTCGGGCCCCGGAGGCCCGCGGGGTCGCGGGTCGGCTGCCAAACTCCCAAGCTCGGGCCTCTGAGGCCAGCGGTCACGTGACGAGCCCTCCCCGCCTGTCATTCGATGTTCATGTTCACTGCACCGGCAAGGTGCTCCACACGACGGAACAGACCGGGCCGGCGGCGTAGCGTTGAGGTCATGAGCGATCGCGTTGTTCTCATCGGTGCCGGTGACGTCGGGGTGGCGTACGCGTACGCCCTCGTCAACCAGGGTCTCGTCCACGAGTTGTCCATCATCGACATCAACACTCAGAAGGTGACGGGCGAGGTGATGGACCTCAACCACGGCGTCGTGTGGGCGCCGTCGCCGACGCGCGTGACGGTGGGGTCATACGACGACTGCGCCGACGCCGACCTCGTCGTCATCACCGCGGGTGCGGCGCAGCGCCCGGGTGAGACGCGGCTCGACCTCGTCGGGCGCAACGTCGAGATCTTCCGCTCGATCGTCGGCTCCGTGATGGATACGGGTTTCGACGGCATCTTCCTCGTCGCCAGCAACCCGGTCGACGTGATGGCCTACGCCACCTGGAAGTTGAGCGGTCTGCCGTCCGAGCGTGTCATCGGTTCGGGCACGACGCTCGACTCGGCGCGCCTGCGTTTCATGCTCGGCGAGCTGTACGACGTCGCACCGTCGAGCGTGCACGCGTCGATCATCGGTGAGCACGGCGACACCGAGGTGGCCGCACTGTCGTCCGCGAACGTCGCGGGCGCGCCGCTGTCACGCGACCTCGAGAGCGTGCCGGGGCGCCGTGAGGAGATCGAGCGTGTCTTCACCGACACGCGTGAGGCGGCCTACCGCATCATCGACGCGAAGGGTTCGACGTCGTACGGCATCGGCATGGCCCTCGCGCGCATCACCCGCGCCATCCTGCGCGACGAGTACACCGCGCTGCCGGTCTCGACGAAGCTGCACGGCACGTACGGCATCGACGACCTGTTCATCGGTGTGCCCACGGTGCTGGGGCGCAGCGGAGTCAAGAGCGTCGTCGAACTCGACCTGAACGACGCCGAACGCGACGCCCTCGCCCACTCCGCCAAGGTACTCAGCGGCGTCGTCGACTCGACGGGGCTACGCGACTGAACGCTCCGAGACGACGACAGACGACGAAAGGGGTTGTGGAGGTTTGCGCGTCTGAGCGCACGAACCTCCACAACCCCTTCGCCGGTGGGAGGGCTCGTCAGGCGGACGGGTGCGTCATGTCGGCGGGCACGACCCAGCGGTCGAAGTCCTCGCCCGTCACGTCGCCGGACGCGAGCGCCGCTTCGCGCAGCGTCGTGCCCTCCTTGTGCGCCTTCTTAGCGATGGCGGCGGCCTTGTCGTAGCCGATGTGACGGTTGAGCGCCGTCACGACCATGAGGTTCGAGGCGAGGTTGGCGTCGATGCGCTCCCGGTTCGGCTCGATGCCACGTGCGCAGTGCGCGGTGAACGAACGACACGCATCCGAGATGAGGCGGCTGCTCTCCAGCACGGCGTGCGCCATGACGGGCTTGAACACGTTGAGCTGGAAGTTGCCCTGCGAGCCGGCGAAACCGACCGTCGCGTCGTTGCCGAACACGCGGGTGGCGACCATCGTCATCGCCTCGCACTGCGTCGGGTTGACCTTCCCCGGCATGATCGAGCTGCCCGGCTCGTTCTCCGGGATGACGAGTTCGCCGATACCGTTACGCGGCCCGGACGCGAGCCAACGCACGTCGTTCGCGATCTTCATGAGCGCCCCGCCGAGCAGCCTGAGCGACGAGCTGACGGCGACGAGCTCGTCGTGCGCCGACAGCGACGCGAACAGGTTGTCGGCCTGGTGGAAGCTCTCGCCCGTGATCTCGGAGATCTTCTGCGCGGCGAGCATGCCGAAGTCGGGGTGCGCGTTGAGCCCCGTACCGACGGCGGTGCCACCGATCGCGAGCGCCCGCGTCGCCTGCTCGGCCTGACGCACCTGCGACAGCGCGAAGTCGAGCTGCGCGACCCAGCCGCCGATCTCCTGACCGAGACGGATCGGCGTCGCGTCCTGCAGGTGGGTGCGCCCGACGCAGATGACGTCGTCGAACTCCTTCGCCTTGGCGTCGAGCACGTCACGCAGCTCGGTGACGGCCGGATAGAGGCGCTCGACGAGGTCGAGGACGACGGCGATGTGCATCGCCGTCGGGAACGTGTCGTTCGACGACTGACCACGGTTGACGTGATCGTTGGGGTGAACGGGCTTCTTCGAGCCGCGCTCTCCGCCGGCGAGTTCGATCGCGCGGTTGGAGATGACCTCGTTGGCGTTCATGTTCGACTGCGTGCCCGAGCCTGTCTGGAACACGACGAGCGGGAACTGATCGTTCAGCTTGCCGTCGATGACGTCGTCCGCGGCCCTCTCGATGAGCTCCGCGACGTCCTTCGGGAGCTGCTCGAGATCGGCGTTCGCCTGCGCGGCGGCCTTCTTGAGGATGCCGAGTGCCCGCACCATGACGGGCCCCCACACGAACGTGTCACGGCCGATGTCGAAGTTCTCGATGCTGCGCTGCGTCTGCGCGCCCCAGTAGGCGTTCTCGTCGACCTCGATCTGACCCATGCTGTCGGTTTCGATGCGCTTGACCATGCCTCCAGCTTAGGCACGCCTCACCACGATCGCGAACGCCCGGAGGGGTGCGCGGCGAGGCCACCCTCGTCGTCAGCGCCCAGCCGTAACCCTCTGCGTCCAGATGCACCCGGGCGCACTTGGACGCAGGTGGGCGGGAGGTCACAACCAGTCGTTGTGGCGGAAGATCGCGTAGAGCCCGCCCGACAACGCGACGATGACGACGACGCTCATGACGAGCCCCGAATGCGCCTGGAAACCGGGGTAGGGCACGTTCTGGCCGAACCAGCCCGTCACGGCCGTCGGCACCGAGATGATCGCGGCCCACGCGGCGAGTTTCTTCATGATCGTGTTGAGCCGCGCGTCCTGCAGCGACAGGTTCGTCTCGAAGACGGTGCTCACCATGTCACGCAGCGACTCGGTCCACTCCGAGGCACGCAGCACGTGGTCGTACAGGTCGTCGTACCAGGCGTCGAGCGGCCCGCCCGTGCGCCCGCGGTGACGCATGAGCGCGTTGACGACCTCACGCATCGGCAGGACGACGCGGCGCAGCGCGACGAGATCCTTGCGGATCGCGTACGTCGTGCGGACGAACTCGCTGCCGGTGCGCCGCTCCGCGAACAACGTCTCCTCGAGGCCTTCGAGAGCGTCGTCGAGCGACTGGATTGTGTCGAAATGGCCGTCGACGACGTAGTCGAGCAACCCGTGCACGAGCGCGCCGCTGCCCTGCGTCATGAGTGAGGCGGAATCATCCCAGCGCTTCACGACCTCACCCATGTCGAACGCTTCGCAATGCGGCGACCTGACCCTGATCGTGATGAGCGCCCGCGGCAGCACGATGCCGCTGATGCGCGTGACGCTGAGGTGGCTGCCCCCGTCAGCGTGCTCGGCGAGGGTGTCGGTCGCGAGCTGCGTGGCGTACACGGTGAAGAACAGATGGTCGGCGTGAGCCGTCACCTTGGCGCGCTCGTGCGGAGCGAGAGCATCCTCGACCACAGTCCCGCTCACGCCCAACCGCAGGACGAGCTGACGCAGTTGCTCCGGCGACGGGTCGAGCAGGTCGACCCAGACGAGGTTCTCCTCGTCGCGCATCGCGTCGGCGAGCGCACCCGCCTCGATGGAGCGCGCCTTCGCCTCTTTCCTGCGCCACACCCGCGCGTCAGCGATATCGAGACCCTCGATCATGACGGCTCACCGGCGCGCGGGGGGTTCGAGCGAAGCGGAGCAGGACGAATCATGAGCGCATTGTGACGCATCGCCCCGACAAGACGCTGTGGATCGCGCCGACAGGACGCTGGGATCGTCGCGGCCCGGTTCACGGGGCGGAAGCACCCACGGACCATCGCGCTACTCGCTTCGTCGTTCGTCGCGGCCCGCTCACGGGTCGCAGGCCCTAGGCTGACGGCATGTCCTTCACGGAGTACTTCAGCCCTGACCGTTTCGACTCCCCCGCCACCGAGGACGACCTCACGCACGCCGAGGAGAAGCTCGGCGTTACCTTTCCCGACGACCTGCGCGCCTTCTGGCTGACGACGGCGACGTACAACGGCAACGTCCACATGGCCGACGGCACCGACGGGCCCTACCTGCGCGTGCTGCACCCGAGTTCGGTGACCAAGACCGGCGACATCGTCGTCTTCGGCCGCGGCGAGGACTGGGACTTCGGCGTCGTCCCCGGTCACCCGACGCGCTGGGTCGACGTCGAGCGCGACAGCGGCGAGGAGCTCAGCGAGCTCGGCGCCACGTTCGTCGGCTTCCTCGAGTCGCTGCGCAACGAGCACGCCGAGCAGGACGACCTGTTCGCCTGAGCGCGGCGATCAGGGCGCTATGACGCGCCCACGCTGACCAGGACAACCGGGCATCAGGCGTGATGACGGCGCCGGGCGCGGCGCGTGGTGCGTCATCACGACGCATCGGCGAGGCGCTGCTCCGTCGTCACTGCGCCTCGAACCACTCGGTCCACGAGCGCCCGCGGTCCTCGGAATGGCGGGCATCTCGACACCGGCGAACCTCCAGTGCCACCGCGCCGGCACACCCGTCAGAGCGTCTCGACGAGCCGGATGCGCTGCAGCACGACGGGCGTCGCATCGTCGACGACGGGCGTCGCATCGTCGACGACGAGGTCGGGGTCGCCGAGCTCGGCCCGCATCGCGTCGGAGGCCCAGAAGCGTTCGTGCGCCCCGCGCCATTCGTCGACGCTGCGGAACCCCTCCCCCTCGTCGACGGCGTGCTCGAGGTCAACCTCTCCCAGCGGGACGACGCGCACCTCGACTGTCTCGGTGACGCCGACGGGCATCCCCGCCGACGAGATGAGCACCTCGCGCTCACCGACTCGCGGCAGTTCATCGTCCACTGAATACGCGGCTGCCAGGGATGATGTCGCCGTCTTGGCACCGCGAAGGATCGGCGCGAGCAGCGCGTCCCGTTGCGGGCCCGCGAACCCGTACAGACCGGGTCGGGCACCGGGCCACTGCGCGTCGATCGCGATCTGACGAAGCCTCTCCACGTAGCTCTCCCAGGAGAACTCGTCGCTCCACGGCAGGTTGGGGTTCGCCTCACGCATGCCGACGCGTCCGTCGAGCAGTTCGCGCAGGACGTCGACCTGCCCCGCGTGGCGGGCCACCTCCACACTCAGGTGGACGAGTACGCGGTGCAGGGTGACGTCGGGCTGCGGCCACCACGGCACGTGGCCGGCGGCGTCGAGGTCGAGGCTCGCGATCGTCTCGTCGGCGTGTGCGACGGCCCGGCGGTAGAGGCGCACGACGCTCTCCACGGTCTCGTCGGACGTCGCCCACAGGTCGGCGTTGGGCTCGGCGTCCTGCCCCATCCACGGCAGCTCCTCGCCGGGGCGGTCGAAGACATGCCCGAGGTAGCCGTACTCCATCGCTGCGAGGTGCTTGACGATGCCGAGCAGGTTCGACCCCGTCGACGTCATCGGCCAGCGCAGCTGCCACTCGTCGAGGCCCTCGAGCTTCCACAGGATCGCCGAACGCAGCGAGTCGAGGTACGTCTTCAGCGTGGCCTTGTCGTCCATTCGACCAGGGTAGGTGGCGGCGGTGACAATGGAGCGCATGCCCACCTCGACTCCCACGACGTCGTTCACCGCAGCGCAGAGCCACGCCCTCATCCGCTCGGTGTTCGGCATCTTTCTCGTCAACGGCCTGATGATCGGGGCCTGGGGCGGTTCGCTGCCCGGCCTCCGTGAACGCCTGCACACCGACGCGTCGGGGATCGGGCTCGTCCTCCTGCTGGCCGGGGGCTCCGCGATCGTGGCCATGCAGGTGAGCGGCCGCGTTTCCGACCGGTTCACACCGCGCCTGCCGTCACTCGTCGGCGGAGTCGGCCTCGCCATCGGGTTGCTGGTGGTCGCGTTCGCCCCGAACTACCCCACCCTCGTGGTCGGCGGCGTGATGATCGGCGCGTGCAACGGTGTCATGGACGTCGCGATGAATGCCCTCGGCGTCGACGCCGAGCGGGCCTCCGGTACGGCGATCATGAGCCGGTTCCATGCGTTCTTCTCGCTCGGAGGTTTCCTCGGCGCCCTGCTCGTCATGGGCTCGGCGAAACTGCAGGGCGGCGACGGGGCTGATCCGAGGTGGGCCCTCGTCGCGGCAGCGATCTTTGCCGGGGCGGGGCTCACCGCACTGTTCGCTCTGACGCCGCAGGCACCGCATGTCGAGGACAGCACGGACGACGCCGCGCCGATCAGCCCCAGGAGCGGCGACGCACCGCCGCGACCCGGCATCCCGCCGCAGGCGTGGCTGCTCGGCGTCATGGCCTTGTTCTTCGGGTTCACGGAGGGCACCGCGATCGACTGGGCCTCGATCCACGTCACGGACGTCGCGCACGTCGACCCGGGGGTCGGCGCCGCCGGTCTCGTCTGCGTGTCCGCGACGATGGTCGTCATCCGGCTGCTCGGCGACTCACTCGTGGCACGATTCGGGCGCGCCGCCGTCGTGCGCTTCGGCGCGCCCGTCGCGGTGGCCGGGTTCGGCGTCGTCATCACCACGTCGTCGCTGCCGCTCATCCTCGTCGGCTGGCTGCTCGTCGGGTTGGGTGTCGGCATGATCGCCCCGCAGATCTACGCCATCGCCGGCCACATCGGCGGCGGCCGCGTGCTCGCCATCGTCACCGCTTTCGGCTATACCGCGTTTCTCGCCGGGCCCGGCATCATCGGCTTCCTCAGCAACCACTTCGGCATCCAGCGCGCGATGATCCTGCCGTTCGTCGCGGGCCTGCTGTTGACGGGGCTGACGTTCACCGCGGCGTTGCGCGACCCGCAGGAGAGCTGACGCCTCGTCCCCGCCGGGTCAGTCGAGCGCCTGCCCCCGACGTTCGGGCAGCGCGAGCGCGGCAAGCGTCGCGACCGCGAAGGCCGCGGCGATGACACCGAACGTCCAGCCCTCGCCGTGATGGGTGAACACCCAAGGCACGACGAGCGGCGCCACGATCGAGGCGATGCGCCCGAACGCCGTCGCGCCGCCGGCGCCGCCCGCGCGCATGAGCGTCGGGTAGATCTCGGGCGTGATGGCGTACAGCGCACCCCACGCGCCGAGGTTGAAGAAGCTGAGCGCGCACCCGGCGGCCATGATCGTCGTCTCCGACGTGGCCTGACCGAACAGCAGCGCCGACACCGTCGAACCTGCGAGGAAGAGCGCGAGCGTCGGTCGGCGTCCGATCTTCTCCACGCACACCGCAGCCACCGCGTATCCGGGCAACTGTGCGATCGTGATGACGAGGGTGAAACCGAACGACTTCGCCACCGGGAAGCCGTTCGCGACGAGGAATGTCGGGATCCACAAGAAGGCCCCGTAATAGGCGAAGTTGACGCCGAACCACGTCGCCCACAGAGCGGCCGTCCGCGTTCGATACGGTGCGGAGAACGGGCTCGCGGGCTCTGACGTTCTGGTCGTCACGACGTCGACGGTGGTTCCCTGCGCGCCCGCGTGGGTGTCGGCGGCGTCGTCGAGGTGGGCGCCGTCGCTGCGCTGCGCCGGACCCGCCGCGGCCTCGAACGAGCGCACGATGCGTTCGGCGTCGTCGTCGCGGCCGGCCTTCTCGAGGAAGCGCACTGACTCGGGCAGCCCGCGGCGCACGTGAATTGCGTAGAGAGCGGGCACGAGCCCGAGCGCCATCGCCCAGCGCCACCCGTTGTCGTGCGGCACGATCGTGAATCCGATGACGGCCGCGAGCAGCCACCCGAGCGCCCAGAACGACTCGAGGGCGACGACCATCCGTCCACGCAGGCGCTTCGGGGCGAATTCGCTCACCAGGGTCGAGGCCACCGGGAGTTCCGCGCCGAGGCCGAGCCCGACGACGAAGCGCAGGGCGCACAGGACGAGGAAGCCCGGTGCGAGCGCCGACAGACCCGTCGCGAGGCCGTAGACGACGAGTGTGCCCGCGAACACGGTGCGGCGCCCGATGCGGTCGGCCAGGGCGCCGCCGACACCGGCGCCGATCGCCATGCCGACGAAGCCGATCGAGGCGAGCACCGAAAGGTCGCCGGTCGTCAGCCCCCACTCCTTCTTGACCGCCACCATGAGAAAGCTGATGAGCCCGACGTCCATCGCGTCGAGCGCCCAGCCGACGCCCGAACCGACGAGCATCGAGCGATGACGCGCCGTGAACGGCAACCGATCGAGCCGCTCGGTTCGACTCGCGGGAGCCGAGAGTGGGGTGGGACGGACCGTCATGGCGCCGCTCTTTTCGTCACATGGGAAAGAAAGGAATGACGTTCACCCTAACGCCTTTGTGTCATGACGATGAATAAAACGTCACGCCGACTTTCGGCGGGGCACGAACGCGAGCAGCGCAACGGCTGCGACGACGGCGAGGCAGCATAGCGTCGCGTAGGTCGTGGCGCTGGCGACGAAGCCTGCGCCGATGTCGCCGCCCGCTCCGACAAGCGCGACGAGGACGTCGCACGTTCCCTGTGTGCGGGCGCGGGTTGCGCTCGAGGTGGCGTCGACGAGCATCGCCTTGCCGGCCAGCAATCCAGCGTTCCAACCCAACCCCAGCAGCACGAGCGCCGCGATCATCACATCCCCTTGGCCCCCACCCTCCCCGGTGAACTCCCCCTGCTGCGTGGTTGGTGCTGGCCTCGTTGGATTCGCGGGTGGGTCTGGCGGTCGAGGATGTGGCGCTGAAGGCGCAACTGTGCCCCACCCCTGGTGAGGTGTCGGGGTGGACGCGACGGCAGGTGCTGCGTCATCTGGCGCACCTGCAGACGCACGGGTTGGCGCAGGTCTCGGCGAACGCCGAGTGGACGCGCCCCCAGACCCTGCCGACTCTCGAGGCGGCGTCTGTTGAGCAGCAGGTAGTGCGTGAGCGGATCGCGTTGGAGCGTCTGGTCTTTCGTGAGCGTGCGTCGGCGTGGGTGCTGGCGCGGCGCGCGTCGGTCGCTGCGTGTCAGGAGCGCGCAGCGCTGGTGGGCGGGTCTGGACGCGGGTGAGCGGGCGCTGCGGGTGCAGCGGGTGCAGCGGCTGAGTGGGGAGTTTTCGCGTCTGAGTGTGTGGCGTCAACAGCAGCGTAAGCGTGTGTGGGAGGAACGCAACCTACGCCGTGGTCTCGACCCGTCGCGGCGACATGCGGACTGGCTCGAGGCGCAGGATCGACGCGAGTTCGAGCGGCGCCGTGAGGAGCGACGCGTGTGGTTCGCGAATCTGGCTGAGCCCCTGCGTCAGGCGTACGCGTCGAGCTGGGATGACCACCGCCGCCGCTACGGCTACCCCACGTCGGTGGATGGGGGGCTCTGAGCCGGGGTGAGCCAACCTAGGCGGCCCGTCGTGGCCCATAATCGGGCAGGACGCACCTCACACGAGATGAACACCTACAGGGGATGGCGTGGCGAACAAGAACCTCGGCACGGCTCGCAAGCGAAGCGTGACGAGTTCTGACGGCGTCGATGTGGCCGGGTGCACCGTGCACACGGATCGCGGTCGCAATTCAAGAGCCGCAAGTTCGTGCACGCGGCCCTTCCAAAAGCCAGCCTCGACAGTACGAGTTCTCTCGTCGCCCACTGAAGGAGAACGGTCATGCCGGTCGCGTTCGACACCACTATCCCCATCGCGACGCCGCAGCGCCGTGAAGATCTCATCGACGCCATCATCACCGCCGCGGACAAGCATGGAGAGACTCACTGGCTCGAGTGGAAGAGCGAATGCGACCTGGGTGCCAAAGCTGGCATGTTCGAGTTGGCCAAAGAGATACTCGCTCTGGCCAACCGCGACGTCTCAACGGCACAAGCTGACTACGGGGGGTTCGGCTACCTTGTCGTCGGGGCGAGCGAGTCCGGCCTTCACGGCGCACCCGCCTTCAGCGCCACCGAGATACAGCAAAAACTGGCGACCTTCTTAGGAACTGGCCTTGAAGCGCCCGCCTGGACAGCGCACCACGTAGCCAGGGGGGAAAAGACAGTCCTCGTGATCGAAGTAGCTCCTCCCGCTGACGGCGATCCGCTACGTGTCCTCCAACGCGACTTCGGAAAAGCACGGGCCGGCACGGTCTATGTGCGACACGGTGAGATCGCCTCACCAGCAACTCCGGATCAATTGAGGATGCTTCAGGCTCGCTTCCTCGCAGGCCGATTCGACGACCTCGTCACCGAGCGGCTCGCCCTAGCCTGTACAACACTCAATGCCGAGTTGGAGTGCCGCCCCAAGGCTGGGCCATGGCACCCCACGGCACGCATCCGACCCCGCACCTACGCGGGCGAGTGTCCCGAAGAAATCCTTGTCATGACCGCACCACAAGACTCCTTCGAACGCGCGGTACCTGATGCCCACCTACTCAGCCCCCTGCAAGCCGCAGGCATGATCATCGTCTTCCCTGAAGGCACCGACCTTCTCCACGCCAGTCAAGAAACCCAAGCTTTCCTGCAGGATCAGGGCATTCGTCTTGCCGACAACCACATGGGCCCAGGCAAGCCGATCGCGCTGTGCGGCGCTGGCTTCGCGCAGCTGCACCAGAGCCTGCAGTGGCTCCTCATCGCAGCGTCGCAAAACGGTCAGCTACCTATGCCGATCGGCTTCCACTGCTTACAGCTTTCTGGCCCGAACGACCAGTCCTAGCTGTACCACCCACGCGCCATCCGGCGAGCATTGCTCAGCCGTCACTGCCCGCCGATGTCAGCTCATCGCCACCGTAGCGTCCAGGCTGGGATGGTGATGCATAGGCGCCGTTGCCGGCGATGACGTCGTAGATGAGGCGGCGCGAGACCCCAAGGTCGGTCGCGAGCTCAGCCTTGTTCGCGCCGGCGGCTGCTGCCTGGCGCACATGGGCGATCTGTTCGTCGCTGAGGCGGCGGGCGCGACCCTTGTACACGCCGCGTGCTTTGGCCAGGTCGATTCCTTCGCGTTGGCGTTCGCGGATGAGGGAACGCTCGAGTTCGGCGACGGCGCCGATGAGTTGGCGTTGGAACGTCGCGAACGGGTCGGCCGCGGCGTCGGGTGAGAAGGTGAGGCGTTCCTTGACGAACTCGACGCTCACCTTGCGCGCGGTGAGGCCGGAGACGATCTGCTCGAGGTCGATCAGTGATCGTTCGAGCCGATCCATTGATGCGACGCGCAGCGTGTCACCTCGGCGCACGTAGCGCAGCGCATCCCCCAGGCCGGCGCGATTGGCTCGGCTCTTGCCGGATTGGTGATCGGTGAACAGCTCGTCGACCGCCCCAAGTGCCTCTAGTTGCCTGGCTAAATTCTGCGACGTCGACGAGACGCGCGCATAGCCCACGATTTGACCCGGCATGTCTAGACCCTACCCGCAAAGTGGGCAACAAGGTGGCGACCGACCCTATTTGCACGCGAGCCACATAGCGGAGCAACTGTGCAAATAGGGTGTACCCCATCCGCGCTAATGTGATTGTGTCAAGTCGATCTGGCCCCAGGGTGACGGTCCGATCTGGCCCCGGACGCGTTGGACACCAACCCCGGGGGACGACTGCACCAACGCCAACTGGCCGAGCCCGGTTCGGCAGCTGAGGGTCACAGGCCGAACGCGCCGCCCGCAACCAAGATGACAATGCCCAGGCCGATCAAGACCAGCGGAAAGAGGATGTGCTCCCAGCGTTCAAGCACCTCGGCGATCGGCTTACGAGTTGCGACGAACTTCGCGGCGAGGACCAGGACGACGACCAGCGCCAGGAACACGAGGCAGTAGGCCACAAGGGCGCCGGTACCTACCGCCAGGAACACCGGGACGTAGACCCCGATGTTGTCTCCGCCATTGGCGAACGTCACCGCGGCGACCGTGAGGGCGCCGACGGGCCGGTCCGCGACGTTGTCGTCATCGTCGCCGTTGCTCCACGCCTGCCAGGCGGCATAGATGCCCAGCAGGAGCGGGATAAGACCGAAGTACGGGATGGCGTCGTCGGGAAGGATGAATCCGGCGCCGAAGGTCACTGCTAATGCGGCGATAAGGATGCCACCGAACCCGAGGTACTGTCCGGCGATGATCTTGGTGGTGGCGCCTCGTTGCCCGGCTCCTCGGGCGAAGAATAGGGACAAGACGATGATGTCGTCGATGTTCGTCACCAGGTACAAGCCGATCGCCTGCAGCGCGGCGGCGGTCGTATCCATGCGTATTCGTCTCCTTCCGTCGACGTTGTTCGAGTGCTACTGCGCGCGTGCCTGCTCTGGTGCCGTGTTCACGGGTTCCTGGTGTGACGCTGTTCCTTTTCGTCATCCGCCGCGCGCCCGGGGCGCGCGTGCACCAGTGCGATCACGACGCATCCGGTGACGAGGAATGTGTCGGCGAGGTTGAAGGTGGGCCACCAGCCGGTGTGCAGGTAGTCGGTGACCATGCCGTCGCGGGCACGGTCGGCCACGTTCGCGACGGCGCCGCCGATCACGGCGCCCCCGGCGATCTGCTCCATCCGCCCGGCTCGCGGAGCCCGGTGCCAGGCGTACAAGACGAACGCGACAGAGATGGCAGCGGTGATGGCCACGACCACGCCGGCGGGCAGCTTGTCGCCCATGCTGAATGCCACGCCTGAGTTGTAGGCCAGCTGCAGCTGGATGACTCCGAGATCGACGGTGGACTCGGCGAGCCGGGCCTCAGAGGCGCCCTTGGCGATCAGGTCCACCGCAGCGATGGCCGCGGCTGTGAGCAGGACCGTGCCGCGACTTGTTCTCGCAGGCGCCGCCGTCTCGCTGGCACGGCCAATCACCTGGCGTCGGCTTCCGCTGGCACCGAAGCCGCGGGCGTGGCTGCCGGTGGTGGTGGGAGCGGCCGGGTACGGCCGGCGCGGACGCCGTTGCCGATCACGAAGATCTCCGCGACCTCGTGGACCAGCACCACCGCGGCGAGTCCGAGCACACCGAAAGCAGCGAGCGGGATCAGGAGGGCGATTAGGCCGAGAGACAGTGCGACGTTCTGCAGCATGATGGACCTGGCGCGGCGCGCATGGGTCAGGGTGTGCGGTAGGTGCCGTAGGTCCTCACCCATGAGGGCGACGTCAGCGGTCTCGATGGCTACGTCGCTGCCCATGGCGCCCATCGCGATCCCGACGTCGGCGGTGGCCAGTGCGGGGGCGTCGTTGACTCCGTCGCCGACCATCGCGGTCGGCCGGTCCTCGCGGAGCCGGCGGATGATGGCCGACTTGTCCTCCGGGCGAAGCTCGGCGTGCACGTCGGTGATGCCCGTCTGGGCGGCCAGCGCGGCGGCGGTGCGTTCGTTGTCGCCGGTGAGCATGGCGACCTGGTAGCCGTCGGCGCGGAGTCGGGCGACGACCTCCGCGGCCTCGGGCCGCAGGTCATCGCGGACAGCGATGGCGCCAACCACGCCACCGTCGTACTCGATCAGCACGGCGGTGGCGCCGGCCTCCTGCATGGCGGTGACCGGGTCGGCGAGGTCGCCTGCGGGTATCCAGCCGGGCCGACCGAGTCTGGCCTGGCGGCTGTCGATGGTGCCGGTCAGGCCTGCCCCGGTGATGGCCTCCACGCTCTCGGCGTCGCGGTACACCGGGACGGCTGCGAGGATGGCGCGGGCCAGTGGGTGCTCACTGCGCGACTCCAGCGCGGCCGCGATCGCAAGGACCTGCTCCTGGGTGTGGCCGGGAGCGGTGGCGACCTGGACCACTGACGGTTGGTTGCGGGTCAGCGTGCCGGTCTTGTCCAGGGCAACGGCACGGATCCGGCCGAGTGCTTCCAGTGCGGCGCCGCCCTTGACCAGGGCGCCGATGCGGCTGGCGGCACCGATGGCGGCGACCACGGTGACCGGAACGGAGATCGCCAGGGCGCACGGGGAGGCCGCGACCAGCACGACCAGCGCGCGCTCGATCCAGGTGGCCGGATCGCCCAGCAGACTACCGATGATCGAGATGCTTCCGGCGAGGACCATGATGCCGGGCACCAGCGGCTTGGCGATCCGGTCGGCCAGGCGCTGGGCGTTGCCCTTGCGGGCTTGCTCGGCCTCGACGATGGTGACGATCCGGGACAGGGAGTTGTCCTCGGCGGTGGTGGTGACCTCGACCTCAAGCACGCCGGTTCCGTTGATGGAGCCGGCGTAGACGGCGTCTCCGGCGGCAACCTCGACCGGGACGGACTCCCCGGTGAGGGCCGAGACGTCCACAGCGGTGCGACCGTCACGAACGACGCCGTCGGTCGCGACGCGCTCACCCGGACGGACCAGGAGCAGGTCGCCGATCGCGAGCTCGGTCGGAGCGACGGTGACCTGGGTGCCGTCGCGAAGGACAGTGGCCTCCGCCGGAACCAGCGACAGCAGTGCGCGCAAGCCGCGGCGGGTGCGGGCGACGGCGTACTCCTCCAAGCCCTCACTGATGGAATAGAGGAAGGCCAGCATCGCTGCCTCGGCAACCTCGCCGAGGATGACGGCGCCCACCGCGGCGATCGTCATCAGCGTGCCGACGCCGATCTTGCCCTTGACCAGACGCTTCAGGGTGCTCGGGACGAAGGTCCAGGCGCCGAGCGCCAAGGCGACGCCGTTCAGGCCGGTCACCGTCGAACCGGAGGCACCGGAGCGGTCGGCAATGAAGCCTGCGACGAGGAAGACTCCAGCGAACGCGGCGAACCGCAGCTCGCTGACCTCCCAGAGCCGCTCAGGCTCTAGCTCCGCTAGCTCGTCATCGCGCGGATCGTCGTGGCCGCAGCCGCATGCATCCGTCATGGTGCTACTTCCTCGGTCGTGGCGAGGATGCCGGCGGTGATCGCGACCGCGCCCTCGATGAGGTTGTAGGCGACGGTGAACTGGGCCAGCCGCAGACCGCGCCGGGTCAGCTGCTCGGTCTCGACGGCGGACAGCTGGGTCACCGCTTCACCTTCTCGGCACCAGGACGGGCAACATCTCCGTAGGTGGGGCAGAGTGCAACGGCCTCGCCGGTCGCGCCGAGCAGGGTCTCGGCCACGGCAAACAGCTCGATCAGCTCTGGGTGGGTGACCCGGTAGACCGAGGACCGTCCCTGCGGCCGGTAGTCGATCAGCCCGCAGTCGCGCAGGCACGCGACGTGGGATGACACCGTGGACTGCGGCAGGCCGAGCTCCGCGGTCAGGTCGACCACCCGAGCCTCCCCCGAAGCCAGCCGGCGAGCGATCGCGAGCCGGGTGGGATCAGCCAGCGACCGGAACAGCGCTACCGCGGCGGTCAGGTCTGGTTGCAGCCCCGGGTCGTCTGCAACCTCACTTCTCATCGACATGCGCCGATAATAACGACATCAGCCATTGATCGGCCAATCTCGGTGACACCGATGTCGGGCGCGGTGACGGTCGTCGTGGCCCGGTGGGGCTCAGGTCACAGAGCGGGGGTGAAACCTGAGCTGAGGTTGACCTGTATCCATGTCATGGCGGACTGCCAGGCACCGGTCACCATCAGGACACCCACGGCGAGCATGAGCACGCCGCCCAGGCGCTGGGTGGCCCGGTGGTGGGTTCGCAGCCAGCGTGAGGCGCGGTCGGCGCGGGCCCACCCTGCGGCGATCAGCACGAACGGCAACCCCAGGCCCAGGCTGTAGCCGGCTGCGAGCAGTACTCCGCGCAGGACTGGCGCGCCGTCGTTGCTCAGCGGTGAGGCGGCGACCTGGATAGCGCCGTAGACGGGGCCGATGCATGGGCTCATGCCGATGCCGAAGACCATGCCCAGGACGGGCGCGCCGAGGAGCCCGGCGGCTGGTCGCCACCGGACCGGCAGTCCCCGCTGGCCGATGAACCCGAGGTAGACCAGCGCCAGGAGGATGACCAGGACCCCACCGCCGCGCATCAGCAGGTCCCGGTGGCCGAAGAAGAGGCTCATCGCCGCGTTGAGCGCCACCGACAGGCTGACGAACACGACGGAGAAGCCGATCACGAACAGCGCGGCGCCGGCGACGACGCGCGTACGCCTGGTGTGGTCGGTCAGTCCGGTGACGTAGCCGAGGAAACCGGGCACCAAAGGCAGCACGCACGGCGAGGCGAACGAGACGGTCCCGGCCGCCACGGCCAGCATGACGGCCAGCGGCAGGCTGCCGCTGGCGACGACGTCGGCCGCGTCGGACGTCATGTTGCTGGCTCGGCGAGCATCTGGTCGACCAAGGACCGGAACGTCGTCTCGGTTGACTCACCGGACACCCGTGCGGCGATCCGGCCCTGCTTGTCGATCACCAATGTGGTCGGCACCGTGACGACCTTCCCCTGCAGTCCCAGCAACGACTTGCCGCCGTCATCGCGCAGGGAGGGATAGCGCACACCGAACTTGGCCGCGGTCGCGCTGGCAGAGGTCACTGAGTCCTTCTGTAGTACACCCATGAACTGCACCGGCGCACCGGCCGCACGGTAGCGGGTCCAGGCGCTCTGCAGCTGTGGTAGCTCCTTCTGGCGCGGCGGACACCACGAGCCCCAGAAGTTCAGCAGCACCACCTGGCCGCGGGCCGAGCTGAGCGACCACGCCTTGCCCTCCAGGGTCGTACCCTCCAGCGCCACGGGCTTCTTTCGCTTCCCAGGTGCGATCACCTCGATCTGGCCGTTACCGGCGACGTACCCCTTGTTGTCGCCACGCTTGGCCTGGCCAGCAATCGAGTTCGAACCATCACCACAAGCAGCGGCTCCGGCCAGCACCACGGCCGCTGCCGCCACAGCAGCGAGCCGACGCTGGAACGGGGACCGACGAAGGCTACGCACCCGCGCACTCTATTACTACCGACCGTGGTGGAGTGAGTCGAAGCGCCGGGTCCGCCCAATCGCTTTCCCGCGGCCGGCGCTCCACCAGCTCAAGCATCCTGGGGTTGACCCCGTCTGGTGGACATCGGTTATGCGGCTTCAGCAGCCGCGGTGGTGAGTTGGTCTTCGAACGCTGTCGGGCTGATCTGACCGAGGGCGCTGTGCCGCCTGCGACGGTTATAGACCGTGTCGATCCAGGTACTGACTCCGGTGATGGCTTCGGCCCGGGTCGTGAACGAATACCTATGGTAGTACTCGGTTTTCAGGGTTGACCAGAAAGATTCCTGTTGCGCGTTGTCCCAACAGACCCCGGTGCGCCCGACCGACAATCGAACATCGAGCTCTTCTGCGGCCTCGGCGAGTTGGGCCGAGGTGTACTGACTGGGTTCAACTGGTCGATGCAACACCGGCTTGTGCCAGCAACAGTAGTTCTTCGTTGAAGGCTTCTGCGGGGGTCTTCCAGCCGAGTGCCTTGCGGGGGCGGGTGTTCAGGGCGTGCGCGACGGCTTGGAGTTCGTCTTGGCCCCAGCGGGCGAGGTCGGTGGTCAAGTCCGCTGGGGTGGTGTACGAGGTTGATCCCTCGGTTGGTCGTGTTGTCAGGCTGTGAGGGCCTGTAGTTCGAGTTCGGTGGTCACCTCCTCGGTGGTGGTGTCGACGGCTTGTGCGCGGGCGAGGACGTCGAGGCCGAGGTAGCGGCGGCCTTCGGCCCACTCGTCGTGTTGCTCGGCCAGGACGGCGCCGACGAGCCGGATGATGGATGCGCGGTCGGGGAAGATCCCGACCACGTCGGTGCGCCGGCGGATTTCGCGGTTGAGCCGCTCGTTCGGGTTGTTCGACCAGATCTGACGCCAGACCTCTTTCGGGAACGGCGTGAACGCCAGAATGTCCGCCTTGGCACCTTCGAGATGTTCAGCCACCGCCGGGAGCTTCTCGTGCAGGGCGTCGACGACGCGGTCGAACTGGGCGTGCACGGCCTCAGCATCGGGCTGGTCGTAGATCGAGTGCAGCAACGCCTTGACCCACGGCCAGTTGGTCTTCGGGGTCGCGGACATCAGGTTGGCCGCGTAGTGGGTCCGGCAGCGCTGCCAACCGGCGCCCGGGCTCGTGGCCGCGATCGCAGCTACGAGCCCGGCGTGGGCGTCAGAGGTGACGAGCTTGACCCCCGTGAGGCCGCGGGCGGTCAGATCCCTCCAGAACGCGAGCCAGCCGGCGCCGTCCTCGCTGGTGGTGACCTGCGCGCCGAGGATCTCGCGGTGCCCGTCAGCGTTGACACCGGTCGCGACCAGCACGTGCACCGGCACCACACGGCCACCTTCGCGGACCTTCAACACCAGCGCGTCAGCGGCGACGAACGTGAACGGCCCGGCGTCTTCGAGTCGTCGGGTGCGGAACTCTTCGACGTGCTCGTCGAGTTCCTTGGCCATCACCGAGACCTGGGACTTCGACAGGCCGGTGATCCCGAGAGTCTGGACGAGCTTGTCCATCCGCCGCGTCGAGACGCCGAGGAGGTAGCAGGTCGCCACCACGCTGGTCAGTGCTCGTTCGGCACGCTTCCTGCGCTCGAGCAGCCACTCCGGATACAGCGACCCGGTGCGTAGCTTGGGGACGGCGACATCCAGGGTGCCGACGCGGGTGTCGAGGTCGCGGTGGCGGTAGCCGTTGCGGGAGTTGACCCGCTCCGGGGTCCGTTCGTTGTAGCCGGCACCGCACACCGCGTCGGCCTGGGCGGACAGCAGTGCATTGACGAAGGTGGTGAGCAGGTCCCGCATCAGATCGGGGCTCGCCTGGGACAGCTGCTCGTTCAGGAAACGGGCAGGGTCGATACTGGGTCCAGCGGTCATCAAGGTGTCCTTCTTCGAGGTTGGTTGTGAGAGATCACTCGAAGGATCCACCTGGTGGCCGCGCCTACGTTGAAGGCACGCGCTCACTCAGGTCCGTCGTACACCACTCTGCTGGACTCCACTCTGCGCGCCTCGGTGGCGAACTTGCAGCGCCACCTCGGCATTCGCGCTGACGGCGTCTTCGGCCCGCAGACCCGCGCGGCCGTCGTGCGCTTCCAGCGCGCGCACCACCTCGGCGTAGACGGTGTCGCCGGCCGGGCCACCTTCCGCGCGCTCCACATGTACTACGTGGACGCCTGAGCGAACGCGAAGGAGGGGTGGTGATTCCAGTGGAATCACCACCCCTCCTTCGCGTTCGCTGGGCGCGGGGGGAGTCTGTCAGTTCTCCAGGAGTTCGATGCGTTCGATCAGTGGGGGGTGGGTGTTGAGCCACGACATGGGTGGCGTCTGACTCTCTTCGTTGCCATTGTCGTGCTGGTTTTCGAGGTAGGAGGTCAAGCCGGGCGCGAGGCCGTGCTTCTTCACGAAGTCGTCGGCGCGGAACTCTTCAGCGCGGTCGGCGGCGCGCAGGGCCAGTAGCAGCCCTGTCCAGATCAGTGCGCAGGCTACGCCCGCACCAAGGGCTACAGGGTGGTTGCGCAGCAGGCCCAAGAGCATGAGGGCGGCCACGGCGCCGACAGCGAAGGTCGCAAAATGCCCGAGGTCATGGCGGAGTTGGCGGAACACTCCGCCCGTCGCCGCATTGAACATGCGTCCGCAGAAGAGGGCGGGCGTCATCATCCAATAAACGACCGGGTGCACGAGTTGGCCTCCCCTCAGGTGGCCGATCTCGTGCGCCACGACGCCGGCGAGAACCTCAGGGGGTATCGCTCCCTCATCCTCGAGGGCGTCGACGTCCTCGCCGCAGAAACCTACGCTGCGGCGAAACATGGCACACGGGGGCGCATTCCTCAGGTTGGTACGGAAGATGTATACGTCCTGGAGCGCGACGCCTGCTTCCTCTAGAAGGTTGACCGTGTCTGCGCCCAGAACGGTTCGAGCTTCCCCTACGGGCTTCCATTTGAGCACCGCCCTGATGAGATTCCGCTCGGCTGCGGGCGATCCCCTGTAGGCCCATCCGACAGCAAACCGGCTCTTCACAGATGAGGGTGTAGTTGGGGTCTGAATCCCCCGGCTTCCAGGAGTGCTCGGGCGATGTAGTGGGTGAGGTTGCGGAAGCCGAGGGCGAGCCCGCGTAGGTGCTCAAGGCGTCCGTTCACGGCTTCGGTGGGTCCGTTGCTGGTGCGCGGCCGGTCGAAGTAGGCCAGGACGTCACAGACGCGTCTGGCCAGGGTGCGGCCCAGCTTGCGCAGCTCGACCAACGCCGTGGGCACACCATCGGCGAGGGCGTCGATCACGGAGCTCATCTCGACGCGGCCGACGCTCCGGTCGTGGTGACGGTAGGCGGAGATCATGCGCTGATAGATCCCCCAGGTGCACTCGACCTGGATGTGGCGTTCGTCGGCGAAGAGGGACTCGAGGCGCTCGTGTTGGCGGCCGGTGACCAGGTCGGCACCGGTGTGCAGAGTCCGCCGCGCGGTGTAGAGCGGGTCGCCCTTGCGTCCGCGGTGTCCGTGGAGCTCTTGCTGGACCCGGCGGCGGCAATCGTCGAGGGCGTCGCCGGCCAGGCGGACCACGTGGAAGGGGTCCATCACGCAGACGGCGTCCGGCAGCTCTTCGGTGGTGGCGGTCTTGAACCCGAAGAAGCCATCCATCGCGACGACCTCGATACCCCTCCGCCAGGCTTGGTCCCGCTCGGCGAGCCAGTCCTGGAACGCCTTCTTCGAACGGCCATCGAGCATCGCCAGCAGGCGGGAGGGGCCGGTGCCGTCGCGCACCGGGGTGAGGTCGATGATCACAGTGACGTACTTGTCGCCCTTCCTCGTGTGCCGCCAGACATGCTCGTCGACCCCGACCACGCGGACGCCGTCCAAGCGGGACGGGTTATCGATCAGCAGGCGTTGACCTTCGGCCAGAACAGCGTCGTTGGCGGTATTCCACGACACCGCGAGTCCTTCGGGGGGCCTGACCCCGGTTCTTGGACACGCTGAATCCAGCACCTGGTGCTGGGGAAGCGAGATGATCGAAGAACCATGGCCAGGAAGAACTACTCCG
>NZ_JBIYDW010000005.1:0-231383 GCF_044909235.1 Dermacoccus sp. GAS27A | reverse complement strand
GAGTTCGAGAACGCGTTCTATGCTGTCCCCAACGACAGCAATCTGCTGATCGGAATCAAATAGCGCGAGTCTCCATCAGACCCAGGGCGCTTCAGTTTCCGCGCTTTGCAGTTGGTGGGGGAAGCATTTGCCCTCACTTTCGCTTCCCCGTCGGGGGGAGATGACCGGACGCGATTACACGGCCGGGGTGGCCCACCTCGCGGTGGGTCTTCCCGCTTCGCAGAACGTCGCGCGACAGATGTCTCACCGCGCCCTCCACGGGCGTTTTGCGACTCCTCCAGGCCGGGGGCGTCGTGGGATGCGAGAGCGGCGCGAAGGACGTTCTTCGCCGCGTTGACGTCACGGTCAAGCACCGTGGCGCAGTTCTCGCAGTGGTACACGCGTTCCGACAGGGGCTGATTGGCTTTCTCCGCCCCGCACGTCGAACACGTCTTGCTCGTGGGAACGAAGCGCCCTGAGGGCAGGAGCTGCGATCGGTACCACGAAGTCTTGTAGGTGAGTTGTCGTCGCATCTCGGCGAAGCTCGCGTCGAGGATGGAACGGTTGAGGCCCGCTTTCGCGGCGACGTTGCGGCCAGGCTTGTCGATGCTGCCTCGTGCGCTGCGCGTCATGACGGCGACGTTGAGGTCGTCGACAGCGACGACGGCGTGCGAGGTCGCGAGCTGCTCCGTGATGGCGTGCAGTGTGCTCGCGCGGTGCTGGGCGACGGCGGCGTGCTCTCGCGCGAGACGGGCTCGAGCCTTGATGCGGCCCGTCGTGGGCGTGCCGTGCTGGCCACGCGCCGCGAACGAGTCACCGGGCGCGACGGCGGCGAACAGCGCCGCAGCCGCGAGGATGCCGCCGGACGCCCACGCCATCGGAATCGGGCCGACCCTGTCGACGAGGCGACCCGTCAGCAGCGACGGCAGATACATCGCGCCGACGTGCAGGCTGATGACGAGCCCGACGTGCGCGAGGTCGTGATGGTGCGCCTTCAGGTGGATCGAGCCCGCCGACGAGCGCGGAGCCTGCCGCGTGGCCCGCGACGCGCAGCGTCGGCCCGGCCCTGCACTGCACTGACCAGCGGGCGCCCCGACGCGTCACGCCTCACCCCGGAGTGCCGAGACGAGCGCGGGCAGCGCGGCGGCGGCGGGCGCACGCCAGACGAGCGTCGCGTCGTCGCTCAATTCGGTCTCGGCGGGGTTGATCTCGACGACGGGCACGCCCCGCGTCAGCGCCCGGTACGGCAGCCCGGCCGCGGGCTGCACGACCCCAGACGTGCCGACGCTGAGGACGAGATCGGCGTGCTCGAGCGCGGCCTCGGCGTGCGCGAACGGCTCATGCGGCAGTTCTTCGCCGAACCACACCACGCCGGGGCGCACCGCTGCGCCACACACCGGGCAACGCGGCGGGGCCAACCGCTCGACGGGGTCGGACGTCAGCGCGAGTGCGGCGTCGTCGGCTTCGTCGAAGGGGGTGTCGCACTCAGAGCAGCGCAACGCGAAGATGCTGCCGTGCAGGTGCGCGAGGACGCTGCTGCCCGCGCGTTCGTGGAGGTCGTCGATGTTCTGCGTGACGATCCACAGGTTCGCCCGCTCGGCGTCGGCCCACTCGGCGAGTGCGCGATGGCCGACATGGGGCTGGACATCGCGAATGAGCTTGGCCCGCCAGCGATACCAGGCCCAGACGAAGTCGGGGTCGCGCTCCCACGCGTCGATCGTCGCGAGCTCCTCCGGGTCGTGGCGCTCCCACAGGCCCGTCTGCGCGTCGCGGAACATGGGGATGCCGCTCTCAACGCTCATCCCCGCGCCCGTGAGGACGACGACGTCACGCGCGTCGCGCGCCAGGTCGAGGACGGTGTCGAGGGGTTCCGAAGCTGGCGTGGGCATGCATCAGCGTAGGCGCCACCCCACCTGCAAGGTCGCTCGCGCCGCCGAGACGCCCCGACCGAACGTGCCCCGGACCAGACGATCACATAGGTTAGGTAGACCTCATTCATCGCGACGACGCGGAGGCTCTCATGCCACTCAGGACGATCGAACGCGGGATGCATGCCGCGTACTCGGCGGCCGCCTCGCTCACCATGGCCCTGCCACCGGAGCGCGAGACCTGGCCGACGACACTCGCCGAGGTGCGCGCCGTCGAAGCGCTATGCCCGGCCTTCACCCGCGTCACCCTGCACGCCGAGATGTTCCGCACGCTCGAACTCACCGGCCCCGACGAGTACTTCGGCCTCTTCATGCCGCCGGCCGACGCACCCGTCGTCACCCCGCCTGATGACGAACGCGACCCCCGCAGCGCTGTCGCCGCCATGGACGATGCCGTGCGCCCGCAGCTGCGCTGGTACACGATCCGGATGCTGCGCCCCGAGCACGCCGAGATCGACGTCGACATCGTGGACGTCGGCCACGACGGGCCTGGCGCGCGCTGGCTGCGCGACGTCAGGGTCGGTGACGTGGTCGGGGTGCGCGTCCAGTCTGCGCTCTACAGCGCCGCGCCCGCGGGCGGGCATCACGTGCTCGTCGCCGACGAGACGGGCCTGCCGGGCCTGCTCGCCATCGTCGACGCAGCCCGCGAACGGGCGACGGAAGAGCGCGAATTCGCGCAGGACGCGCAACCCCGCCTCACCTGCGTCGTCGAGGTCCCTGATGCGACATACCTGCACCCGGAGGTCGCCGACGCCGGCATCACCGTCGTGCAGCGCGGCACGAATGCGTCCGGTTCGGCCGCCGTCGCGGCACTCGTAGACCTCGACGTCGACGATGCCGACTACGCGTGGGTGTGTGCGGAGGGCAGCGCGGTGGCCGCGATCAAGCGTCACCTGACGAAAGAGCGCGGCCTGGCGCGGCGCGCCATCACGGCGAGTGGCTTCTGGTCGGTGGGCCGTCCGCGTCCGTGAGGACCGCCCCCGACCGCCCGCCGACTCCTCGACGACGTACGCCGAACTCATGAAGTCGAACTCCGACCTCGCCTGAGCCCCTTCTCCGACACCGTACGTCTGTCACCGCTGAGCCCCGCCCTATTGAGCGATGCTCAACAAGAGTGATAGACAGGGTGAGGCGCGTCACGGCGCCACGTCCCCGAGCAAGGAGCCACGGTGCAACGGACACTACGAGACGAGGACAAGGCCCTGCAGCGCGAGCTGCGCGCCTTTGCCGAGAGCTTTCCCGACCACATCAAGACCGGATACATCGCTGACGGCGAGGTGGTGCCCGAGTTGCTGCGCGAAGGTCAGCGCATCCTCGACGACGCCGACCTGGCCGCACCCCACTGGCCGACCGAATGGGGTGGGCGCGGCTGGGACGAACTGCAGCTGCACATCTACCGTTCCGAACTGCAGCGTGCCGGCGTGCCGATGCCGCTCGCGTTCAACACGAGCATGGTCGGCCCCGTCATCGCCGCGTTCGGCTCGCAGGAACTCAAGGAGCGTTTCCTGCCGAAGACGAAGAGCTGCGAGATCTGGTGGTCGCAGGGCTTCTCCGAGCCGGACGCCGGCTCCGACCTCGCGTCCCTGCGCACGACAGCGGTGCGCGAGGGCGACGAGTACGTCGTCAACGGACAGAAGACGTGGACGACGCTCGGGCAGTTCGGTGACTGGATCTTCACCCTCGTGCGCACCGACCCGAGCGCCGACAAGCCGCAGAAGGGCATCTCCTTTCTCCTCATCGACATGTCCTCCCCCGGCCTCACGGTGCGCCCGATCAAGCTGATCGACGGCCGTCACGAGGTCAACGAGGTGTTCTTCGACGACGTCCGCGTGCCCGCCGACCAGCTCGTCGGCGAGGAGAACCGCGGCTGGGACTACGCGAAGTTCCTGCTCGGCAACGAGCGCACGAGCGCCGCGCCCGTCGGCTCGATCAAGGCGGCGCTCGCCGCGGCGAAGGAGCACGCGAAGGCCACACGCAGCCCGCACGGCACCGCCCTCGACGAGCCACTGCTCGCCGCGCGCTTCGCCCAGCTCGAGGCCGAGGTCATGGCGCTCGAACTGACGGTGCTGCGCGTCGCGGGTGACTCGCGTGACGGGCGCCCCGACCCGGCGTCGTCGATCCTCAAGCTGCGCGGCAGCCAGCTGCAGCAGGACGTCTACGAACTCATGGTCGACGTGGCCGGCGTCGACGCCCTCACCTGGTACACGGGCGAGTGGGGCAGCGAGACGCTGCCGCGGTATCTCAACTACCGCAAGGCGTCGATCTACAGCGGTTCCAACGAGGTTCAGCGCAACATCATCTCCGGCGGCATCCTTGGACTGAAGGGCTGAATCATGGACTTCACACCCACCGAAGAACAGCGCGCGTTGCAGAGCGCGGTGCGCGACCTCGCCTCGAGCCTCACGCCGAAGGACACCGGATCCGGCGCCCCCGCCGGCCCGCAGCCGTTTGACGCGGACGCCTGGGGCAAGCTCGCCGAGATGGGCCTGCTCGGGCTCGCATTCGCCGAGGACAAGGGTGGTTTCGGCGCGTCGGCCATCGAGGTGACGCTCGCCGCCGTCGAGCTCGGCGCGGCTCGCGTCACGCTCCCCTACGCCGATGCGATGGCGGCTGCGGCGGCCCTCGACGCGGCGAACTCGCCGCTGCTCGCCGACGTCATCAGCGGCGAGAAGCTCGTGCTCACCGCGTTCGGCGAGTCGGGTGCGACGTGGTCACCGGCCGCGAGCGCCCGCACCGCGTCGGGTAGCGAGCTGGCGGGTGAGGCTCGCGGCAACACCGACCTGTCGGCGGCGGACGCCATCGTCACGACCGCCGGCACGGGCGACGACGTCGGGGTCTACCTCGTCGAATCCCCCACCGTCGACGGCCCGAAGGTGACGCTCGACGGCGCCCCCGCGACGCGGCTCGGCGGCCGCGAGGTGCTCGACGCTGCGCTCGCACTGGGCAACGTCGCACAGTGCGGCGAGGCGCTCGGAGCGATGGGAGCCGCGCTCACACTGACGGTAGAGTACCTCAAGACGCGCAAGCAGTTCGGCGTGCCGATCATGCGGTTCCAGACCCTCACGCAGCGCGCCGCCGACATGTACGTCGGCGTCGAGCTGACGCGCAGCGCCGTGCTCTACGCGGCGATGGCGCTCGCCGACCCCGGTGAGGGCGACGACGCGCTCGACCTCGACGCCATCGTGTCGCGGACGAAGTACCTCGTCGGCACCTACGGCCGGCTCGTCGGCCAGGAGGCGATCCAGTTGCACGGTGGCATCGGCATGACGGCCGAGTACGCCGTCGGCCACTACACCTCGCGCCTCGCGACGATCGAGCGGACCTTCGGTGACACCCGTCAGCACCTCGCGGCCCTGGCGGCCGGCGTCGGCGGGCACACGTCGGTCGACGTCGTCTGAGACTGCTCGCACGACGAACGCCGGGCGGCGAATGACGAACGGCGGGACGAGCATTCAAGCTCGTCCCGCCGTTCGTGTGTCATGCGCTCGTCGCCGACAAATCCGGCCCGCCGCGCAGCGTCAGCCGATCGTCATCACGACGCGTTCGACGACTCGTCGCTCGCGGCATCGCGGTCGAGTCGCGCGAACCGGTCGAACACGGCCGCACCGATGGGCAGCGCGCGCTCGTCGAGCATGAACGCAGGGTGGTGCAGGTCGGTCTCGTCGCTGTCGCCGTCCCAGACGCCGAGGCGCAGGTAGATGCCGGGGATTTCTTCGGTGTACCAGCCGAAGTCCTCGCCACCGGACGACTGGTCGGCCTCGCCGACGCCGTCCTCGCCGAGGACGTCGGTGACCGCCTGGGCTGCGAGCTGCGCGCACGCCTCGTCGTTGACGACCGGCGGCACACCTTGCACGTAGTTGACCTCGGCCTTCACGCCGTACAGCTCGGCGATGCCCGAGATCGCGGGCGGCACGACGTCGGGCAGCTGCGCCCACGTGTCGCGGCTCGCGGAGCGGACGGTGCCGACGAGCGTCCCCTTCGACGGGATGACGTTCGCGGCGCTGCCGCCGGCCTGGATCGAGCCCCACGTCATGACGGTGCCCGAGCGCGGGTCGATGCGGCGGTCGATGACCTGAGCCGCGCCCGTCGCGATGCTCGCGAGCGCGTAGATGAGGTCGCCGGTCTCGTGCGGACGCGCGGTGTGCCCGCCGTCGGAGGTCAGCGTCACCTCGATCTTCGCGTTCGAGGACGTGATAGCGCCCGCGTGCACACCGACGTCACCGACGACGCGGTGCGGGTCGCAGTGAAGCGCGATGATGCGGTCGACGCCCTCGATCGCGCCGTCCTCGACGCAGTCGACGGCGCCGCCGGGCATCTGCTCCTCGGCGGGCTGGAAGATGAGGCGGACGGGGCGCGGCGGCGGGTTCTTCGCGAGCAGCGTCGCGGCGCCGAGCAGCATCGCCGTGTGCGCGTCGTGGCCGCAGGAGTGGCTGACGCCCTCGTTCGTCGAGGCGAACTCGAGGTCGGTCTCCTCATCCATCGGCAGCGCGTCGATGTCGGCGCGCAACGCGACGAGGTCGTCGGCCGTCGCGTCGTCGGCGGCGGGCACGTCACAGATCAAGCCGGTGCCGAAGGAGAAACGTCGCACCTCGAACCCGAGACCTTCGAGCTGTTCGGCGACGTAGTCCGTCGTCGCCTTCTCCTCATAGCTCAGCTCGGGGTTGGTGTGCAGGTGGCGGCGCCACTCGACGAGCTTGTCCCGCAGGTCGTCGTCGATGCCGTCGTACGCCATGGCGGCCTCGTGTGCCGCGTCGACGTCGGGCTCGGAGTTCTTCCCACCCGTGTTCGCGTCGTTCTTGTCGAAGTCACTCACCGAAGATCCTTTCGCAGAAAGCCAAGACCCGCTGTTCCATGTCCCAGCGGTTGTTGAGACGTTCGAACTCGTGCCCCTCGTCGGGGAACAACAGCATCTCCGCCGGCACGCCCCGCGACGCGAGCACGCCCAGCGCCTGGTAAGCCTCGGAGACGGGGACGTTCGAGTCGAGCTGGCCGTGGATGAACATCACGGGCACGTCTACGCGGGAGAACTGACGCAGCGGGGAGGCTTGCGCGAGCAGGTGCCGGTCGAGCTTGGGGTCGCCGTATTTGGGCATCGCCGCGGAGGCGATCCACGGGTCGGTGTCACGGTAGAACGTCTCGAGATCCGACATGCCGCACGCCGCGATGCCGCCGGCCCAACGCCCGGCGTGCCGGGTGAGCGACGCGTGCACGAGGTATCCGCCGTACGAGCGGCCCATGATGACGGCCTGGCCGTCGCGGGTGATCCCTGCGTCGATGAGGTGGTCGAGCGTGTCCTCGGCGTCGTCGATCGCCGCGAACCGGCCGTAACGGTCGTCGGCCTGTGAGAAGCGCCGCCCGCGTCCTGCTGAGCCACGCACGTTCGGCAGGAACACCGAGTGCCCGGTCGCCGCGAGCTTGCGCAGCACGTTGTTGTAGTCGGGGCGCGCCTGTCCCTCGGGGCCGCCGTGGAAGTAGACGATCGTCGGGGCGGGCTCGCTCGGCGCAGGCCCGACGGCCCGGTAGAGCCACCCGGACAAGCGCATGCCGTCGCGCGCCTCGTAGTGGAGCAGCTCGGGGATGATGTCCGCTTCGCCCCACGCGGACAACACCGGCCGGCCACGTTCGTCCGTCGGGCGCGCGGGTGACATCGTGTCGAGGCCGTCCTGGTCGGCCAGTGCGTCAGCGCCGCCCGCGCCGACGTCGTCACCGGTCGCTGCGTGCCCGGCCGTCTCGTCGTCCGAGCCGCTCTCACGGGGACGGTTCTCGGCCACGCTCTCACCGACGGCGTCGCTCACCGCGTCGTCGACCGCCGTTGCGACAGCGCGGAACTCGTCGCCGACCCAGCGTCGGGCGGCCACGTCGTAGACGACGACGGTGGGCGGAAACTCGGGTCCGGCAACGGTGAGGGCGAACAGCGACCCGTCCGCCGTCAGCGACGGCGTCGTCGCGATGAGCGACGGCAGCTCGGGCAGGTCGACGACGCGGGCGCGCCCACCCGTCAGGTCGACGATCTGCAGGTCGCACCACCCCTCGTCGTTCCACAGGACGGCCGCCACGGAACCGTCGAGGGAGACGGCGAACTCCTCGACGTCGGCGTCCTCACGTTCGAGGAGCACCTCGACGTCGTGGGCGTGCTCGGTGGGGGTGAGCCGCAGGAGTCGGAACCGTTCGGCGCTGTGGTCGCTGCGCACGATGAAGCTGGGGCGATCCCCGTCGAACGTGACGAATCCGCGGTCGGTCGTCGAGCCGTTGTCGACCGGCATGAGGGGGCGCCAGGTGCCACCGTCGTCGATGGCCAGGAGCTCACGGTTGCCGCGCGAGCCGACGCGGAACAACGAGACGTTGCCACGCGAGTGCGTCAGGGCGCCGCCGGTGCGCCGGT
Source organism: Dermacoccus sp. GAS27A (assembly GCF_044909235.1). Lineage (NCBI taxonomy): Bacteria > Bacillati > Actinomycetota > Actinomycetes > Micrococcales > Dermacoccaceae > Dermacoccus > Dermacoccus sp. GAS27A. Next base: position 223,094 of record NZ_JBIYDW010000005.1, on the reverse strand, counting down.
CGACGACGCGCGTCTCCCCCGTCACCGGATTGAAAAGGCGGCCCTCGACGGTGCCCTCGCGGTCGAAGACGGAGACGGCGACGAAGTCGTCGTCCCAGCTGACGAGCTCGACCGTCTCGTACGCGGCGAGGTCGACGGTGTACGAGTTCGCGTCGTCCGGGTCGGAGGTGACGAACCAGATCTGCTCGCGGTCACCACCGTCGGGTGCGACCTCGCAGGCGAGCCAGTGCCCGTCGGGTGAGTACAGGACGCGCCGCACACCACCTTCGACGGGAAGACGCACCTCGCGCTCCTCGCCGACGATCGGAACCCCGTCGTCGTCGAGCGGCATCTGCAGGGCGAACGGAAAACGATCTTGCTCGACGACAACGCACGCGAGCAGCCGCCCGTCGGGCGAGAGCGCAGGGTCCTTGACGTAGCGGTCCAGCGTGCGCGGGCGCGGCGCCTCCCGGCGTTCGACGGGTGCGGCATGCGTCATGAGGGCGTGCGTCTCGCTCGGCTCGGGATGGGAGGTCGACTCGGTCACGTCTGTGAATCCTAGAGGGCCGGGCGCCCACACCTCCAGGCCGAGGGCGCCCTGGTTGCCTCGCGCGGCGCTCGACTCGTCGGGTGCGGTCATGCGTCGGGGCCGTCGTCGGCGCCGACGTCGCTGCGCAGGATCCAGGTGTCCTTGCCGCCGCCTCCGCGCGAGCTGTTGACGATGAGCGATCCGGCCGGCGCCGTGCGTGTCAGGGCCGCCGGTACGGTGTGGGCCGTGAGGTTCGCGGCGTTAACCCCGCGCCCGTCGGTGTCGTCATGACCGGGCGCCGGGCGCGCCTGACGCACGTGGACGAACGCCCGCAGGTCGACGTGACGGCGCTGCAGCGCCCACTCGCCGTCAGCTCCGGCGGCGTAGGTGGGCAGCGTCGAGAGACGGATGACGTCCTGCGCGATGAAGCGTTCCGGGTGGGCGCGCAGCTCGTCGGCACGTTCGTCGAGTTCGGCCTGCGAGCACTCCGGACCGACGGTGATGCCCGATCCGCCGTAGCCGTCGACGGGTTTGACGACGCGTTCGGCGAGGTGGTCGATGACGTGTTCGAGCTTGCCCGGCTCGTGGCAGCGGTCGGTCGGCACCTGCTCGAGCAGCGGCTCCTCGTCGAGGTAGAAGCGGATCATCTCGGGCACGAGGGCGTAGATGGCCTTGTCGTCGCCGACGCCGTTGCCGAAGGTGTTGACGAACGCGACGCGCCCCGTCGCGATCGCCATCTCGAGGCCGGGGCCGAGGACGACGCCGTCAGCACCCTCGGCGGTGAAGAGCAGGTCTTTCTCGATGCGGGCGTACACGACGTCGATGGGGTAGGTGCCGTCGGCGTCGCGGTGGTGGAGGCGGCCGTCGGTGATGACCAGATCGGCGGGCGTGCACACGGGCATGCCGACGAGTTCGGCGATCCGGCGGTGCTCGAACCAGGCCGAGTCTGAGCTGCCGGCGCTGACGAGCGCGAGGCGCGGCTGCTCCAGCGACGACGCGTGCTGCGGCGCGGCGACGCGCAGGGTCTCGCGCAGCATGTCGAACGCCTCGCGCTGGTCGTGCAGGTCGTAGGGCGCGGCGACGTCGGCGTGGACGGCCTGCGTGATCTCGCGCAGCACGTGCGAGAAGACGAGCCCTGACGGCACGCGCAGGTTGTCTTCGAGCACGAGCCAGCGTCCGCCCTCGGTGCACACGAGATCCATGCCGCAGATGTGGGCGCGCACCGCGCCGGGCGGCTGGAGGCGGCCTTCGTCGACGTATCCGGGTGAGCGTTCGAGGTCGGCCTGTTCGACGATGCCGGCCTCGACGATGCGGCGGGGGCCGTAGACGTCGTCGAGGAAGGCGTTGAGCGCACGAGCCCGCTGCTCGAGGCCGGCGCTCAGCGTCGCCCACGTGTCGGGGTCGATGATGCGGGGAAACGGGTCGATGGGAAAGACGCGGGGCTCGTCCTCGCCAGTGACGCGGAACGTGATGCCCTCGGCCTGTTCGATCGCCTCGGCCTGCTTCTGGCGGGTACGCAACTCGGCCGCCCCGAGGCTCGAGAACCGTTGAGCGGCAGCGCGATAGGCGGCCCGTGGTGAGCCGTCGTCCGCGAGCGCCTCGTCGCAGCCCGTCTCGTCGCTCGCGTCGGCATCGATCGCGCTGGGGCGCGACGATTCCCGACTCGAGCGGGCGGCGGGCGGCGGGGCCGATGCGTTCATTCCTCATGTATACGCCGCGCGTGTGTCCGGCATAAGGCGATTGGCGTTTCCCCTGCGTTACGGGGCCGTTCATTCACGCGCGTGTCGACGCTCGCCGCGCCGCTCGGCGTGGGGCTCTTGCCGTCGGTGCGGTGTCGTCTCGGCGTGGGGCGATGCCGTCGCGGTGCCGGTGCTGTACCGGGCCACCGGCGTCCCCTGCGCAGCGCCACCCAGCCGAATGCGGGCTGAACGTCTGCTGGGAGGAGGGCGTCGGGCATTCCCCTGTGGCCGCCGCGGTCGTAGGGTCGGGGCTCATGACGAAGACGAAGGTGCCCGCGGTGGCGTGGCAGGAGACACCCGAGGCGCACGACTATCCGGCGGCGGCGTCGTATCTGTCGCTGCTCGCCGGGGAGGCGACGGTGACGGCTACCGTCGAGGCGTTCGAGCACGCCGAATCGGCGCACTTCAAGGCGAAGGACATCCTGCGCGCCTCGCGCCTGGCTCTGCTGCCGACGGACCACCCGCACGTCACGTCCGATCTGAAGAAGATCGCCGGAGGCATGGCGCTCAGCCCGGTGCTGCTCGTGCGGGGCGACGCGGCGAGCGGACGCGACGCGATCATCGCCGACGGCTACCACCGCGTCTGCGCGAGTTACCACACGGACGACAACACCGACGTGCCTGTGCGCATAGTCGACCTCGCGCACCGTTCCGCCTGAGGTCGCGACGGCCGTGAACTTCGCGCAACTCGCTCTCATCTGTCTCGTCGCGGTGCTCGGGCCGCTGTTGTCGTTGCCGCGTGCCGTGAGGTTGCCGGTCGTCATCGGCGAGCTTGTCGTCGGGCTCGCGCTCGGGCAGACCGGCGCGCGGGTGCTCGACCCGCATGACGGCACGTTCGCGTTTCTCGCGGACGTCGGGTTCGCGCTCGTCATGTTCGTCGCCGGCACGCACGTGCCGGTGCGCGACAAGGCGCTGCGCACGGGTGCGTCGATCGGCGTGGCGCGGGCGGTCGCCGTCGGGGTGCTCGCCGCGCCCGCAGGATGGGCGATCGCGCACGTGTTCGGCACGGGGCACGCGGGGCTGTACGCGGTGCTGCTGGCGAGTTCTTCGGCGTCGATCGTCATGCCGGCGCTGCAGGGTATGCCGCTGACGGGGCCCTCGATCGTCGCGATGCTGCCGCAGTTGGCGCTCGCGGACGCGGCGTGCATCGTCGCGTTGCCGTTCGCGATCGATCCGGCGCACATGTCGCGGGCGGCGATCGGCGCTGCGGCGGTCGTGGCGGTGTCGCTCGTCGTGTTCTTCGTGCTGCGGTTCGTCGAGCAGCGCGGGTATCGACGGCGGGTGCACGAGGTGTCGGAGGATCGCGGGCTGGCGCTCGAGCTGCGGGTGACGCTGACGATCCTGTTCGCCGTCGCGGCGCTCGCGCAGTGGCGGCACGTGTCGATCATGCTCGCCGGGTTCTGCGTGGGGTTGGCCGTCGCCGGTGTCGGTGAGCCGAAGCGCGTCGCGAAGCAGGTGTTCGCGCTGACGGACGGGCTGTTCGCGCCGATCTTCTTCGTATGGCTCGGGGCGTCGCTCAATCTGCGTGACCTCGCGGCGCACCCGGACGCCGTCGCGCTCGGTGTGACGCTGGGGTTGAGCGCCCTCGTCGTGCACGGCGCGATGGCGGTGACGAAGCAGCCGTGGCCGGTCGCCGTCACGACCGCGGCGCAGATGGGTGTGCCCGTGGCAGCCGCGACGACGGGGACGCATCTCGGTGTGCTGCGACCTGGCGAGGACACGGCGATGCTGCTCGGCGCGCTCGTGACGATCGTCGCGACGGCGGCCCTCAGTGGCCCGCTGGCGAAGGTGGCGCAGCAGGACGGCCGCGTCGATCCGGGTAGGCCCGCTCAGGAGCGGCCACTGACGAGCGCAGCCGGCCAGACCCCCTCGGGGGCGTAGGCGCAGTCGGACGCCGCGCGAAGGCGTCGACGATGAGCGTCACCGCGCCGTTCGTTCCTGCGCCAACACCTGTTCGGCCGGGGGAAGGTCCGCAACTCCCCGTCGGGCGATGCGGTCCAGCCGCGCCGAGCGGTCGGCAACGTAGCACGGCACCGATCGTCGGCATGTCGAGTCATGTGGGGGCGGCCGATAGAACCTCCCCACATCAAAGAAGGGCGAGCGTCTCCACGGGCTGGCCGGTGATCGTGGCGATCAGGTCGAAGTCCTTGTCGATCGCCAGGACGGTCAGCCCAACTTTCTCCGCGGTCGCGGCGATGAGCAGATCCGGAATGGACGGGGCGCGGTGCTGGCCATGGTCGGCGAGGAGCATCTGCACCTCGAAAGCTCGATCCTCCATGGCGGGTGTGAGGTGTTCGATCGGCATGAGCGAAAGCGGCGGCAGACCGAAAGCCTCGCGCCCCGCGTCACCCGAACGTGCCGAGAAACCCAGTTCGAGCCGCGTCATCGCCGACAGGTGGAGCAGACCCCTCTCGATGCGGGAATTCCACTCCGCCATGTTCTGCGCCTGCCCAGTTTGCATGCGCGCAAAGGCCGACTTATCCACCAGCCAGCTGGTCACCGCCATGCGGCATCCATCACATCGGAGTCGCCGAGGTCTTCAAAGGCCGCGGCCGAGCGACTCCAGTCATCGGCACCGATCTTCACGGGGGTCGCCGGAGAGACGTCCTGCTCCAGTCGCCGACGCAGGAATTCGTTGCGCGACAGCCCGAGCGCCGCCGCCCTCGCGTCGATGCGCTCGACGGCAGCCTCACTCAGTCCACGGATCAGCACATTCGTCATTGCGACCACCTCCACCAGGATGATATCGCGATATCACTTCACGGCATGGACGTCTCGCGGCTGCCCGGGCAGAGGGATCGGCTCCCTCCTCCGAAGAAGCCCTACGCCGTCGGCATGAGGGTCGGCAGGTGGTGCGTCCCACCGCCGACGGGTCACCACAGCCCGTCCTGAAACCAGGCTCCGGAACGGGCCTTCCTCACATGCGGGAGCGAATCTCGACCACGTCGTGAAACCCACTGGTATGAGGTGCGGGTGATGATCTGAGCTCCCGCCGTCACCTATGCCCGTTGCCGGCCTCGCTCGGCCAGGACAGGAACATCGAAAACAATTCCGCACACCCGGGGGAATACGCTGGGCGCATGCGGGACACCACGACGATTCGTGTGAGCCGACAGACTCAATACAGGCTGTCACAGCTGGCTCAGCAGCAGCACGAGACCATCGACCAGACGGTCGACCGGGCGCTGCGTGCCCTGAGGCAGGTGTCGATGGGATGCGAGCTGAACCCGGAGCTCACCGACGAGGAGAGAGCCTGGCTCGATGCTGAACTCGGGTGACATCACGGAAATCAATCAAGGAACCCACGTTGGCAGCGAAGCGGGCCTCCGGCGCCCCACCGTGGTCGTGACCGCCGTCGGAGCGCTGCGCGGTGAACCTGCCGTGGCGCAGGGGTGAATCGCCTGGATGTGTCATTCCCCGAGTAATACGCTCGTGACAAAGCCCGGGCGATTCAACGACGGACCCCACCCCGTCAATCGACGTTCGTCGAGGCTCCCGCGCTTCCTTTCGTTTCGGCTTCCTGACGCATGGTGCGGAACTCCGGCTTCAGTTCGCTCAACCTGCGGCCGTCCGGAACTCGCCAAAAGGTCCAGCCGTTGGCGGTCTTCCGATTCGCTGCGACCGCGGCGGCCCCGGATGGCGAGTCAAACTCACGGGCCCCGACTCTGATCCTGCCACTAGGGAGCACAGTCGCTTCAGTCCCGTTCTGCCCCTTCAACGGGGTATCGGCCGGCACGAGACCGACAGCGACCAGTTCCCGGAAGTCGATCCAATCTGTCTCCAGCGTGGCCCGCGCAGCCGACATCACGACGTGATGCCCCGAGGGAGTGGGCCACGTGTGGATGAGGGCGTCCGCGATCTCGTCAGCGCGAGCATCGATCGCATGCTCGTCCCATGTCTCGACCTGCTGCACCTTGCGAGTCACCAGCACTTCATATTGGCCGAACTCCTTCCGCTTCCGCTCCCAGCCAGCGTTACTGACCTGGCTGTTCAGCGACCCTGTCAATAACGTCAGGTTGCCAAATCGATGAACATACTTCTCTCGCTCGAGCTCAGCCTCGAGGTTCGGCACAGGCCAGTGGGCGCGCCACTTCTGCGGCATGAGGTGTTCGACCTGCAGCCGGTTGCGCGGAACGCGAACTCCTGTTTGAGCGCGGCCCCCACGAGTGAAACCTCGCTGCGCATCCTCATAGGTCTCGAGAAATGCGCGGAGTCTCGCCCGAGAGTGCTCGCGGTATGCCGGCGCTTCACGAACGTAGGTGCGCACCTCCTCATCGGATGGCCAGTAGGTGCCTGGACGGGTTTGTGCGGCCAGATACGATTGCGTGCGCTCGGCGACCATCTCCGGCGCGACGAGAAGCAGCTCACCGATGAGGGTCGAAATCACGCGACCGGCGTCGCTGAAGCCCCGCCGCAGCAATGCTCGGCGCATCGTCCAGCTCTCGACGTGCCGCAAGGCTGCGTCGGCGGTTTCTCGCGGCACCTCGGAGACCCCCGTGTAGAGGAAGAGCTGCATGGGCCTGACAGCCTCTACTCCGACCGCCTGCGTCCGATAGGTGAACAGCGCTGACGTGTCGAGGTCGTCCTGGGACTTTGCCCGTTCCAGCCAGTCTCGGTACAGGGCGGCGCTTTCCGCTAGATCAACGACGATCTCGGCCATCGAGACCCCCGCTGTGTCGCACCACCGACGGAACTCGTCGAATGTTCGCGGAGTGCTGATCTCACGACCTGTGCGGGCGACCAACCAGTGGTTGAGGAACAGCGACAAGCGGTCGAGGCTGTGTCGGCCCAGGGACGCCTCTGCACGCCACCACCTTTCTTCGAGCGGCCTCCACACCTCACTTCGCACCGTCGCGACATCAACGCCCTCGTCGACAAGCCCCTTGAAGACGAAGTTCTTGATCAGGTCGCCCTGATTCAGCGGAGTACCACGGGCGTTCAGCGTCTCGAAGATGATCTGGGCATCTTCTCGCTCTCCCAAGGTGATGACGACGAGCTGCAAGCCGGAATCAATCGTGACGGCGAGCTCCTGAGCCCGCGCAGCCGGATCGCCTTCAGCACCGTCGAGCCACTCCTCTACCTTGCTCTGGAAGAAACGGTGCGCCCGAGCGATCCTCGTGTCCATCTCGTCGAATTCGCTCGTGGCCGAGGCATCCATGGCAGCACGAAATTCGGGGCCGTCATCATTGAGATGACGGATCTTCAATTCGCCCGCGCCGCTTTGGTCATAGAAGGCGGCATTACGCGTGAGCGCCGCGAGACGCTGAGCCGGGTTGACGAACCCTCTTTCTTCGAAGATGAGCGCTGCAGCATCCATCAAAAGTTGCAGCGTGGTGAGACGCTGTTGCCCGTCGATGAGCTCGAAGGTCGTTACTGCACCCATCGCCGCCGGGCGCACCTGAGTGACCACAGCCCCCATGAAGTGCCTCTTGCTCGGCTCGCTTCGACGGACCTCAGCCAGGCGAACAACGTCCTCCCACAGCGGCTGCCACTGATGCTCCTCTTCCCACACGTAAGGCCTCTGATAGAGAGGAACTTCCAGAAGTTGAGGGAGGCTGAACAGTTCTTGGGGCGTCCTGACGACTGGTTCCATGAGCGCATCGTAGGCGCCAAGAGGCTTCCGACGGGGGGGTCACCGTCAGATCCACCCCTTGTCGCGGTTGGCGAGGGCGTGGCGTCACAAGGTGGGGCGGAATTCGGCCGGGTCCAGTAGCAGATCACGGTCTGCGGCACTGGACGTTGTCCAGGGGGCTTTCTGGAGGGGATCTGACACGACGGTTGTGCCGCTAAATTCCCCGATCTCACGCGCTCCTAGACATTGAAGCGGAACTCGACCAAATATCGGACACCACTAACGTTACCGGTCTTGTCCCAGCTCAGTCGATTCGCGTCGAACGGCCTCACACCTCAGGAGCCAAGCAGGGTGCGCAAGCACCATACCGATCCCATGGCCTCGCCCGCAGGCCCTATGGCCCGTCGTGAGACTGAAACCATCAACGAAGCGTGACGCCAGCAACTCGGGTTACCAGCGCAGGTAACCGTCGTGGAACTCGCTGACGGCTACCGCGCGTTTCAGATCTATACCGACGCCCCCCTTCGGGTTGCACGCTCGCCACGCGGTGACCGCGACGCGTCCGCAGGTGCTGCACGCGGACCTCCGCTGATCTAGCAGAGACGCCAGCGACACAAGCATCCCCCGGACCACGGCCATAGGGCGATCAAGTCCGCACCGCCTTATGCGGCCGACCATGTAGCGATTCCCTGAGCGTCGCTGACAGAATCTCATACTGATGGGCCGCTCTAGAATACCCCAAGCGGGGTAACGCAAACCGTCTAAAACGACGACCCGATCGCCGCACCCAAACCTCACCCCACAAGGGAACAAGGGGGCCCCAAAAAAGCATCACACTGTGGCTCAAAAAAAATCGGGCCGGATCATCGCGAATCACGCAAGTCGCCAACTCAAGACGCCACCTTAGCATTACGCCCGCAGCGCGCGGCATGGATCATTCGCCCCCACCCGCGCACTTATACCTTTCACATCCGAAAGACGCATCGAGCGTCCTTGACCGAAGTTTACCAGTCCAATCAGCAAATCTAGAAAAACGGCGGCAACTTCCATCGTAAGTGCCTGACATTACGGCAAAATTCCCTCAGCCTATTCCTAGATCTACTCGCGGCAGTGCCGAGATTATGTCTGAGCACTTGGTTCGATTCTTGAACAGTGGAGCCTTATATGAGGTCCCATAGCGGTCAAAAACTGTTTCGACAAAGTCCACAAATGGGCCGGAAAGTTCGAAGGCTTTCACCTTTTCCATAAATTGAGCCAACGACTGTTCTTCACGCCAAATGTTCGTGCCAGTCAAAACATAATAAGTGAACAAGCGGTTTCCGTGAATCGCGATGGCCCGTTCACGATCCGCAGTTGATGGGACGGCGTCTTCCCGGCTTTGAACTCGAGAGAGAAGAAAGGACTCAACGTACCGAGTCGCTTCCACTGCCTTGTATAGGGCAAGCGGCGTGACGCGGGCCTGATCGAATATGGAGATGTAAGGCTCAGTACGCGTGTCACGCCATAGTGAGCTAATTTTATCTTTGGCGCGCACGGCATTGTCGACAGAAACCCCGCATGAAACCAGCGCCACAGTCGCGTCCTGTAGAGAAATGGTTGGAACACTGGCTTCAGCATAGTCTTCGCCCGAACGTATAACGTAACTTACGGCGAAGTCACGATCAAGACCCCTTCGAAGCTCTTGCTGAAAAGGATCAAGGGACACGAAGTCTTTAGCTCCGATGCCATTTTGTGAGTTGTTGAAGCGAGTCACATTGACCGCAAATTCTGCTTCATCGTCAGGGATTTCCAAGACGCGAACCAGGCACTTCAGTCGAGATAAGGCGTCCGCGCCTCCCTCCACGCTTAGAAGACCACCGAGCGTACTCGTTGTCTGAGCACCGTTAACGATTGAGCCATTCGATATCGTGAGAGCTACGTTTTCGGCCGCTGCCCCACCCCGCAAGGTGCGCGCAACACCATTGGAGACAAATGTAACACCATTATTGTAGTACCAGAATTTTTCTGGGTCTCGGAGAGCTGTTTCTGCGATGTCGGCATTAATTTCAGTTCCACCAAGCCCAGAACGTAGATTTTTCGAAAAAAGCCGCTCGCCATGGTCATTGAACAAGTCCGCCAGGGTAGCGCCGGTAACCCAACCGTAGTAGCCATTGAATGGAACGGCAACCATGTTGAATCAATTTAGTGTAATGGAAATACTTGTACCGCCACCCTCTCCATAAGGGGAAATGATTTGATAGAGATCTGAGAGGCGGGTATGTCTCAGCGAGTCAGGGTCCCCCATCGACATCTCAAATGACGTTTTGAAAATGCTGTTCGACTGATCTGGCACGTCGCGGTCCGATGTAGAGACCAGGACAGGGAATAGATCTACGCCCGGTGTATTAACAGCTTCGACAATCTCATCGCGAAGCGCCTGAATTTTAGGATTGCCATGCTCGAACAGGACAAGTGAAAATACTTCATTGACGCCGGCCGTAAAAGACTTTGCATCGGCTTCAGAAATGGGTGGAGAACTGGGTTGCTCCACCCATTTGGACTGAATTAGGAAAGCCTTGCGCCCCACCCTGTCAAAAAAGAACGCGTCGATACCACGATCATTTGGGCCATCGACAATGTGTCGCAGCAACTGATCTTGAGGACAGCCAGCCAGGCGATCGAGCGAGAATCCTAATAACAAGCGTGTTCGGATGGCAACCTCCGAGAGATTCGGCTCAGCTGCGACGATATCGGCCCGCAATTGCGCATACTCACTGTCAAGGTGCGCCTGAAATCGCGTGAGGTGAATTTGTCCTGCTGGCATGGAGACTCCCGAACTATGGCGGTGCGTGTGATCCCCACCATAGCAAACTCCCCACGGTTCATTGACTTGAAAAGCGACTACTACACTCGCGGCAGGTCGGCTAGTGTCCCGGTTGAAAGACCCACACTGGTGCCCATCGTTGTCATGCGCGGATCCCGCATGAGGGCGGGCAGTTACCGGCACCTCCTCTCCGATGAGGCTTCCGGTCAGTGCGCGCGAATGACGAAGGGGAGAAGCTTCAAAGACCCGCCCCAGCGCGAGTACTAAAGTGCAGCAATGCTCGATGACAAACCCACAGTCCGGCCACGGTTGCATCACAGGTTGAAGCTGGCTCGACCCGCATTCCGTACAGGACCTACGTCGAAACGGGACTCACCTCAGACGTTGAAGCGGAACTCCACCACGTCGCCGTCCTGCATGACGTAGTCCTTGCCTTCCATGCGGGCCTTGCCCTTCGCGCGAGCCTCGGCCACCGAACCACACTCGACGAGATCGTCGAATGAGATGATCTCAGCCTTGATGAAGCCCTTCTGGAAGTCGGTGTGGATGACGCCGGCGGCCATGGGCGCCGTCCAGCCCTTGCCGATCGTCCAGGCGCGCGTCTCCTTCGGCCCGGCCGTCAGATACGTCTGCAGCCCGAGCGTGTTGAAACCCTTGTGCGCGAGCTGCTCCAGGCCCGGCTCGGTGATACCGACCGACTCGAGCAGCTCCTTCGCCTCGTCCTCGTCGAGCTCGGCGACCTCGGACTCGAGCTGCGCGTTGAGGAAGATCGCCTCCGCGGGCGCGACGAGCGCCTGCATCTCGGCCTGGAACGCCTCGTCCGTCAGCTGCGACTCGTCGACGTTGAACACATAGATGAACGGCTTCGCCGTCAGCAGCCCGAGCTCGCGGATCTCGCTCGTGTCGAAGTCGACCGAGCTGAGCGTCTTACCCTCCTCGAGCACCTTCTGCGCGGCCAGGGCAGCGTCATAGACCGACTTCTCGGTCTTCTTGGCCTTGACCTCCTTCTCCAGGCGCGGCACAGCCTTCTCCAGCGTCTGCAGATCGGCGAGGATCAGCTCGGTGTTGATCGTCTCCAGATCCGAACTCGGCGACACCTTGCCGTCGACATGGTGCACGTCGTCGTCGACGAACGCACGCACGACCTGGCAGATCGCGTCAGCCTCACGAATGTTGGCGAGGAACTTGTTGCCCAGCCCCTCCCCCTCGGAGGCGCCCTTGACGATGCCCGCGATGTCGACGAACGACACCGTCGCCGGCAGGATCGCCGCCGAACCGAAGATCTCCGCGAGCTTCTTCAACCGCGGATCCGGCAACGGCACGACACCGACGTTCGGCTCGATCGTTGCGAAGGGATAGTTGGCAGCGAGCACGTTGTTCTTCGTCAGAGCGTTGAACATGGTCGACTTGCCGACGTTGGGGAGACCGACGATTCCGATGGTAAGAGCCACGAGAGAAGAGTCTACGTGCCACCGCCCGCGCCGGCTTCATCCGACGGACGCCTTCGACATCAGCGGCGCTGACACAATGACGCCATGCTCGTGCACCTGCGTCTCAACGTGCCGACGGACCTCACCGACGCCGTCCGCGACACCCTGAGCGACGACGCCCGCCTCACCAACCTCACCCACCTGCGCGGCGCGTCCCTCAAACCGGCCGGCGACGTCTTCGAAGCCGACGTCGCCCGCGAAGCCGCCACCGCCGTCCTCGACGACCTCAACGCCGTCGGCCTCGGCCACCGCGGCGGCATCGTCATCGGCCAACCCCTCGGCACCCCGTTCGACGCCGCGCACGACGTCGAAGAAGCCGCGCACGGCGACCCGGACGACGCCGTGATCTGGCACCTCGTCGAACGAGAGGCAGAGAAGGCGAGCTCACCGACGGCGACCTACCTCGTGTTCCTCTGCATCGCAACGGCCCTCGCGAGCATCGCCGTCATCACCGACTCGGCCGTCCTCGTCGTCGGCGCGATGGTCGTCGGGCCCGAGTTCGCCGTCATAGCCGCGATCTGCACCGGCATCGCCCTCGGACGTTGGCGCCTCGCCGCGCGCAGCGCCGCCACCCTGCTGTGGACATTCGCGTTCGCCATCGTCGTCATCATGCTCGCCGCCCTGCTCGCGGCATCGCTCGACGTCGTCTCGGCCGCCGACGTGACACGCCCCCGCCCTCAGACGGGCTTCATCTGGCGCCCCGACCTGTGGTCGTTCATCGTGGCGCTGCTCGCCGGCACGGCCGGGGTGCTCGCCCTGGCGACCGACAAGACGAGCGCCATGGTGGGCGTCTTCATCTCCGTCACGACGGTGCCCGCCGCCGGAAACCTCGCCCTCGGCCTCGCCATCTTCGACGCGGCCGAGATCACCGGATCCGCCGCGCAGCTCGGGATGAACCTGGCCGGAATGATCATCGCGGGCGTGCTGACGCTCGTCGTGCAACGCCTCGTCTGGCGCCACCTCAGCGACGCCATGCGCCACCGTTCCTCCGAACGGTGGCTACGCGCGCAACTCGGGCCGAGCCCGACCTCACCCGCCGCGGTCGCCACACGGGAGCACTGACCCCGCCACCGCACGGTGGTGACAGGCACCGACCTGGCACCTCCACCGCACACGCAGCGCACCGACAAACCGCGCCGTTCCGGGGTTGTCGGCGGCAGATGCTTGAGTTTCACCCGTGCAGACAACAGCCATCTTCGTGACGTTCGTCGCCGGCCTCGCCCTCGGAGCCCTCGCCATGTGGGTCGCCCTGCGACGCACGGCCGTGACCCCGACGGACGACGTCGCACAGCTCGCCGCGGCGCAGGCCGAGCGCGACGTGCTGCGTGAACGCATCGTCGACCTCGAGGCGACGGTGAGCGACGACGCGCAGACGGCCGCCCTTCTGGGGCCCCTGCGTGACGCCCTGAGCCGCGTCGAGCGCCAGGTCGCGACGCTGGAACGCGACCGTGTCGAGCAGTTCAGCTCTGTCGACGTCGCCCTGCGCCGCGTCACTGCCACGACGGACGAGCTGCGGCGCGAGACCTCATCGCTGGCCGGTTCGCTCAACGCCTCGAGCGTGCGCGGGCAGTGGGGCGAATCGCAGTTGCGGCGCATCCTCGAGCTGTCGGGCATGCTGCGTCGCTGCGACTTCGACGAGCAGTGGCGCGGGCGCAACGACACCGGTGACGACGTGCGCCCCGACGTCGTCGTCCATCTGCCGGGCGAGCGTTCGCTCGTCATCGATGCCAAGGCGCCGCTGAGTGCGTTCCTCGCGGCGCAGGAGGCGGACCTCGACGAACGCGCCCGCAGCGCCGCGTTGGGGCGCCACGCCAAGCAGCTGCGCTCGCACGTCGACACGCTCGCCTCGAAGCGTTACTGGACGGCACTGCCGCAGGCGCCCGCGTTCGTCATCTGCTTCGTGCCGGGCGACGCCATTCTCGCGTCCGCGCTCAATGCCGACCCCGGTTTGCTCGAGGAGGCGATGGAGCGTCACGTCGTGCTCGCCTCGCCGAGCACCCTCATCGCGACGATGCGCAGCGTCAGCGCGATGTGGCAGCAGGCGACGCTCGAGGAGAACGCGCGTGAGCTGCTGACGCTCGGCCGCGAGCTCTACGACCGCATCGGAGTGCTCGCCAAGCACACCCACGATCTCGGCGGCTCGTTGCGACGCAGCGTCGAGGCGTACAACCTGTTCGTCGGCTCGCTCGAGAGCCGCGTGCTCGTCACCGCGCGCCGGATGCACGACCTCGACGTCTCCGCCACCCCGCCGCGTGGCGTCGCGCCCCTCGACGTGACGCCGCGCCCACTCACCCACGAGGCGCTGCTCGAGCCCGTGCTCGCCGAACCCGCGCCGGGCAACCCCTCGGACGAGCGGGGCTGACGGTGCGCGGCCGGGCATGCTGGATGGGATGTCGAAGGCCCCCGCTCCGACACGGAGCGAGGGCCCGGCGCCCGCACGCGTCAGCGTGGCGGCATGTCTCAGTGAAGCGAGTCGGCGCCCTGAACGACCTGCTCGCCGCCGCGCATCGAGTCGGACATGCCGCGCGCCTTGAGGTCACGGCGCAGTTCGTTGGGCAGCGCGAACAGCAGGCTCTCCTCGGCGGCGACGATCGGCTTGACGTCCTCATAGCCGCGGGCGGCGAGGTAGTCGAGCACGCCCCGCACGAGGATCTCCGGCACCGATGCCCCCGAGGTCACACCGACGGTCGTGACCCCGTCGAGCCATGCCTCGTCGAGCTCATCGGCGTAGTCCACGAGGTGCCCGGCGCGCGAACCGTGCTCCAGCGCCACCTCGACGAGACGGACCGAGTTCGACGAGTTGCGCGAGCCGACGACGATCATGAGGTCGCACTCGGGCGCCATCTGCTTGACGGCGAGCTGACGGTTCTGCGTCGCATAGCAGATGTCGTCGCTCGGCGGATCCTGCAGGTGCGGAAACTTCTCGCGCAACCGGCGCACCGTCTCCATCGTCTCGTCGACGCTCAGCGTCGTCTGCGACAACCACACGACGCGCTCCGGGTCGCGCACCTCGACGTTGACGACATCGTCGGGCCCGTCGACGAGCGTGATGTGCTCGGGCGCCTCACCCGCAGTGCCGACGACCTCCTCGTGCCCCTCGTGCCCGATGAGCAGGATGTCGTAGTCCTGGCTCGCGAAGCGCGTGGCCTCGCGGTGCACCTTCGTGACGAGCGGGCATGTGGCGTCGATCGTCTTGAGGCTCAACGCCTTCGCCTCCTCGTGAACGACGGGAGCGACCCCGTGCGCAGAGAAGATGACGGTCGCGCCCTCAGGCACCTGGTCGGTCTCGTCGACGAAGATCGCGCCGCGTTTCTCGAGCGTCGTCACGACATGCTTGTTGTGGACGATCTCCTTGCGCACGTACACCGGCGGGCCGTAGAGGTCGAGAGCCTTCTCGACGGTGATGACGGCCCGATCCACGCCCGCGCAGTATCCGCGCGGCGCGGCCAGGAGAACTCGCTTCGTCTGGGTATCCACGCCCATCATCGTAACGACCACGGCCTCCGAGGCCGAGCGAGTGGGAGCGGCATCACGCGTCGTGGGGTCGCGAACGCGAGCGCCGCAGACTGTTCGCTCCCGCAGAGCGCACCTCACCGCCGCATTCGTCCTTCGCACCCGAGCGTGGCGCCTCGCCCCCGTAGAGTTGCCCCGTGACGAGCACACCCCCAGGCACGGGCACGCCGGCGGGCCTTCCGGCCCTCGCGGGCGACACGACCGCCGAGCAGCCGTGGCCGGTGCGCGTGCTCAGCATGAAGATCGCGCAGTACGTCGATCGCATGTCGCCGCTGTGGGTCGAGGGGCAGATCGTGCAACTCAACATCCGCGCCCGCACGGCGTATTTGACGCTGCGGGACGCCGACGTCGACATGTCCCTCTCCCTCACCGTTCCGACGAACACGCTCAACGCGATGGGCCCCGCGGTTCGTGAAGGGGCGCGCGTCGTCGTGCACGCCAAACCGACGTTCTGGACGAAGCGCGGCAGCCTCATGATGGAGGGCCGCACGATGCGGCCCGTCGGCGAGGGCGAACTGCTCCTGCGCCTCGAACAGCTCAAGCGCACGCTCGCCGCAGAGGGCCTGTTCGCCCCCGACCGCAAACGGCCGCTGCCGTTCCTGCCCCGCGTCATCGGGCTCATCACCGGGCGTGAGGGCGCAGCCGAGAACGACGTCGTCGAGAACGCGCGACGCCGCTGGCCGGCCGCCCACTTCGAGATCCGCCACGTTCCCGTCCAGGGCCCCGACTGCGTCACCGCCGTCAGCGGCGCCCTGCGCGAACTCGACGGTCTCGACCACGTCGACGTCATCGTCATCGCGCGCGGCGGCGGCTCCTTCGAGGACCTGCTCGGGTTCAGCAACGAGACGCTCGTGCGGGCCGTCAGCGCCGCGCGCACTCCCGTCGTCAGCGCCATCGGGCACGACGTCGACACGCCGCTGCTCGATCACGTCGCCGACCGACGCGCCTCGACCCCGACGGACGCCGCCAAGCTCGTCGTACCGGATCTGGCCGCCGAACAGGCCGCCCTCGCGCAACACCGCACGCGGCTCAGCCAAGGCCTGCGCGGCCGCTTCGCCGCCGAACGGCGCCACCTCAACTCCCTCGTCGGGCGGCCCGTGCTGCGCGAACCGGGCACCCTCGTCACCCAGCAACGCGACGAGGTCGACCGCCTCACGAACCGCAGCGCCTACGCGATGCGGCAACGTCTCACCCGCGCGCGCGACCAGATCGCTCACGGGCGCGCCCAGGTGATCGCCCTGTCCCCGCAGAAGACCCTCGACCGCGGGTACGCCGTCGTCCAGCACGCCGACGGCTCCCTCGTCATGGCCCGTGACGACGTCAGCGTCGACGACATCCTCAAGGTGACCGTGTCGCAGGGCAACTTCGCCGTCACGCCCTATAGCGGCAAACCCCGGACGCGCCGAGCGGGGACGCCGGCGACAACGAAGGCGCGCACGGCTGCATCGTCTAAGAAGACGACGCAGGGCCGCGCGTCCGATGCCCCGAAGGCCAAGAAGAAGACTGCACCGGCGACGGCTGACGATGCGACGCCCACCACCACCCGATCCGAGACCACCGAGGACGACGCATGAGCGACACGCACGAGGCACCCGCGAACGAGGCGTCCGAGGACGTCATGAACCACGACTCGACCAATGGCGCCCAGGCCGGCAACCCCGAGACCGTGCCCGCGAGCGCGCCCGACGCCGCGAACGCCGACATCGCGAGCATGGGTTACGAACAGGCTCGCGACGAGCTCGCCCAGATCGTCACGACGCTCGAAGGTGGTCGCGCGCCGCTCGAGGAGAGCATGCGGCTGTGGGAGCGCGGCGAGGCCCTCGCCGATCACTGCACGCGGTGGCTCGACGGGGCACAGTCGCGCATCGAAGAATCCGTCGCGCGCCGAGAGAACGGCAGAGAAAGAGCCTAACGCGCCGCGCATCTGACACTGCGCACGCCCGGCCTCAGCGGGTCCGAGTTCAGCGTTCCCGACGCTCGCGTTGGCTCACTTCGCGATCTGGCTGTACGGCTTGGCCGCCGCGGCGATCTGCTGCAACTGGGCCCACGAGCCCTTGCCGGTGACGACGGTGTCGAGCCCGGCGAGCGGCTGCGAGCGCACGAGCCCCTTCTGGCCCGACTGCATCTCGACCTTGCGCCAGCTCACGCCCCCGAGGTCGACGCTGCCGGCATCAGAGCCGGATGCGACGTCCTTGATCCAAGCTGCGCCGCCGTCCTTGCGCTGCTGGATCGAGACGTAGTCCTCACCGTCACCCTGATAGCCCGCCCGCCAACGCTCCGCGTGATCCTTGTCGCCCGGCACGATCGCGACGTTGACGGCACGCCACGGCGAACCGAGCCCGTCGGCGACGGCGACGTCCCAGTGCTTCGTCGACGACACCTCGCGCGCGATCTGTGACGCCTGCACGGTGGGCAGTTTCGTGGCCCCCTGACGAGGAATGAGGGCCAAAATCACCAAACAGCCGGCGATACAAGCGATCATGGACAGGACCATGCTCTTGGCGTTTCCCTGCATCCCGCGCCGCTTCGGCGGAGGGGGCGGGGGCATGGCCGGCGCTGACGCAGGCTGTGTCGGCTCGGTGGTCGTGGCCTTCTCGTGCGGGGTACTCACTCCCCCATGTTCGCCGACGCACCTGCGTCAGCGGAAACCGGGGCGGCCCGCCGCCCCGGCCACGCCGCCTCGAGCACCGCGGGAGCCAGCCGCCACACCAGTGCGACATCGAGGAGACACCGACCGTGACATCGAAGCTGCCCACCTACCAGATCCCCGACCGCAACCTGGCGCTCGAACTCGTGCGCGTCACCGAGTCAGCCGCCATGGCCGCCGGCCCCTGGGTGGGTCGTGGCGAGAAGAACCTCGCGGACGGCGCCGCCGTCGAGGCGATGCGCACCCTC
Source organism: Dermacoccus sp. GAS27A (assembly GCF_044909235.1). Classification (NCBI taxonomy): domain Bacteria; kingdom Bacillati; phylum Actinomycetota; class Actinomycetes; order Micrococcales; family Dermacoccaceae; genus Dermacoccus; species Dermacoccus sp. GAS27A. The sequence continues at coordinate 204,574 of NZ_JBIYDW010000005.1, read as the reverse complement.
ATCTCGACGGTGAGCATGAACGGCACCGTCGTCATCGGCGAGGGCGAGAAGGACGAGGCCCCGATGCTGTTCAACGGTGAGCAGGTGGGCGACGGCACGGGCCCCGACGTCGACGTCGCCGTCGACCCGATCGACGGCACGACGCTGACGGCGAAGGGCATGCCGAACGCCGTCTCCGTCCTCGCCGTCAGCGAGCGCGGCTCGATGTACGACCCGAGTGCCGTGTTCTACATGGACAAGCTCGTCACCGGCCCCGAGGCCGCAGACGTCGTCGACATCCGCCTGCCCGTCGCCGAGAACATCCGCCGCATCGCGAAGGCCAAGAACACGACGAACAACGGCGTCACGGTCGTGCTGCTCGATCGCCCGCGCCACGAGCCGCTCGCGCAGGAGATCCGTGACGCCGGCGCGCGCATCAAGTTCATCTCCGACGGTGACGTCGCCGGTGCCATCATGGCCGCCCGCCCCAACACGGGTGTCGACCTGTTGCTCGGCATCGGCGGCACGCCTGAGGGCATCATCACCGCGTGCGCGATCAAGTGCATCGGCGGCGTCATCCAGGGCCGTCTTGCGCCGAAGGACGACGAGGAGAAGCAGCGCGCGCTCGACGCGGGCCACGACGTCAATCGTGTGCTGACGACGAACGATCTCGTCCGCGGCGACAACTGCTTCTTCGTCGCGACGGGCATCACCGACGGTGAACTGCTCAAGGGTGTGCGCTACCGCGAGAACGGCTGCACGACGAGCTCGCTCGTCATGCGCAGCAAGAGCGGTACCGTACGAACCATCGAGGCCGAGCACCGCCTGAGCAAGGTGGCTGAATACGCTTCGGAGCAGTACCAGTAAGTCGGGGCAGCGCATGACGCCGGCCGCGGCGACGAGACGCCAGGAGCCGACGCATGACCCAGCCCAACACCGCCACCACGCTCGTCATCGGTGAGGCCCTCATCGACGTCGTCCATCCTCGCGACGGCGAGAGCGCGGAACACGTCGGTGGCAGCCCGCTCAACGTTGCGGTCGGGCTGTCGCGCCTCGGCCACCCCGCCGTCCTCGCCACGCACCTCGGTGAGGACGAGCGGGGTCACCGCATCCAGCGCCTGCTCACCGACGAGGGCGTCGAGCTGACGGTCGCGAGCTTCGACCTCGACGCCACGTCGACAGCTCAGGCCCACCTCGATGACGACGGCGCCGCGACGTACGACTTCGCCATCGACTGGCCGGCGGTCACGGGCCTGCCGACGGATGTCGCGCACGTCCACACCGGCTCGATCGGCGCCTCGCTCACCCCGGGCTCCGCGTCGGTCTTCGAGGCTTTGAAGGCCGCTCACGCGTCCGCGACGACGTCGTTCGACCCGAACGTGCGCCCCTCCCTCATGGGCAGCCCCGACGACGAGCGCGAGCGCGTCGAGCAGTTCTGCGGGTACGTCGATGTCATCAAGTCCTCCGACGAGGACGCGCAGTGGCTCTACCCGGGCCGCAGCGTCGAGGAGATCGCCGAGTTGTGGGCCGGCCTCGGGCCGCGACTCGTCATCATCACCCGCGGCGGTGACGGAGCGCACGTCCGCCTCGCCGAGAGCGGCACCTTCGAGGTGGCCGGGCGCTCCGTCGAGGTCGCCGACACCGTCGGCGCCGGCGACTCGTTCATGTCAGGGCTCATCTCGGGGCTGCTCGACCTCGGGCTGCTCGGCGGTGTCGAGGCCCGTCAGCGCCTCGCGCACGCCCGCGAGGACGACGTGCGCCCCGCCCTCGCGCGCGCCATCGCCACATCCTCGACGACGGTGACGCGCGCCGGCTCGAACCCGCCCACGCGTGAAGAGATCGCCGGCCTCTGAGCTCGCACCAGGTCTCGACGCTTGCGCCAGTGCACCCGGCGCACAACCACGGCCCGACGGCGACACAGCACAGCCATGCCGAGCACCGTCCTTGCGAGGGCAGCGTCCTTGCAACGCAGCCCCACCGCGCAGTATTCGGATGCCGCACGAACACAGCACGAGGGCCCGCATCGTCACCGATGCGGGCCCTCGACCTCTACTGGAGCGTGACCTCAACCGATGCTCGGGGTGAACCCGAGCATGAGGCTCACATCAACGCTCAGACGTCCGTTCCTCCGGAGATGGCGCCGCGGGCGTCACGCTCCTTGGCACGCTGCAGCGCGGCCTTGCGCTGCTTCTCCGAGTTCGCCGCGATCTGGGTGGCCTTCTCCTCGTTGCGCGTGTAGTTGTGGCCCGATTCCGGGTCGAACACGTGCATGTGTGCCGGGTCGAACGCGAACTCGACCTCGTCGCCCTCGAAGATCTGCGAGCGAGCGTCGAGGTTGACGACGAGCTGGCTGCGAGCGCCCTCACCGTCGAGGTCCTTCTCGAGCGCGTCGAGGTGCTGCTTCGCGGCCGGGTCCTGCTCGAACGGGATGTAGGCGTACTGCTCGTTGCCGAGCCACTCCGTCTGGTCGACGACGGCCTTGAACGTCGCGCCACCGGAGACCGGGTTGACCTCGGCGTCCTTGATGTACTCGGGGCGGATGCCGACGATGACGATGTCCTTGCCCGCGACGTCGCGGGCAAGCTGCTCCGTCATCGGCACGGTCGCGAACGGCAGGCGCAGCATGGTGCCCTCGACGCGCGCGGGCACGAAGTTCATCGGCGGCGAGCCGATGAAGCCCGCGACGAAGAGGTTGGCGGGCTGTTCGTACAGCTCGCGCGGGCTCGCACACTGCTGCAGCACGCCCTTCTTCAGCACGGCGACGCGGTCACCGAGGGTCATGGCCTCGGTCTGGTCGTGCGTGACGTAGATCGTCGTGATGCCGAGGCGACGCTGCATGCGCGCGATCTCCGTCCGCATCTGCCCGCGCAGCTTGGCGTCGAGGTTCGACAGCGGCTCGTCGAACAGGAACGCGTCGGCGTCGCGGACGATCGCGCGGCCCATCGCGACACGCTGACGCTGACCACCGGAGAGGTTGCCGGGCTTGCGCTCGAGGTGCTCGTCGAGTTCGAGCATCTTGCTCGCCTCGCGCACCTTGCGCTGGATCTCGTCATCGCTCACCTTGCCCTTGTTGAGCCGCAGCGGGAACGCGATGTTCTCGAACACCGTCAGGTGCGGGTAGAGGGCGTAGTTCTGGAACACCATCGCGAGGTTGCGGTCGCGCGGTGCGAGGTCGTTGACGCGCGTGCCGTTGATCTCGAGGTCACCGGAGGTGATGTCCTCGAGGCCGACGACCATGCGCAGCAGCGTCGACTTACCGCAGCCGGACGGGCCGACGAGGATCATGAACTCGCCGTCGGCGATGTCGAGGCTGACGTCGTTGACGGCCGGGAATCCGTCGCCGTACTTCTTGACGATGTTCTTGAGCTGGATGCTGGACATGAGGTGTCTCTCCTAAAGAGGCGGGCGTCAGCCCTTGACGGCGCCGGAGGTGAGGCCGGAGACGATCCGACGCTGGAAGATCAGGACGAGGATGATGACGGGGATCGTCACGATGACGGCGGCCGCGGCGATGGCGCCCGTCGGCTGCGTGAACTGGCTGGCGCCGGTGAAGAAGCTCAGCGCGGCGGGCACCGTGCGGGCGTTGCCCGACGTCAGCGAGATGGCGAACACGAAGTCGTTCCACGCCGTGAAGAACGTGATGATGGCCGTCGTGAAGACACCCGGGCCGGCGAGCGGCGCGATGACCTTGCGGAACGCCTGCCACGACGTCGCACCGTCGACCTGGGCGGCCTGCTCCATCTCCCACGGGATCTGCTGGAAGAACGCGGACAGTGTCCAGATCGCCAGCGGCAGCGTCAGCGCGAGGTACGGGATGACGAGGCCGGGGATCGTGTCGAACAGCCCGATCTGACGCCACATGTTGAACAGCGGCGTCACCATCGCGATGACGGGGAAGAACGAGACGGCGAGCGCCATCGTCAGGATCATCTTCTTGCCCGGGAAGTCGAGGCGGGCGATCGCGTAGGCGCAGAACGTCGCGAGGATGACAGAGATCAGCGTGGCGAGCAGCGACACCACGATCGAGTGCCACAGCGCCGGCATGAACAGGTCGGACGCCCCGCCCTTGAGGATCAACTCGTAGTTGTCCCAGCTCGGGTGCGTCGGGAAGAAGTTGCCGAAGCTGTTCTCCTTGCCCGTCGTGTCCGTGAGGGCGGCGTCGCTCTTGAGCGACAGCGCGAAGATCCACACGAGCGGCAGCAGCGTCCAGATCATGACGGGGATGGCGAAACCGAACATCCCCCACTTGGCCTTGTTCGAGACGTTGGTTTCCATCAGTTGTTCCTCCCGGCAGCGAGGTCGACCTTGAAGCCCTTGACGAAGATCGCCGCGATGATGAGCACGCAGAGGAAGAGGATGACGGCGAGGGCGGAGCCCATGCCGATCTCCACGCGATCGATCGCCTCACGGGAGACGAGCATCGAAAGGCTCGTCGTGTCATTGGCGCCGCCGGTCATGACGTACGGGTTGTCGAAGATGCGGAAGGCGTCGAGCGTGCGGAACAGCAGGGCGACCATGATGGCGGCCTTCATGTTCGGCAGGATCACCTTCGTGAGGCGCTGCCACCAGGTGGCGCCGTCGACCTTGGCGGCCTCCTCCATCGAGGAGTCGACCTGTGCGAGGCCCGTCAGCAGCAGCAGTGACATGAACGGCGTCGTCTTCCAGATCTCCGACAGGCAGATGACGAACAGCGAGCTGCCCCGCTGACCGAACCAGTCGTAGTCGAGCGGGAACGAGCCGAACGTCAGGGTGTGCAGCCAGTGGTTGACGAAGCCGGTGCTGACGTCGAAGCCGAACTTCCACGCGAACGCGGAGACGACCGTGATGATCGCGTACGGCAGCAGGACGACGGTGCGCAGCGTGCGTCGTGGCATGACGATCTTGTTCATGAGCATCGCGATGGCGAAGCCGAGGATCAGCTCGACGACGACCGTGACGATCGTGATGATGAGCGTCGTGCCCATGGCGTTCCAGAACAGCGAGTCCTTCAGCGCGGAGGCGTAGTTCTGGAACCACACGAACTTCTTGCCCGCCGGGTCGGTGAGGCGGTACTTGAAGAACGACAGGTACAGCGCGTTGAGGATCGGGTACAGCGTCACGAGACACATGACGACGAACGCCGGCCCCGCGAGCTTCCACCCGAGGTTGCGCTCGGCGCGTGCGCGATCGGAGAGCGGCGCCTTCTTGCGCTTCGCCCCCGTTGCGACACCGGTGGCCGCACTCTTCTCCATGGATGCAGCGGTACTCACAGCAGGGCCTTCCCCTTCAGGACGTCGAGGATGAACTTCTGGGCCTCGGCCGGAGTGTTCGGCGTCACCTTCGACGGCGGCGAGAACTGCTGCTGCAGAGCCCCGGAGATGTCACCCCAGTAGGGCGAGAGCGGACGCGGCACGGCCTTGTCCAGCGAGGTGCGGATCTGGGCGGCGATCCCGTTCGGGAAGGCCTTCTTGACGTCCGCCGAGTCGTACGAGGCCTTGCGGCTGCTCGGGTTGCCCGAGGCAACCATGTACGCCGTCGTGTTCTTCTCGTTCGTGATGCACTCCGCCGCCTGGTAGGCGAGGTCGGTGTGCTTCGAGTTCTTGCCGACGGCGAGCTGGATACCACCGAACGGAGGCGCGGCGTCGTGCGAGGCGTCGGTGCGCGGGTAGACCGCGGCCGCCACGTCCTCGGCCACCTTCGGCGCGGCCTTCTGGATGGCACCGTAGGAGTAGGGCCAGTTGACGAGGAAACCGCCGCTCGGCGACTGGAACAGCGTCAGCGACGCCGTCTCGTCGGACGAACCGATCGCGGGGCCGCCGACGCCCGACGTCGCGACCTTGTTGATGATCGACGCGGCCTTCTTGCCGGCGTCCGAGTCGAGGCCGAGCTTGATGTTCTCGTACGTCGCACTCGGGTCCTCGACGATCTTGCCGCCGCCGCCCGCGACGAGCGCGTTGATCCACACGGCGTAGCCCTCGTAGAGCTTGCCCTGGACGCCGACGTTCGTCTTCGTCTTCTTCGCGGCGTCGATGACCTGATCCCACGTCACCGGCTTGCTCATGTCGAGACCGACCTTCTGCGCGACCGACTTCTTGTACCAGAGCAGCTGCGTGTTCGCCCAGAACGGCACGGACGTCAGCTTGCCCTTGTACATCGAGGCGTCGATGGAGCTCTGGACGCGGTCCTCCGTGAAGTTCTTCTGCATCGACTCCGGCACGGGCGCGAGGTAGCCCGCAGCAGCGAACTCGGTGACGAACGCCGGGTCGGTGCTCATGAGGTCCATCGAGCTGTCGCCCGCGGCGAGGCGACGCAGCAGCTGCGTGCGCTGGTCGGAGGCCGAGTTCGGCAGCAGCTCGACCTTGATCTTGTACTTGCCGCCGGAGGCCTTCGTGCAGTTCGCGGCGAGTGTGGCCTGGCCACCCTTGGAGGCGTCGGAGTTGCCGACGTCCGGGTTGATGTACCAGGTCAGCGTGGGCGTGCCGCCCCCGCTGTCGCCACCGCACCCGGCGAGCGCGGTCGTCGCGAGCATCGCCATCGATGCTGCGGCAGCCACTCGCCTGCGTGACTTGGATGTGTTCATGAACACCGCTCCATCCTTGTTAATCGACAACTCATCATCCACGCACGCTGTGATGGACGCCATACTTGCACCGCCAGGGAGACCAAACGGTTATTGAGCCGTTACACGATCGCGCGATCAGGGGTGCTACGTTCGCCCTCCCCGCCTGCGATCTGCGTCCACATCTGCGATTTTCGTCAGCATTCACACCCCACCCGCGCATGCCCTGACGGCGGCGCCGCCGGCTCGTCGGGCCGCAGCCGCGTCGCGCTCCGATAGTCTCCACGCATGGCTGATTTCGCGTACTCCGACCTGCTGCCCACCGGCGAGGACACGACCACCTACCGCAAGCTGACGAGCGACGGGGTGCGCACGCTCGAGGGCCCCGGCGGGCGCACCTTCCTCGAGGTCGACCCCTCGGCCCTGGAGACGTTGTCGGCCACCGCGATGCACGACATCGCGCACTACCTGCGTACGTCTCACCTCGCGCAGCTGCGCAAGATCCTCGACGATCCCGAGGCGAGCAACAACGACAAGTTCGTCGCGCTCGACCTGCTCAAGAACGCGAACATCGCGGCGGCGGGCGTCCTGCCGATGTGTCAGGACACGGGCACGGCGATCGTCATGGGCAAGAAGGGTTCGCAGGTGCTCGTCGCGCGTGACGAGCACGACCCCGCTCCCGACGAGGCGTCGCTCGCGAAGGGCGTCTACGACGCGTACACGAAACTCAATCTGCGCTACAGCCAGATGGCGCCGCTGACGATGTGGGACGAGAAGAACACCGGCTCGAACCTGCCCGCGCAGATCGAGATCTACGCCGACAGCCAGCCGGGCCACGAGACCACCTACAAGTTCCTCTTCATGGCCAAGGGCGGCGGCAGCGCCAACAAGTCGTTCCTGTACCAGGAGACGAAGGCGATCCTCAACCCCAAGCGCATGCTCGAGTTCCTCGACGAGAAGCTGCGCAGCCTCGGCACCGCCGCGTGCCCGCCGTACCACCTCGCCGTCGTCATCGGCGGCACGAGCGCCGAGTTCGCGCTCAAGACCGCGAAGTACGCGAGCGCGAAGTACCTCGACGAGCTGCCGACGTCCGGTGACGCCGCCACCGGCCACGGCTTCCGCGACCCGGAGCTCGAGGAGCAGATCCTCGAACTGACGCGCAACTTCGGCATCGGCGCGCAGTTCGGCGGCAAGTACTTCTGTCACGACGTGCGCGTCGTCCGCCTCCCGCGCCACGGCGCGTCGCTGCCCGTCGCGATCGCCGTCAGCTGCTCGGCCGACCGTCAGGTGCTCGGCAAGATCACGCGCGAGGGCGTGTTCATCGAGCAGCTCGAGACCGACCCGGCGCAGTTCCTGCCCGACGTCACCGAGGCGCACCTCATCGAGAGCGGCGACGAGGCAACCGGCGCGGGCTCGACCGGCAAGGGCGCCGCCGTCGACATCGACCTGAGCCGCCCGATGGACGAGATCCGCGCCGAGCTGAGCGAGCATCCCGTCAAGACTCGCCTTTCGCTGACGGGGACGCTCGTCGTCGCGCGCGACATCGCGCACGCGAAGATCAAGGAGCGCCTCGACGCCGGCGAGGAGATGCCGCAGTACCTCAAGGACCACCCGGTCTACTACGCAGGCCCCGCGAAGACGCCGGAGGGCATGGCGTCCGGTTCGTTCGGGCCGACGACGGCCGGGCGCATGGATTCGTACGTCAAGCAGTTCCAGGCCGCCGGCGGCTCGATGGTGATGCTCGCCAAGGGCAACCGCAGCGCCCAGGTGACGGAGGCCTGCCAGGAGTACGGCGGGTTCTACCTCGGCTCGATCGGCGGCCCGGCCGCGCGTCTCGCCCTCGACTGCATCAAGAAGGTCGAGGTGCTCGAATACCCTGAGCTCGGCATGGAGGCCGTGTGGAAGATCGAGGTCGAGAACTTCCCCGCGTTCATCGTCGTCGACGACAAGGGCAACGACTTCTTCGCCGCCACGGCGAAGCCCACCGCCATGACCATCACCACCCGCCCCGGCCTGAGCTGACGGCGCCGACGTCATCACCAAGGAGCCACCATGAGCAGCACCCTCACGCCGCAGCAGGCCTGGGACACCCTCGTCGAGGGCAACCGACGCTTCGTCTCCGGCACGACGCAGCGCCCGCACAGTGACGGCGAGCGCCGGCGCGAGCTCGTCGCCGGGCAGGCACCCCAGGCCGTCATCTTCGGGTGCGGCGACTCCCGCGTGCCGGCCGAGATGATCTTCGACCAGGGCCTCGGCGATCTGTTCGTCGTGCGCACCGCGGGCCACGTGCTTGACCCCAGCGTGCTCGGCTCGATCGAGTTCGGCACCGAGGTGCTGCGCGCACCGCTCGTCGTCGTGCTCGCGCACAAGAGCTGCGGCGCCATCAACGCGACGCTCGCCGCCGAGGAGACCGGCGACATGCCGCCGGGGTACCTCCACACGATCATCGAGCGCGTCATGCCGTCGATCCTGCACGGGCGCAAGCACGGGCTGACGACCGGCGAGCAGTTCGAGGCCGAGCATGCCCGGGCGACGAGCGAGCTCCTCCCCCAGCGCAGTCAGCTGATCCGTGATCGCATCGACGCCGGCCGGCTCGCCGTCGTCGCCGTGCACTACGACATCGGTGAGGGCGAGGCGCACGTCGTCGGCACCCTGGGTGACATCACGGCCTGATCGTCCGCCGCTGTCGCCATGCCGCCATCCCCAGCGGGTGGCGGCACGCCTGATGTCGCGGCACGCACAGGCTGCTGTGCGCCCCTCCCGGGCCACTCGCACACTCCGGGGCCTCGGGAGGGCCCGCAGGGACGTTCGGCCCTGACGCGGCGGGCCGGCTCGGCCTACCGTCAGTGGTGACCCGACGTCTCGTCCGGGAACCCGCCGACGAAATGAGCCGTCATGCCCAAGCCCGCCGTTCGCGTTGCCGTCAGCGGAGCCGCTGGCGCCATCGGTTACAGCCTCCTCTTCCGCATCGCCGCGGGTGAACTGCTCGGCCCCGACCAGCCCGTAGAGCTGCGCCTGCTCGAGGTCGACGAAGCGCTCCGCAAGCTGGAGGGCACCGTCATGGAGCTGCAGGACTGCGCGTTCCCAATGCTCGCAGGCACGGAGACCGGCTCCGACGCGCGCCGCATGTTCGACGGCGTCAGTCACGCGCTGCTCGTCGGCGCGAAGCCGCGCGGGCCGGGCATGGAGCGCGGCGACCTGCTCGAGGTCAACGGCCACATCTTCGGCCCGCAGGGAGAGGCGCTCAACGACGCTGCCGCCGATGAAGTGCAGGTCACCGTCACCGGCAACCCGGCGAACACGAACTGCCTCATCGCGATGCATGCGGCACGTGACATCCCGAACGAACGCTTCAGCGCGCTGACGCGCCTCGACCAGAACCGCGCCGTCGCGCAGCTCGCCGCGAAGACGGGTGCGAGCGTCACCGACATCCACGACGTCATCATCTGGGGTAACCACAGCGCGACGCAGTACCCGGACGTCACGCACGCGACGATCCATGGCCGTGCCGCGCGCCTCGAGGTGGGCGATGACGCCTGGCTCAACGACGTCTTCATCCCGACGGTCGCGAAGCGCGGCGCCGCGATCATCGACGCCCGAGGCGCGTCGTCAGCGGCGAGCGCCGCGAGCGCGACGATCGATCACGCCCGCGACTGGGCTCTCGGCACCGACCGGATCGTCTCCATGGCCGTGCCGTCGGACGGCTCCTACGGCGTGCCCGAGGGGCTCGTGTCGAGCTTCCCCGTCACCGTCACCGAGCGCGCCTGGCGGATCGTTCCCGACCTCACGATCGACGAGTTCAGCCGCGCCCGCATCGACGCGAGCGTCGCCGAGCTCGAGAGCGAGCGCGACGCCGTCCGCGCACTCGGGCTCATCTGAGCCCAACGACTCGCGGCGGCGCGTCAGGAGACCAGGGGGTTCCTGACGCGCGCCGACGTGCATCCCACGAACCGTAGGGCCCGAGCGACCGGGGCCGTCTGACGTAGCCGGCACGACTGGTGAACCGCAGGACGTCACAGCGTCATGACGAGCTACCGACGAACCTCACCATCCGGTCGAACGCCTCGTCGAGCTCATCGCTCGCGACAGCGAGGCTCATCCGCATGAACCGGTGCCCGTCGACGGGGTCGAAGTCGATCCCGGGGGTGATGGCGACGCCCGTCGCGGCGAGCACGTCGGCGCACCAGCGCACGGAGTCGTCGGTGAGGTGCGTGACGTCGCACCAGGCGTAGAACGCGCCGTCCGGTGGCGCGTAGGTCGTCACCCCGATCTCGGGAAGGCGCCGCTGCACCAACTCACGATTGCGCCGGTACGTCTCGACGTGCCCCTCCAGCTCACCGCGTGCCGCCTCGCCGAGGGCCGCGAGCGCCGCATGCTGTGACACGACCGGCGGGCAGATCGTGAGATTCGAGGCGAGAATGGCGACGCGTCGGCGCAGGTGCGCGGGCACGAGCATCCACCCGACGCGCCAACCCGTCATGGAGAAGAACTTCGACACCGAACCGATGACGGCGCCCTGGCGCGACGTCTGCCACGCGCTCGACGTCGCGCGCCCGAACGAGATGCCGTGGTAGATCTCGTCGCTGACGAGCAGCACGCCGTGCGCGTCGCACCAGCGCGCGATGGCTGCGAGTTCGTCCGCGTCGATGATCGTGCCCGTCGGGTTGGCGGGGCTCGCGACGACGAGCCCCTTCGGCGCGGCGCCGCGCCGGACACGTTCCGCCTCGAGCATCGCGACGGTGGGTTGGTAGCGCACCTCGGCGCCGCACGCGAGCTCCACGACGGACGTCCCCAGCGCCCGCAGCGTGTTGCGGTAGGCGGGGTAGCCTGGGCGGGTCATCCACACCTCGTCGCCGCCGTCGAACGCAGCGAGGAACAGCAGCGTGAACGCGCCCGACGACCCGGTCGTGACGATGACGTCGTCAGCACTCACGTCGTCGACGCCGAGGTCGCGGTGATACGCGGCGATCGCCTCACGCAGCGGCCGGATGCCGACCGTCTCGGTGTACCCGAGCGCATCGGCCTCGATCGCCGCGACGGCCGCCTCCCGGGCTGCGCGCGGCGCGCCCGTCGAGGGCTGGCCGGCGCACAGGCTGATGACGTCGCCGTGCGTACGCTGACGTTCCGCTGCCGCGGCGAGCACCTCCATGACGTGGAACGGCTCGACGTCGCTGCGTCCACTCGGCTGGGCGGCTGGCAGGCTCATGCCTGCCACTGTGACACACCCCGCACGCGTGACGGCCGTCGGCGCTGTCCGTCAGCTCCCGTCGACAGCTCGCCGGGCCACCACACGACTGGGAGGCACACGACTGCGCCCAGATGCACCCGGGTGCATCTGGGCGCAGGACGAAAGCGCGCAGCCGGCAGTTCAGTCGATCGACAGCTCGCGCTTGACGACGTCGGCGAGGTGCGTCGCGACGGCCTGCGCGCGTTCGGCGGTGTCGGCCTCGACCATGACGCGCACGACCGGTTCGGTGCCCGACTTGCGCAGCAGCACGCGCCCGGCGCCGGCGAGGTCGCTCTCGGCGGCGCGCACAGCGGCCTGCACGCCGTCGTGCGAATCGACGGCCGACTTGTCGACCCCCTTGACGTTGATGAGCTTCTGCGGCATCCGCTGCATGACGGCGCCGAGCCGGGCGAGCGAGCGCCCACTCGAGGCCACGCGGGCAGCAAGGAGCAGGCCCGTGAGCACGCCGTCACCGGTCGTGCCGTGGTCGAGTGCGATGACGTGCCCCGACTGCTCGCCCCCGAGCGAGTACGACCCGCGGCGCATCTCCTCGAGCACGTAGCGGTCGCCGACACCGGTCTGCTTGACGGCGATGCCCTCGCGCTCCATCGCCTTGATCATGCCGAGGTTGCTCATGACCGTCGCGACGAGCGTGTCCTCGGCGAGCACGCCGCGCTCCTTGAGGTCGAGCGCGAGGATCGCCATGATTTGGTCACCGTCGACCACCTCACCCGTTCCGTCGACGGCGAGGCAGCGGTCCGCGTCACCGTCGAAGGCCACACCGAAGTCGGCTCCATTCGCGACGACCGCTTCCTGCAGCTTCTCCAGGTGCGTCGAGCCGTAGCCGTCGTTGATGTTGAGCCCGTCCGGCGTCGCACCGATGACGACGACGTCCGCGCCCGCGCGGCGGAACACCTCGGGCCCGACGACGGAGGCCGCGCCGTGCGCGCAGTCGACGACGATCTTGAGGCCCTCGAGGCGGTGCGGAAGCGCGCCGAGCAGGTGACCGATGTACTTCTCACCGCCCTCGGCGTAGGGATGCACACGACCGACCGACGCACCCGTCGGACGCTCGTACTCCTCGTGCAGGTGCGCCTCGATCGCGTCCTCGAGCGCGTCGGGCAGCTTGTGGCCGCCGCGGCTGAAGAACTTGATGCCGTTGTCTGGCATAGCGTTGTGCGAGGCCGACAGCATCGCGCCGAGGTCGGCGTTCATCGTCGCCGTCAGGTAGGCGATGGCCGGCGTCGGCAGCACGCCCGCGTCGTAGACGTCGACGCCCGCGCTCGCGAGCCCGGCGACGGTGGCCGCACCGAGGAACTCCCCCGACGCGCGCGGGTCGCGTCCGACGACGGCGACAGGACGCTCGTGATCGGCCGAGACCTCCCCGGCCTCGACGAGTACCCGTGCTGCTGCGACGGACAGCCCGAGTGCGAGCTCTGCCGTGACGTCCTGGTTGGCGACGCCACGCACACCGTCAGTGCCGAACATGCGGCCCATGTGCCCCTCCTGAGGTCTTCGGAATCTCTCTCCACAATACGCGGCGGTACGCGAATCGCTCCGCACCCGGCGACTGGGCCGGATACGGAGCGATTCGAGCAGTGCAGCGCGTGGATCAGCGCTTGCTGAACTGCGACGCCTTGCGGGCCTTCTTGAGGCCGGCCTTCTTGCGCTCCGGAACGCGTGCGTCACGCGTGAGGAAGCCGGCCTTCTTGAGGATCGGACGGTTCAGCTCTTCGTCGACGCCGTTCAGCGAACGGGCGACGCCGAGGCGAACGGCACCGGCCTGGCCCGAGGGGCCACCGCCGTGCACGCGCACGAGGACGTCGTACGCACCGTCCAGCTCGAGCACCGTGAGGGGCTCGTTGACGATCTGCTGGTGCACCTTGTTCGGGAAGTACTCCTCGAGGGTGCGGCCGTTGATCTTCCACTCGCCCGTACCGGGGACGATGCGGACGCGGGCGATGGCCTGCTTGCGGCGGCCGGTCGCGGCGCCGGGCGCGGAAGCGGACGGGCGACGAACCTCGCCGTTCTCGCCGACGGGGCCGGTCGACTCGCTCGTGTATTCGGTCAGCTGCGGCTCGTCCGTCTCGAGGACGTCGAGCTCAACGTTCTGGTCTGCCACGGTTCTCCTAAGAATTCAGCAGCGCGCGCGATTACTGCGCGACCTGGGTGATCTCGAACGGCTTGGGCTGCTGCGCGGCGTGCGGGTGCTCGGCACCGCGGTACACCTTGAGCTTGGCGATCTGGGCGCGGCCCAGCTTCGTCTTGGGCAGCATGCCTCGGACGGCCTTCTCGACAGCCTTCTCCGGGTCCTTCGCCATGAGCTCCGTGTAGGAGGTCGAGGTCAGACCGCCGGGGAAGCCCGAGTGACGGTAGGCCTTCTTCTTCTCGAGCTTGGCGCCGGTGAGGGCGACCTTGTCGGCGTTGATGATGATGACGAAGTCACCGGTGTCGATGTGCGGCGCAAACGTGGGCTTGTGCTTGCCACGCAGCAGCGATGCAGTCTGGGACGCGAGGCGACCCAGAACGACGTCGGTGGCGTCGATGACGTGCCAGGTGCGGTCAGCCTGAGCCGACTCCTGGTTGGGGGTGAACGTACGCACGGTCGTTCCCTTCGTTCTGTCGTTGACGATGGGCGGCCACTTCGTGCGCGGTCACCGCCCGGGCGACAGCCCGCATGCGACCAGCTGCGACGAAGCAACAGTCATCCAGTCTACGGCAGATGCACAACCGGTCGAAATCGTGCAGTCATGACGTATCCCCTTGCGCCGCAATGTCTTTCACGGATCGCCACACCCGTTGATCGACGCCCTCCGGGTCGATCGCACAACAATTGTGCAAAATGGGCGCCTCCGTCGTCGCGCCATCGACTCCGGTAGCCTCGGGCCATGAACACGGCCGCGGGCAGCGACCCCTACCGCGTCATCGCCCATCCGATGCGTTCGCGCATCCTCGCGCACCTGCGTCTGCACGGCGGTTCGACGTCTGCCGAACTGGCCCGAGCCCTCGGCACGCACACCGGGGCGACGAGCTACCACGTGCGCGTGCTCGAGAGCGCAGGCCTGGTCGAGGACACCGGGCTCGGCAACGCGAAGACGCGCGTCTGGGCTCTCGTCGACGAATCGGACGACACCGATGACGCGAATCCCAGCGATGCCCTCGAGTTCCTCGACGACGCCGACGCCGAAGACGCGCGCTGGCTCGAGCACGACTTCATCACGCACGTCAGTGAGCGCGCCCACGCCTGGGTCGACGAGCAGGACGCCTGGCCCTACGTGTGGCAGGACGAGTGCCGCGCGTTCGACTCCCCCGTCCTCGTGAGCGAGGAGCAGATGAGCGCTCTGCGCTCCGAGATGGAGGCGCTTCTTGCGCGGTATCGCCGAGCCGGAGCAGGCACCCCGGGTGCGCGACGGGTCGCCGTCACCGTCGTGTCGCTGCCGTTGCCGAACGTCACGTGAGCACCGGCCCAGGCGAGCTCCATGACCGGCCGATGAATGCGAGCGAACGGGCCGAATCCGTGCGTCCTGACACTCGCGTCCGGCCACTCCGCTCGTATTCGCCGCGCTGACGTCGAGGCAGCGGTCGCGATGGGCTCAGGTTGCCCCATCGAGGTCAGCCGCCGAACGCATGACGCGCGACGCCGCATCGCGCGCCGCGAACTGATCGGGGCTCGGGTAGCTGACCTCCTCGAGGCACAGCCCGTGCGGCGGCATGACGACGACGCCCGGGTCGCGTCGCCCCGCAGTCAGTACCTGCGCGGGCCAGTCGATCGGGCGACGCCCCTCCCCCACCGGCACGACGCCGCCGATGAGGGCCCGCACCATCGAGTGGCAGAACGCGTCCGCCTCCAACCGCGCGGTGAGCACGCCGTCCGCCTCGCGCGTCCACGCGTAGTCGAGCAGCGTGCGGATCGTCGTCGCACCCTCGCGGGGCTTGCAGTAGGCCGCGAAGTCGTGCAACCCGACGAGCAGGGCCGACGCGGCGTTCATCGCGTCGACGTCCAGGTTTCGCTTGACGACGACGGTGTCGCGCCGGCGAAGCGGGTCGAGGCGCGCCGCATCGTCGAGCAGGCGATAGCTGTAGCGGCGCTTCAGCGCCGAGAAGCGAGCATCGAAACTCGCGGGCTGCTCACTGGCGGCCTTGACGACGACGTCCCCCGCCAGGACGCCGTTGAGGCGCGTGACGAGCGCCTGCGCGGGCGCACGCTCGCTTCGCCCCGGCAGCGCAGCCCACGCGTCGGCGCCGATGTCGCCGTGGCACACCCCACCGCGCGCGTGGACGCCGGCGTCGGTGCGCCCGGCCACCGTCAGCCGGACGTCGTCGCGGCGCAGGACGCGCGTGAGCGCACCCGTCAGTTCTCCCTCGACAGTGCGACGTCCGGGCTGGCGGGCCCACCCCGAGAAGTCGGTGCCGTCGTAGGCGAAGTCGATCCTGAAACGCATGCCGCCCAACCTATCCCGCGAACTCGACCACGGACGCGACGATGCCCGCCTCCCCCGAGGGGGAAGCGGGCATCGTGCGTGACAGGTCGATCAGGCGTCGCCGTCAGCCTTCGAGGCACCGCCGGACGTCTCCGTCGCGGCAGGGGTCTCGGGCGTGACGTCCGCTGCCGGAGCGGCCGCAGCGTCTTCCTTGACCGCGCGCTTCGTGGCGGCCTCGGCCTCCTTGACCGTCGACTGCTTCGCGGAGTAGGCCTCGCGAACCAGTTCGATGACGACCATGGGGGCGTTGTCGCCCTTGCGCGGCGCGATCTTGGTGATGCGCGTGTAGCCGCCGGGACGCTCGGCCATGTCGGGTGCGATCTCCGTGAAGAGACGGTGCACGGCCGACTTGTCCGAGATCTTGCGCATCACGCGTCGACGCGAGGCGAGGTCGCCGCGCTTGCCGAACGAGATGAGGCGCTCGGCGTACGGACGCAGGCGCTTGGCCTTCGCCTCCGTCGTCGTGACGCGGTCGTGGGTGAACAGCTGAGTGGCCATGTTGGCCATGATCAGCCGCTCGTGCGACGGGCTGCCGCCGACGCGGGCGCCCTTCGTGGGGGTAGGCATGTTTTCTCCTTGGTCTACCGGTCAGCTGCGAGAATGCTCAACTCAGCGAGCAGGCTCACCGCTGTACCGAAAAGCTGCTCAGTACTGCTCGTCCTCGGCGAGGTCCGCGCCGTCGGCGTCCTCGTCGTAGCGGTCGGCGATGACGCTGGCGTCGAACCCGGGCGGGCTGTCCTTCAGCTGAAGGCCCATGTCGCGCAGCTTGTCGGCGACCTCGTGGATCGACTTCGAACCGAAGTTGCGAATGTCGAGCAGGTCGGCCTCGCTGCGGGACACGAGTTCACCCACGGTGTGGATGCCCTCGCGCTTGAGGCAGTTGTAGGAGCGGACGGTGAGGTCGAGGTCCTCGATCGGCAGAGCGAGGTCCTCGGCGAGCGCTGCGTCGGTCGGGGACGGACCCATGTCGATGCCCTCGGCCTCGACGTTGAGCTCGCGCGCGAGACCGAACAGCTCGACGAGCGTGGAGCCGGCCGAAGCCATGGCGTCACGCGGGGCCATCGAGTTCTTCGTCTCGACGTCGACGATGAGCTTGTCGAAGTCGGTGCGCTGCTCGACACGCGTGGCCTCGACCTTGTAGGTCACGGCCAGCACCGGCGAGTAGATGGAGTCGACCGGGATGCGGCCGATCTCCTGCTCCGCCGACTTGTTCAGCGCCGCCGAGACGTAGCCGCGGCCGCGCTCGACCGTCAGCTCCATCTCGATGCTGCCCTTGTCGTTCAGCGTCGCGATCTCGAGGTCGGGGTTGTGCACCTCGACACCGGCCGGGGGCGCGATGTCAGCAGCGGTGACGACACCCGCGCCCTGCTTGCGCAGGTACATCACGACGGGCTCGTCGTGCTCCGAGGAGACGACCAGACCCTTGATGTTGAGGATGACCTCGGTGACGTCTTCCTTGACACCGGGGATCGTCGAGAACTCGTGCTGGACGCCGTCGATGCGGATGCTGGTGACGGCGGCACCCGGGATGCTCGAGAGCAGGGTGCGGCGGAGCGAGTTGCCGAGCGTGTAGCCGAAACCCGGCTCCAGGGGCTCGATGACGAACCGCGAACGGCTCTCGGAAACCACGTCCTCGGAGAGCGTGGGGCGCTGTGCGATGAGCACTCTCGTTGTCCTTTCCTACGGCGACCACTATTTGACGCCGGGTGAACGAGCAGGAATCGAGTCCTGCGCCGGTGCGAGCTCTGTCTCTCGGACCGGCAGGTGGAAGGTGGCGCCTCACGCGGCGCGAAGCGCCACCTTCCGATGCGAAGCTCGGATCAGTTCTTCGAGTAGAGCTCGACGATGAGCTGCTCGGTGAGCTGGCTGTCGATCTGCTCGCGCGTCGGGAGCTGGTGGATCAGCACCTGCAGCGTGCCCGGGACGACGTGCAGCCACGCCGGAACGGGACGCTCGCCGAACGTCTCGCGAGCGAGCTGGATCGGGAACGCCTCGCGCGACTTCTCACGGACCGTGATGATGTCGTACTGCTCGACGCGGTAGGACGGGACGTCGACGCGCACGCCGTTGACCTCGAAGTGACCGTGCGTGACGAGCTGGCGAGCAGCGCGACGCGTGCGGGCGAGGCCGGCGCGGTAGATGACGTTGTCCAGGCGGGACTCGAGGATGATGAGCAGGTTCTCACCGGTCTTGCCGGGGCGGCGCGCCGCCTCCTTGTAGTACCGGACGAACTGCTTCTCCATGACGCCGTAGGTGAAGCGGGCCTTCTGCTTCTCCTGCAGCTGGTGGAGGTACTCCTTCTCCTGGATTCGACCGCGGCCGTGCTGGCCGGGCGGGAAGGGGCGCATCTCGAAGTTCTTGTCACCACCGACGAGGTCGGTCTTGAGTCGACGCGACTTCTTGGTGATCGGGCCGGTGTAACGGGCCATGTGGGGTGTCTCCTAGTTCGTCTTCGTTCGCGGTGTCTGGGTGATCAGACGCGGCGACGCTTGGGCGGGCGGACGCCGTTGTGCGGCGTGGGCGTGACATCGCTGATCGCGCCGACCTCGAGGCCGGTCGCGGTGAGCGAGCGGATGGCGGTCTCACGACCGGAACCCGGGCCCTTGACGAAGACGTCGACCTTGCGCATGCCGTGGTCCATGGCACGACGCGCAGCGGCCTCGGCGGCCATCTGCGCTGCGTAGGGGGTCGACTTGCGGGAGCCCTTGAAGCCGACCTGGCCGGCGGACGCCCACGAGATCACGGCACCGGTGGGGTCCGTGATGGAAACGATGGTGTTGTTGAACGTGCTCTTGATGTGGGCCTGGCCCGCAGCAACGTTCTTCTTCTCCTTGCGGCGCACCTTCTTGGCGCCCGCGGCCATACGGCTCTTGGGAGGCATAGTTCGAATCTCCTGTTTCGACGCTCAGTTGAGGAAGTAGTCGTGATCAGCCGAAGCTGCTCGACTCACTTGGCCTTCTTCTTGCCGGCCACGGTGCGCTTCGGGCCCTTGCGGGTACGAGCGTTCGTCTTGGTGCGCTGACCGTGCACGGGCAGGCCACGGCGGTGGCGCAGACCCTCGTAGCTTCCGATCTCCACCTTGCGGCGGATGTCGGCGGCGATCTCACGGCGCAGATCACCTTCGAGGCGGAAGCTTGCCTCGAGGTGGTCACGCAGCTTGACGAGTTCTTCCTCGGTGAGGTCGCGGACGCGCGTGTCCGGGTTGACGCCGGTCGCGGCCAGCGTCTCCTGGGCACGGGTACGCCCGACGCCGAAGATGTAGGTGAGGCCGACCTCGACGCGCTTCTCGCGCGGCAGGTCGACACCGATGAGACGTGCCATGTGTTCTCCTGATCATGAGCGGAGGTCTGGGGCAGCACCGTTCCCGCTATGGCGTGAGCCTCGATGGTCGTGATGAGCGGTGGGACTCGCGGGTCCTCGGCCTCCGCGCCGAGGGTGACGTCCACTGGCGTGTCTCTGGATCAGATCGCTCTGAGAGATCTCGACGATTCATCCTGTCGGATCCTCGTCAGAGCCCAGTGGGGCCGGGTGCTGCAGTTTCATGTGTTGCGTCCTGGTGAAGACGCTGTGAGCTGGTGCTCGGTGGATCAGCCCTGGCGCTGCTTGTGGCGCAGGTTCTCGCAGATCACCATGACTCGGCCGTTGCGGCGAATCACCTTGCACTTGTCACAGATCTTCTTGACGCTCGGCTGAACCTTCATCTGCCTGCTGTCTTGTCGATCGCGCTCTCGACACACCGACACGCTGCGACCATACGGACGCAGCGCGGGGAGCGAGAACTGGGTTGAATCAGCGGTAACGGAAGACGATACGGCCGCGGGTCAGGTCATAGGGCGAGAGCTCGACGACGACCCGGTCCTCGGGGAGGATCCGGATGTAGTGCTGACGCATCTTGCCCGAGATGTGAGCGAGAACCTTGTGACCGTTCGTGAGCTCGACCCGGAACATCGCGTTCGGGAGAGCCTCGACGATCGTGCCCTCGATCTCGATGACACCGTCCTTCTTGGCCATAGCCTCCGCATTTCGCTGCACGAAACCGTCCCGGATGGACGGAATCTGTTGGCCGGCCTACCCGGTCGCGTGACGCTGAGCGCCACATACCACGACAGACCGTCCCTCAGTCTACGAGACGCGCTCGGCTTCCCCAAATCGCCTCGACCCGCCTCCGTTCCGATGAGAGGGGCTCGAGCGTTGGGGGACCCGGACGGCGTCGCGTCCGCGTGGGCCCTCAGTCGTCCAGGCCGCCGTACAACCCGAGCGGCTCGAGACGCGAACGTCCGCCGTCCTGCGCCGTCAGCACCCACAGGCCCTTCTCCGTCACCGCCACGGTGTGCTCGAAGTGCGCGGCGAGGGAGCCGTCGTCGGTCTTGACGGTCCAGCCATCGTCGAGCTCATGCGTCTCGTACGTGCCGAGCGTGACCATCGGCTCGACGGCGACGACGAGACCAGGCTTCACCTTGGGGAGCCGCTCGTTGACGTACTCGTTGTAGACCGTTGGATCTTGGTGCAACTCACGACCCACACCGTGGCCCGTGTAGCCGTCGACGATCTCGAAGCTGGGCATCTCCGGCGGCAACCCCGCGAGGCGCCCCGGAGCGTTGAACTCCTCGAGCAGGTCTTGTACGCCCTCACCGACGTCGTTGAGGCGCTCGCCCACCTGAAGCGCCTCGATGCCGGCCCACATCGACGCCTCGGTCGCGAGCACGAGAGCGCGGCGCAGGTCGCCCTGCGCCCACGCCACGACACCCTCTCGTCTGATCGCGGGCTCATCACCCGCGTGACGCGCCGCCACGCGCTGCGCCGAGCTCGCGTCGTCCCTCGCCGCCCCGACGACGAACGTCAACGCCGAGTCGCCGTGCCACCCGTCGACGATCGCTCCGCAATCGAGCGAGACGACGTCGCCGTCTTGCAGCACGCGCTCCCCCGGGATGCCATGGACCACCTCGTCGTTGACGGAGATGCACAGCGTCGCGGGAAAGCCGTTGTACCCGAGGAACGACGGCGTCGCACCGCGTTCGAGCATGTGGGCGTGGGCGATGGCGTCGACGTCCTTCGTCGTCATGCCCGCGCGCGTTCCGAGTGCCGACGCGCGAAGCGCCGAGCCGGTCACGAGACCGGCCCGGCGCATCGCGCGGATGTCGTCACTCGACTTGAGATCCAGTCGGGTGCGTCCGAACATCAGTTCTTCGCCGCGACCTCGTCGAGTGCCGCGCCGATCCGCGCCTCGACCTCGTCGATCGAGCCCATGCCGTCGACCTGGAGGAGGAGGCCACGCTCGGTGTAGGCGGCGGCCAGCGGCGCCGTCTCGCGCACGTAGAGCTCCTGACGCTCGCGGATGACCTCTTCCGTGTCGTCCGCACGGCCCGACGTCTCGGCGCGCTTGAGCAGGCGCTGCACGAGCTCCTCGCCATCGACGGTGAGTTCCAGGGCCGCGTCGAGGGCCTGGCCCTTCGCCGCGAGCATCTCCTCGAGCGCGACGACCTGGCCCGCGGTGCGCGGGTACCCGTCGAGCAGGAAGCCGTTCGCGGCGTCCTTCTCGTCGAGGCGGTTCTTGACGATCTCGTTCGTGATCTCGTCCGTCACGTACCCACCGGAGGCCAGGATGTCCTTGACCTTGAGGCCGAGCTCGGTCTCGTTTTTGATGTTGGCGCGGAAGATATCGCCGGTCGAGATGTGCGGGATGCCCCGGCTTTCGGCCAGACGCTCCGCCTGCGTTCCCTTGCCTGCCCCGGGGGGTCCGAGAATGATGAGTCGCATTACCGCAAGAACCCTTCGTAGTTGTGCTGTTGCAGCTTGGAGTCGACCTGCTTGACGGTCTCCAGACCCACGCCGACGAGGATGAGGATGGACGCGCCACCGAACGGAACGTTCTGGTTCGCGTCGAAGAGCGCCAGCGCGATCAGGGGTAGCAGCGCGAGGAACGCGATGTAGATCGCGCCGACGGTGGTGATGCGCGTCAGGACGTAGCTGAGGTACTTGGCCGTCGCGGAGCCGGCGCGGACTCCCGGAATGAAGCTGCCGGCCTGCTTGAGGTTGTCCGCCACCTCGTCGGGCTGATAGGTGATCGACACGTAGAAGAACGTGAAGAACAGGATCAGGACCGTGTAGATCGCCATGTAGACGGGGTGGTCGCCGCGCGCCAGGTAGGTGTTGATCCACTGCGCCCACCCGGGCGGATTCGTCTTGTTCGCCGCGAACTGCGAAACCATGACAGGCAGGGAGAGCAAGGACGTCGCGAAGATGATCGGGATGACGTTGGCCATGTTGACCTTCAGCGGGATGTACGTCGTCGTCCCGCCGTAGGAGCGACGTCCGACCATGCGCTTCGCGTATTGGACGGGGATGCGTCGCTGGCTGTTCTCCACGAAAACGACGGCGGTCGTCACGGCCAAGCACATGATGACCACGGCGATGAAACGCCCCCAGCCCTGGTTGTGGATCGCCCACAGACTCTGGGGCACGCGAGCGGCAACGGCGGTCAGGATGAGCAGCGACATACCGTTGCCGATACCCCGTTCCGTCACCTGCTCACCGAGCCACATGATGAGGCCGGTGCCGGCCGTCAGGGTCAGAATCATGAGCAGGACGGTCGGGATCGAGTCGTCCGTCATGATCGTCGAACACGTGGTCGGGCTACCACCGAGAATCGTCCACGGGCTGCGAGCGGCGGTGATGAGCGTCGAACTCTGCAGGAGCGCTAGCGCGATCGCGAGATAGCGGGTGTACTGCGTCATCTTCGCCTGCCCGCTCTGGCCCTCCTTCTTGAGGGTCTCGAAACGCGGGATGACGACCGTCAACAACTGAATGATGATCGACGCGGTGATGTAGGGCATGATGCCGAGCGCGAAGATCGACAGCTGGAGCAGCGCGCCACCTGAGAACAGGTTCGCGAGCCCGAGGAGGCTGTTCGAACCACCGGCCGCGGCCTGACACTTGGCCACGAGATCGAAGCTGATCCCCGGCGTCGGAATGTGCGAACCGAGCCGGAACAACGCCATGATGGCCAGCGTGAACAGGATCTTGTTGCGCAGTTCGGGCGTCCGGAAGGCGCGTCCAAAACTGGTCAGCACAAAAACCTCCTGAGCCGTGACGCGTCACGGCTGAATACGTAAAGGGCTTGCCGGGTGGCCCCGACGACGGCGTCGCACCCGACGCGGGCGACCACCGTCAACGAATAGACGATACCCTCCCCCGCGTCCCGACGACGAAAGAACCCCGCCGGGAGCACCACATCGTGGCACCCCGGCGGGGTCCTGTCTCAGACGCGTCACTCAGCGGTGACGGAACCGCCTGCGGCCTCGATCTTGTCCTTGGCCGTGGCCGAGAACTTCTGCGCCGTGACGTTCACCTTGACGGTGATGTCGCCAGTGCCGAGCACCTTGACGGGCTGGCCCTTGCGGACGGCACCCTTCTCCACGAGCGCCGCGACGTCGACGTCGCCGCCCTCGGGGAACAAGGTGGAGATCTTGTCCAGGTTCACGACCTGGTACTCGACCTTGAACGGGTTCTTGAAGCCGCGGAGCTTGGGCAGACGCATGTGCAGCGGCGTCTGACCACCCTCGAAGCGAGCGGGAACCTGGTAGCGAGCCTTCGTACCCTTGGTACCACGACCCGCGGTCTTGCCCTTGGAGCCCTCACCGCGACCCACACGGGTCTTCGCGGTCTTGGCACCCGGGGCGGGACGCAGGTTGTGGATCTTCAGGGCCGACCCGTTGGCCTTGGTGTCAGGCATTTTCAGTCAACCTCCTCGACGGTCACGAGGTGCGCGACCGCGCGGACCATGCCCCGAAACTCGGGGCGGTCCTCCTTGACGACCGTGTGGCCGATGCGCTTGAGGCCCAGCGAACGCAGGGTCTCACGGTGCTGCGGCTTGCCACCGATCTCGGAACGGATCTGGGTCACCTTGAGCTGAGCCATCACGCACCTGCCTTCTCGGCCATCGCGTGCTGCATCGCAGCGGGGACGACGTCGTCGATCGGCAGGCCACGGCGAGCGGCCACGGCCTCCGGACGCTCGAGACCCTGGAGGGCCGCGACCGTCGCGTGGACGATGTTGATCGAGTTGTCGGAGCCCAGAGACTTCGACAGCACGTCGTGGATGCCCGCGCACTCGAGGACGGCGCGCACCGGACCACCGGCGATGACACCGGTACCGGGCGATGCCGGCTTCAGCAGGACGACGCCCGCCGCAGCCTCACCCTGAACGGGGTGCGGGATCGTGCCCTGGATGCGGGGGACGCGGAAGAAGTTCTTCTTCGCCTCCTCGACACCCTTGGCGATGGCCGCGGGAACTTCCTTGGCCTTGCCGTAGCCGACACCGACGGTGCCGTCACCGTCACCGACGACGACGAGGGCGGTGAAGCTGAAGCGACGACCACCCTTGACGACCTTGGCGACACGGTTGATGGTGACGACGTTCTCGACGTACTGGTTGCGCTCTTCCTCGCGACCGCGGCCGCGGCCGCCGTCACGACGACCGCCATCGCGGCGGTTGTCACGCTGGTTGTTGTCGCGCTCGCCGCCCGTCTGGGCGGTACCGGCGCCTCGACGCTGGGGTCCAGCCATCAGACATTCCTCTTCTCGGCGTTGTTCTGGTTGGTCATCACAGGCTCAGGCCACCTTCGCGGGCGCCGTCGGCGATCGCGGCGACGCGGCCGGCGTAGCGGTTGCCGCCACGGTCGAACACGACTGCCTCGATGCCCTGGGCCTTCGCACGCTCGGCCACGAGTTCGCCGACCTTGCGGGCCTTGGCGGACTTGTCACCCTCGAACGTGCGCAGGTCGGCTTCCATGGTGGACGCGGACGCGACGGTCTTGCCGACCGTGTCGTCGACGACCTGGACGAAGACGTGACGGCTGGAACGCGAGACGACCAGGCGCGGGCGAACCGCGGTCCCCGTGACCTTCTTGCGCAGGCGCAGGTGACGACGGCCGCGAGCTGCGGACTTGCTCGTCGAACGCTTGACGATCTTTGCCATGGCTTACTTACCAGCCTTTCCGACCTTGCGGCGGATGTGCTCGCCTTCGTAGCGGACACCCTTCGCCTTGTACGGGTCGGGCTTGCGCAGCTTGCGGATGTTGGCCGAGACCTCACCGACGAGCTGCTTGTCGATACCGGAGACCGAGAAGCGGGTCGGGTTCTCGACGACGAACGTGATGCCCTCGGGGGCCTTCACGAGGATCGGGTGCGAGTAGCCGAGCGCGAACTCGAGGTCGCTGCCCTTCGCCGTCACGCGGTAACCCGTGCCGTGGATCTCGAGCTTCTTGGTGTAGCCGTCGGTGACACCGACGACCATGTTGTTGATCAGGCTCCGCGTCAGTCCGTGACGGGCGCGCGCGTCGCGCTCGTCGTTGGGTCGCGTCACCTCGACGGATCCGTCCTCGCCCTTGGCGACGGTGATCGGCGCGGGAACCGTCAGGTCAAGGCTGCCCTTGGGGCCCTTAACCGTGACGTCCTGGCCGTCGATGGTCACCTCGACACCGGACGGGACAGGAACCGGGAGACGTCCAATACGTGACATCTGTTTCTCCTCCTAATTCCTGATTACCAGACGTAGGCGAGGACTTCCCCGCCAACACCCTTGGCCGCCGCCTGCTTGTCGGTGAGCAGACCGGAGGACGTGGAAAGAATGGCAATGCCGAGGCCACCGAGAACCTTGGGGAGGTTGGTGGACTTGGCGTAGACGCGAAGGCCGGGCTTCGAGACGCGGCGCACTCCGGCGATGGAGCGCTCACGGTTCGGGCCGTACTTCAGGTTGATCGTGAGCGTCTGGCCGACGCGGGCTTCTTCGACGGTCCAGCCGGCGATGTAACCCTCGCGTTCAAGAATCTCAGCGATGTGGGACTTCAGCTTCGAGAACGGCATGGACGTCGAGTCGTGGTGCGCCGAGTTGGCGTTCCGGACTCGCGTCAACATGTCCGCGATCGGGTCGGTCATGGTCATTGGGCTTCTCCGCCCTTCCTCACCGGGGTTTCAACCCGCGTGTGTTGGGTCGACCTACGGTGTAGAACGAACTAATGAAAGTGGTGGGTTCTTACCAGCTGGACTTGGTCACGCCCGGCAGTTCGCCGGCGTGTGCCATCTCGCGCAAGCAGATGCGGCACAGGCCGAACTTGCGGTAGACCGAGTGCGGGCGGCCGCAGCGCTGGCAGCGCGTGTAGCCACGAACCTTGAACTTCGGCTTGGCGTTCGCCTTGTTGATCAGTGCGGTCTTCGCCATCGTCACTTCTCCTTGAACGGGAATCCGAGGGCGCGCAGCAGGGCGCGGCCTTCGTCGTCGTTCGCGGCGGTCGTCACGACGGTGATGTCCATGCCGCGGACGCGGTCGATCTTGTCCTGGTCGATCTCGTGGAACATCGACTGCTCGTTCAGACCGAACGTGTAGTTGCCGTTGCCGTCGAACTGCTTCGGCGACAGGCCGCGGAAGTCGCGGATACGCGGCAGCGCAACCGAAACGAGGCGGTCGAGGAACTCCCACATGCGGTCGCCGCGCAGCGTGACGTGCGCGCCGATCGGCATGCCCTCACGCAGCTTGAACTGGGCGATCGACTTGCGTGCCTTGGTGACAGCCGGCTTCTGGCCGGTGATGGCCTCGAGGTCGCGGATGGCGCCCTCGATCAGCTTGCTGTCCTTCGCGGCGTCGCCGACACCCATGTTGACGACGACCTTGACGACACCCGGAACCTGCATCGCGTTGGCGAAGTTGAACTCGCCCTGCAGCTGGCCCTTGATCTCGTCCTGGTAACGCGTCTTCAGACGCGGGGTGGTCTTCGTGGTCTCAGACATCACAGGTCCTTACCGGAACGCACGGACACGCGGGTACGCACGGTCTTGGTCTTGCCGTCGCGCTCGACCTGCTCGACGCGGGTGCGCACACGGGTGGGCTTGTTCGTCTCCGGGTCGACGAGGGCCACGTTCGAGACGTGGATCGGCGCCTCGACGACCGTGAGGCCGCCGGTGCCGGCACCGGGCTGACCGGCCTTGACGTGCTTCGTGACGCGGTTGATGCCCTCGACGAGGACACGCTGCGTCTCCGGGAACACGGCGATGACCTTGCCCTGCTTGCCCTTGTCGCCGCCATTCTTCTCGGAACGGCCGCTGATGACCTGGACGAGGTCGTTCTTCTTGATCTTCATCTTGGCCACCATGGTTCAGAGCACCTCCGGGGCAAGCGAAATGATCTTCATGAACTTCTTGTCGCGCAGTTCACGGCCGACGGGGCCGAAGATGCGCGTACCACGCGGGTCGCCGTCACCCTTGAGGATGACTGCCGCGTTCTCGTCGAAGCGGATGTAGGAGCCGTCTGCACGACGGCGCTCCTTCTTGGTGCGAACGATGACGGCCTTGACGACGTCACCCTTCTTGACATTGCCACCGGGGATGGCGTCCTTGACGGTGGCCACGATGGTGTCACCGATGCCGGCGTACCGGCGGCCAGAACCGCCGAGCACGCGGATGCACAGGATCTCCTTGGCACCGGTGTTGTCGGCGACACGAAGTCGCGACTCCTGCTGAATCACAGTTTCTACTCCTGTCGTCTCACTGGTTCTCGCCCGATCTGAGCGAGCCTTGCGGAACGTTTAATGGTCTCACACCGATCGGCGCACGCGAAAACCGGGAGAGTCCCCCGCGCCGGTGGGGCGACGACGAGATCGCCGCCCCACCGATGACGGGCGTGGACTTCCCGGCTACGCGCGTGCCTCGCGGCTTACTTGGCGCGCTCGAGGATCTCGACGACGCGCCAACGCTTCGTTGCCGAGAGCGGGCGGGTCTCCATGATGAGAACGCGGTCGCCGATGCCGGCGCTGTTGTTCTCGTCGTGGGCCTTCACCTTGCTGCTGCGGCGCATGACCTTGCCGTACAGGGCG
Organism: Dermacoccus sp. GAS27A; assembly: GCF_044909235.1. Classification (NCBI taxonomy): domain Bacteria; kingdom Bacillati; phylum Actinomycetota; class Actinomycetes; order Micrococcales; family Dermacoccaceae; genus Dermacoccus; species Dermacoccus sp. GAS27A. Next base: position 176,483 of record NZ_JBIYDW010000005.1, on the reverse strand, counting down.
TGCTTGACGCGGTCCTCGACCTCGACGACGACGGTCTTGTCCATCTTGTCGCTGACGACGTAACCCTGACGCGTCTTGCGGTAGTTGCGCTCTGCCTGCTCGGTCACAGCGGTCTCCTGCTTGTCAGTCATGGTCAGCCAACCTTCTCATCACGGCCGATGTTGAGCTCGCGCTCACGCATCTCCGTGTAGATGCGCGCGATGTCCGTGCGAACGGAACGCAGACGGGCCGAGCTCTCGAGCTGGCCGGTGGCCGACTGGAAGCGCAGGTTGAAGAGTTCCTTCTTCGCCTCTGCGAGCTTCTGCGTCAGCACCTCGTCCGTCATCTCGCGCAGTGCCTTCGGCTGCAGGTCTTCCGAACCCTTGGCCATCAGATGTCACCACCTTCACGCGCGACGAAGCGGCACTTCATCGGCAGCTTGTGCATCGCGAGACGCATGGCCTCGCGCGCAACCTCTTCGGACACACCGTTGACCTCGAACATGACGCGGCCCGGCTTGACGTTGGCGACCCACCACTCCGGCGAACCCTTACCGGAACCCATGCGGGTCTCGGCGGGCTTCTTCGTCAGCGGACGGTCCGGGTAGATGTTGATCCACACCTTTCCGCCACGCTTCATGTAGCGGGTCATCGCGATACGAGCGGACTCGATCTGACGGTTCGTGACGTAAGCCGGCTCGAGAGCCTGGATGCCGTAGTCACCGAACGTGACCTGCGTGCCGCCCTTGGCGGTGCCGCTGCGCTTCGGGTGGTGCTGCTTGCGGTGCTTCACTCGACGGGGAATGAGCATCAGGCTTCGCCTCCCTCAGTCTTGGCGGGCTCGGTGACCTCGGTCGTCGTCTCGCTGGTGACAGCGGTCTGCTCGGCGCGCTGGCCACGACCGCGCCCGCGCTCACCACGGTCGCCGCGCGGGCCGTCGTTGCGGCGGCCACGGGCCGGACGCTGCGGGGCGGCGGCCTGCTCACGAGCGAGCTCCTTGGCCGTCAGGTCGCCCTTGTAGATCCAGACCTTGACACCGATGCGGCCGAACGTCGTACGAGCCTCGTAGAAGCCGTAGTCGATGTTGGCGCGCAGCGTGTGCAGCGGCACACGACCTTCGCGGTAGAACTCCGAGCGCGACATCTCGGCGCCGCCGAGACGACCGGAGCACTGGACACGGATGCCCTTGGCGCCGGCGCGCTGCGCGGACATGATGCCCTTGCGCATCGCACGACGGAAGGACACGCGCGCCGAGAGCTGCTCGGCGATGCCCTGCGCGACGAGCTGAGCGTCGGCCTCGGGGTTCTTGACCTCGAGGATGTTCAGCTGAACCTGCTTGCCCGTGAGCTTCTCAAGGCGCGAGCGGAGGCGGTCGGCCTCGGCGCCGCGGCGGCCGATGACGATGCCCGGACGCGCCGTGTGAATGTCGACGCGAACACGGTCACGCGTGCGCTCGATGTCGACGCGTGCGATACCGGCGCGCTCCATGCCCTCGGACAGGAGCTTGCGGATCGCGACGTCTTCCTTGACGTAGTCGCTGTAGCGCTGGCCCGGCTTCGTCGAGTCGGCGAACCAGCGGCTCTTGTGCTCGGTCGTGATGCCGAGGCGGAAACCGTTCGGGTTGATCTTCTGACCCATCAGCGGTTACCTCCCTTCGAGTCGCGCTCGCCCACAACGATGGTGATGTGGCTCGTGCGCTTGAGGATGCGGCTCGCGCGGCCCTGGGCACGCGGGCGGAATCGCTTCATGGTCGGACCTTCGTCGACGAACGCGGTCGTGACGACCAGTGCGTTCTCGTCGAAGGGTGCGGAGTTCTTGTCCGCCGTGAAACGCGCGTTCGCAATGGCGCTGTTGAGCGTCTTGAGAACGGGCTCGCTGGCAGTCTGCGGAGCAAACTGCAGCAGAGCGATCGCGTCAGCGGCCTGCTTGCCACGGATCATGTCCACGACGCGGCGGGCCTTCATCGGCGTCACGCGGACGTGCCGCGCCTGCGCCTTGGCTTCCATCGCTGTCCCTTTACTTTCGTTCGTCATGTTGGGTTACCCCGCCGCGTCAGCGACGGCGACCCTTCTTGTCGTCCTTCTCGTGACCCTTGAAGGTACGAGTGGGAGCGAACTCACCCAACTTGTGGCCGACCATGCTCTCGGTCACGAAGACCGGAACGTGCTTGCGACCGTCGTGGACGGCCAGGGTGTGGCCGAGCATGTCCGGGGTGATCATCGAGCGGCGCGACCACGTCTTGATGACGCTCTGCGTGCCGGCTTCGTTCTGGGCATCGACCTTCTTCGCGAGGTGCTCGTCGACGAAGGGGCCCTTCTTGAGGCTACGAGGCATTTCGAAAGGCTCCTATCAGCGCTTCTTGCCAGTACGACGGCGACGCACGATGAGCTTGTCGCTGTCCTTGTTCGGGCGGCGGGTGCGGCCTTCCTTCTGGCCCCACGGGCTCACCGGGTTACGACCACCGGAGGTCTTGCCCTCACCACCACCGTGCGGGTGGTCCACCGGGTTCATCGCGACACCACGGACGGTCGGGCGCTTGCCCTTCCAGCGCATGCGGCCGGCCTTGCCCCAGTTGATGTTGCTCTGCTCGGCGTTGCCCACCTCACCGATCGTCGCGCGGCAGCGGACGTCGACGTTGCGGATCTCACCGGAGGGCATGCGCAGCTGGGCGTAGGGGCCGTCCTTCGCGACGAGCTGGACGCGAACACCCGCGGAACGGGCGATCTTCGCGCCGCCACCGGGGCGCAGCTCGACACAGTGGATGACGGTACCGACGGGGATGTTACGCATCGGCAGGTTGTTGCCGGGCTTGATGTCGGCCTCGGGACCGTTCTCGATGCGGTCGCCCTGCTTCAGCTTGTTCGGCGCGATGATGTAGCGCTTCTCGCCGTCGGCGTAGTGCAGCAGCGCGATGCGGGCGGTGCGGTTGGGGTCGTACTCGATGTGAGCGACCTTGGCCGGGATGCCGTCCTTGTCCGCGCGGCGGAAGTCGATCACACGGTAGGCGCGCTTGTGGCCACCACCGATGTGACGGGTCGTGATACGTCCGGAGGCGTTGCGGCCACCGGTCTTGGTCAGGGGGCGCACCAGCGACTTCTCGGGCGTGGAGCGAGTGATCTCGACGAAGTCGGCCACACTCGAGCCACGACGACCGGGGGTCGTGGGCTTGTACTTGCGAATAGCCATGGGTCTAAGTCGTCCTCAGTCTTGGATTGATTCGGCGATCGTCATCGAGGGTCAGGAGGCCTGACCGAAGATGTCGATGTTGCCTTCCGTGAGCGAGACGATGGCGCGCTTGGTGTCCTTGCGCTTGCCCATGCCGAAACGTGTACGGCGCGTCTTGCCCTTGCGGTTCAGCGTGTGCACCGACGCGACCTTGACGTCGAAGATCTGCTCGATGGCGATCTTGATCTCCGTCTTGTTCGCACGCGGGTCCACGATGAACGTGTACTTGCCCTCGTCGAGGAGTGCGTAGGACTTCTCCGAGACGACGGGCTGGATGATGACGTCGCGGGGGTCCTTGTTCAGGGTGCTCACTTGGTGTCCTCCGACTTCTGGCCGCCGGCGACGAATGCGTCGAACGCAGCCTTCGTGAACGCGATGTCGTCGGCGCACAGCACGTCGTACGTGTTGAGCTGATCGCTCCAGAGCACGTGGACGTTCGGCAGGTTGCGAACGCTGAGCTCGGAGACCGAGTCCATGCGGTCGATGACGACGAGGAGGTTCTTGCGGTCCGAGAGCGTGCCCAGGAACTTCGCGGCAGCCTTCGTCGACGGCGCCTCACCGGCGACGACGGACTCGAGAACGTGGATGCGCTCGAAACGGGCGCGGTCCGAGAGGGCTCCGCGCAGGGCGGCGGCCTTCATCTTCTTGGGCGTGCGCTGGCTGTAGTCGCGCGGCTGCGGGCCGTGGACGGTGCCACCGCCGGCGAACTGCGGCGCGCGGGTCGAACCCTGACGGGCGCGACCGGTGCCCTTCTGGCGGTACGGCTTGCGCCCACCACCACGGACCTCGCCGCGGGTCTTGGTCTTGTGCGTGCCCTGACGAGCTGCGGCCAGCTGCGCCACCACGACCTGGTGGATCAGCGGGACGTTGGTGGCGACATCGAAGATGTCGGCCGGCAGTTCGACAGAACCGGACGTCTTGCCCTCGGGGCTCAGGATGTCAACGGTAGTCATGCTCAGGCTCCCTTGATGGCCGTGCGCACGAGAACGACAGCGCCCGCGGGGCCGGGAACGGCACCCTTGATGAGCAGCAGGCCCTTCTCAGCGTCCACGGCGTGGATCTGGAGGTTCTGGGTCGTCTGGCGAACGCCACCCATGCGACCGGCCATGCGCATGCCCTTGAAGACTCGACCCGGGGTGGCGCAGCCACCGATCGAACCCGGCTTGCGGTGGTTGCGGTGCGCACCGTGCGAGGCCGAGACACCGGCGAAGCCGTGACGCTTCATGACACCGGCGAAACCCTTGCCCTTGGTGCGGCCGACGACGTCGACCTTCTGGCCGGCCTCGAAAGCCTCTGCCGTCAGCTCCTGGCCGAGCGAGTACTCGCCGGCGTCGGAGGTGCGCAGTTCGGCCAGGTGGCGGCGCGGCGTGACGCCGGCCTTCTCGAAGTGGCCGGTCAGCGGCTTCGTGACCTTGCGCGGGTCGATCTGGCCGTAGCCGATCTGAACCGCGTTGTAGCCGTCGACGCCTTCGCTGCGCAGCTGCGTGACGACGCACGGGCCGACGGCGACGACGGTGACGGGGATGAGGCGGTTGTCGGCGTCCCAGACCTGGGTCATGCCGAGCTTCTCGCCGAGGAGGCCCTTCACGGGGCGCTCAGTGGTTGCAGTCATGAGTCAAACCCTCGCTTACAGCTTGATCTCGATGTTGACGTCGGCCGGGAGGTCGAGTCGCATGAGCGAGTCCACCGCCTTCGGCGTCGGGTCAACGATGTCGATGAGGCGCTTGTGCGTACGCATCTCGAAGTGCTCGCGGCTGTCCTTGTACTTGTGCGGCGACCGGATGACGCAGAAGACGTTCTTCTCCGTCGGCAGCGGCACCGGTCCAACGACCGTTGCGCCTGCACGGGTCACCGTGTCGACAATCTTGCGCGCCGAGCTGTCGATGACCTCGTGGTCATACGACTTCAGTCGGATGCGGATCTTCTGTCCCGCCATTCGCGTGAGTCTCTCTTCTCGCCGATCATGTTCGTGTCCGGCTCCCCCACCCACGCGCTCGGGCGTGTCGCGCGCCCTCCGGGCGCGATCTTCCGGCAGGAAGATCTGGAGGCTTTTCAGCCGGTGCTTGCGCTTCCCTGGACGCACGCCGTTCCATGAGAACGTGTGCACTTCGTGAGGGAAGTGCGAACAAGTGCGTTTCAGAGGCGGCAGTGCAGGTACGGACCTCCACCACGCGTCAAGCAACTTGTCCATAGTGCCAGATCGCCCCCGCCGCCTCCAAATCGGGGCGTCGGGGGCGCTGATGGCGAGGGCATAGTGCGGCGGTCGCGGCGTCTCAATCCCGCGCGTGCTCGAGCGCCGCGACGAGGACGCACAGGGCCACGCCCGCCATGGCCTCCTCGACCTCGGCCAGGGGCGGCAGGCTGGGCGCGAGCCGGATGTTCTCGTCCAACGGGTCCTTGCCGTACGGGAACGAGGCGCCTGCCGGTGTCAGGGCGATGCCCGCCTCCTTGGCGAGTTCGACGACGCGGCTCGCGGTGCCGGGCACGACGTCGAGGTTGACGAAGTAGCCGCCCTCCGGCTTGTTCCAGCGTGCGACCCCGTACTCACCCAGCCGCTCGCTGAGGGCTGCGTCGACGGCAGCGAACTTGGGCGCCATGATGGCGGCGTGCTTGCGCATGTGCTCGCGCACCCCCTCTGCGTCGCCGAAGAACTGCGCGTGGGCCAGCTGGTTCACCTTGTCCGGGCCGATGGAGCCGTACCCGAGGTTCGCCAGGTACCAGCCGACCGTCTCGCGCGAGCCGGCCAGAAACGCGACGCCGGCACCGGCGAAGGTGATCTTCGACGTGGAGGCGAACATGATCGGGCGATCGGGATGGCCCGACGCCTGGGCCAGGCTCACGATGTCGGCCGATTTCGCCTCGTTCGTGCTCAGATGGTGCACGGCGTACGCGTTGTCCCAGAAGATGCGGAAATCAGGCGCGGCAGCCGGCATCGCCGCCAGCTTCGCCGCGACCTCCTGCGAGCAGATCGCGCCGGTGGGGTTGGCGTATGTCGGCACGATCCACATGCCCTTGATGCTCGGGTCGTGCGCGACGAGGCGGGCGCACTCGTCCGCGTCGGGCCCGTCCTCACGCATCGGCACGTTGATCATCTCGATGCCGAGGCTCTCGAGCAGCCCGAAGTGGCGGTCGTACCCGGGCACGGGTGCGAGGAACTTGACGCTCCCCTCCTGCGACCACGGGCGCGGCGAGCCGAGGCCGCCTCGCAGCAGGTGATAGACGAGAACGTCGTGCATCATCGTCAGGCTCGAGTTGTTGCCCGCAACGATCTGATCGACGTCGACCCCGAGCAGCTCGGCGAAGATGCTTCGGATCTCCACGAGACCGGGCAACCCCCCGTAGTTGCGGACGTCGACCCCTGACGCATCCTTCGTCCCCTCGGGCAACGACAGTAGCGCGTTCGACAGGTCGAGCTGCGCTGACGACGGCTTGCCGCGCGTGAGATCGAGATTCAGCCCGCGCGCACGTAACTGTTCGTAGTCGGCCTGGACGCGCTTCAACAGCTCATCACGCTCGGCGCGGGTGAGGTCGGCGAGTGACACGATGTCTCCTAGGTGCTGCGGTCGGTCTTGTCACCATCCTTTCACGGCGGGCGCGTCCCCCACAGGGCCGGCGCGCTCTGGTGGTCCACATCGCGGGCTTCGTCGAACGGCCCGCTCATGAGGGCCACGGAACCGCTCGGTCGCCGGTGCCGTCACAGACATGAACGCGTTCGAGACCACGAACGGACCCGAGGCAGAGGAGAGCACGATGAAGACCCCCCGCATGGCAGCAGCGGCCTTGACGTTCGCCGCCGCGCTGTCCCTCACGGCATGTCAGGACGAGCAGGCCGCGACCACCAAGGGCTCGGCCTCGTCCCCGACGTCGTCTGCGTCCACGGCAACGGAGCCCTCCCCCACATCGTCGTCGTCGAGTGCCGCCGAGACTTCACCCTCTTCGGCACCGCCGTCCGCCTCCGCCGGCAGTGACGCTGCGGCCGCCGGCCCCACCGGCGCCCGTCCCGAGGCACCCGAGAAGGTGACGCCGCCCGCGGGCTCCGTGATGACGAACGCGAGCGTCGTCATGGCGGGCGGATACAAATCCGAACCGAGTTCCCAGTACGCGAAGCTGTACAGCGTCTGGAAGATCGATGGCACCGGCCCCGGCGTCGCCACGATCCAGTACGAGATGCTGGACGGCGACAACAAGGTGCTCGCGACGGCTGAGAGCTCCATCAACGTGGGCAAGGGCCGCCAGATGACCAAGGTCGACAACGGCCTGAGCAAGGCGCCCGCCGGCAGCGTCAAGGTGCGCATGCGCATCACCAAGGTGGAGCCCAACCCGCACGCAGACGACATCGCGGTTTCCGATGTCAAGGTCATTCCGGACGGGTACGAAGGTTTTCGACCCCGCATCACCGGCAAATATGCGGCCGGCCCCGAGTCGCAGGTCTATGGCTTCAACGCGGTGTGCTACGAGCGCGCGAGCGGACGTGTCGTCGTCGGCAACGGCATGGCCGACGACGGTGGCGCGAAGAGCGGTACCTTCACCCTCGATCTCGGCGCCGCCCCAAGCCACTGGCACCCCACGCAGTGCTTCGTCGGCCAGAGCGGCAGTGGTGCTTGACACCCGTCGCAGCGCACCATCGGGAACGCAGGAGGGCCCGAGCACCTCACGGTGCTCGGGCCCTTCTTCGATGATGTCACTCCCTCACGGGAGCGAGATCACTTGATGATCTTGGTGACGCGACCGGCGCCGACCGTACGACCACCCTCACGGATGGCGAACTTGAGGCCTTCCTCCATGGCGATGGGCTGGATGAGCTCCACCGTCATGTCGGTGTTGTCGCCGGGCATGACCATCTCGGTGCCCTCGGGCAGGTGCACGACACCCGTGACGTCCGTCGTACGGAAGTAGAACTGCGGACGGTAGTTGTCGTAGAACGGCGTGTGACGGCCACCCTCGTCCTTCGACAGGATGTAGACCTGAGCCTCGAAGTCCGTGTGCGGGGTGATCGAACCCGGCTTCACGACGACCTGGCCACGCTCGACGTCCTCGCGCTTGATGCCGCGAAGGAGCAGACCGACGTTCTCACCCGCGCGACCCTCGTCGAGCAGCTTGCGGAACATCTCGATGCCCGTGACGGTCGTCTTGGCAGCCGGACCCTCGTGGATACCGACGATCTCGACGTCCTCGTTGACGTTCAGGACACCGCGCTCGATGCGACCGGTGACGACGGTGCCACGACCGGTGATCGTGAAGACGTCCTCGACGGGCATGAGGAAAGGCTTGTCGATGTCGCGCTCCGGCTCCGGGATCGACTCGTCGACAGCGTTCATGAGGTTCATGAGCTTGTCGCCCCACTCGGCGTCGCCCTCGAGCGCCTTGAGCGCCGAGACCTGGACGACGGGCAGGTCGTCACCCGGGAAGTCGTAGGAGGACAGCAGTTCGCGGACCTCCATCTCGACGAGCTCCATGATCTCTTCGTCGTCGACCATGTCAGCCTTGTTCAGCGCGACGACGATGTAGGGAACGCCGACCTGGCGAGCCAGGAGGACGTGCTCCTTCGTCTGCGGCATCGGACCGTCGGTCGCGGCGACGACGAGGATGGCGCCGTCCATCTGCGCCGCACCCGTGATCATGTTCTTCACGTAGTCAGCGTGACCGGGGCAGTCGACGTGAGCGTAGTGACGCTGCTCCGTCTGGTACTCGATGTGCGCGATCGAGATGGTGATGCCGCGCTGCTTCTCCTCGGGCGCCTTGTCGATCTCGTCGAACGGCGTGAAGGGGTTGAGCTCGGGGTACTTGTCGTGCAGAACCTTGGAGATTGCTGCCGTCAGCGTCGTCTTGCCGTGGTCGATGTGACCAATGGTGCCGATGTTGACGTGCGGCTTGTTCCGCTCGAACTTTGCCTTCGCCACTTGGGTCCTCCTCAGGACTTGTGTTGGTCAAACGCTGTGTCGCCTTCGGGTGAAGGCGCCGGGACGCGTCTGTTGGTTACAGGTGGTGTACGGGTCAATCGACGGGGATGAACCCGTTCACTCGCCCCGGATCTTCTTGATGATCTCGTCCGCGACGCTCCGGGGAACCTCGCTGTACGAGTCGAACTGCATCGTGTAGTTGGCACGACCCTGCGTCTTGGAACGGAGGTCGCCAACGTACCCGAACATCTCCGACAACGGAACCAGGCCGCGAACGACCTTGGCGCCACTGACGTCCTCCATGGCCTGGATCTGGCCACGGCGGGAGTTGATGTCACCGATCACGTCACCCATGTACTCCTCGGGCGTACGGACCTCGACAGCCATCATCGGCTCGAGGAGCACGGGGTCGGCCTTGCGGACGGCCTCCTTGAGCGCCATGGAACCGGCAATCTTGAACGCCATCTCCGAGGAGTCGACGTCGTGGTAGGCACCGTCGACGAGGATCGCCTTGATGCCGACCAGCGGGTAGCCCGCGAGGACACCCTGCTGCATCGCATCCTGGATGCCGTTGTCGACCGACGGGATGTACTCGCGCGGCACGCGACCACCGACGACGGCGTTCTCGAACTCGTAGAGCTCGCCCTCGGCCGTGTCCAGGGGCTCGAAGGTGATCTGGACCTTCGCGAACTGGCCCGAACCACCGGTCTGCTTCTTGTGCGTGTAGTCGTACTTCGGGACGGCCTTGCGGATCGTCTCGCGGTAGGCGACCTGCGGCGCACCGACGTTTGCCTCGACCTTGAACTCGCGCTTCATGCGGTCGACCAGGATGTCGAGGTGGAGCTCGCCCATGCCTCGGATGATGGTCTGACCGGTCTCCTCGTCGAGCTCGACCTGGAAGGTCGGGTCTTCCTGAGCCAGCTTCTGGATGGCCGTGGAGAGCTTCTCCTGGTCACCCTTCGTCTTGGGCTCGATGGCCACGGAGATGACGGGCTCCGGGAACGTCATCGACTCGAGAACGATCTGCTCGTTCACGTCGGACAGCGTGTCACCGGTGGTGGTCTCCTTGAGACCGATCGCCGCGTAGATGTGACCGGCCTGTGCTTCCTCGACCGGGTTCTCCTTGTTGGCGTGCATCTGGAAGAGCTTGCCGACGCGCTCCTTCTTGCCCTTCGTCGAGTTGACGACGGCCGAGCCGGCGGAGATCTTGCCCGAGTAGACGCGGATGAAGGTCAGCGAACCGAAGAACGGGTGCGCGGCGACCTTGAACGCCAGGGCCGAGAACGGCTCGTCGAGAGCCGGCTTGCGCGTGATCTCGGTCTCCTCGTCGCCCGGCTTGTGGCCGATCATCGGGGGGACGTCGAGCGGGCTCGGCAGGTAGTCGACGACGGCGTCGAGCATCGGCTGGACACCGCGGTTCTTGAAGGCCGAACCACACATGACCGGGTACAGCTCGGAGTTGACCGTGAGCTTGCGGATGCCGGCCTTGAGCTCAGCCGTCGTGAGCTCCTCGCCACCGAGGTACTTCTCCATGAGGTCGTCGTCCGACTCGGCGACGCGCTCGACGAGCGCGTTGCGGTACTCATCGGCCTTGGCCTGCAGGTCGGTCGGGATCTCCTGGATCTCGTACTTGGCGCCCATGGTGACGTCACCCTTGGCGTCGCCGGGCCACACGAGCGCCCGCATCTCGACGAGGTCGACGACACCGATGAAGTCGTTCTCCGCACCGATGGGGAGCTGGAGGACGAGGGGCTCGGCGCCCAGACGGTCCTTGATGGTCTGCACGGTGAAGTAGAAGTCCGCGCCCATCTTGTCCATCTTGTTGACGAAGCACATGCGCGGAACGTCGTACTTGTCCGCCTGACGCCAGACCGTCTCGGACTGGGGCTCGACGCCCTCCTTGCCGTCGAAGACGGCGACGGCGCCGTCGAGCACGCGCAGGGAACGCTCGACCTCGACGGTGAAGTCGACGTGGCCCGGCGTGTCGATGATGTTGATCTGGGTGCCGTTCCAGAACGACGTCACAGCAGCAGACGTGATCGTGATGCCACGCTCCTTCTCCTGCTCCATCCAGTCGGTCGTCGACGCACCGTCGTGCGTCTCACCGATCTTGTGGTTGACGCCGGTGTAGAACAGGATCCGCTCGGTCACCGTCGTCTTGCCGGCGTCGATGTGCGCCATGATGCCGATGTTGCGGACCTTCTTGAGGTCAGTCAGCACGTCCTGTGCCACGGTGTCTCTTCTCGTTCGAAGTTCAGTGTGAGTAGCTGGAGCGAGCCGGGACGGCGGCCCGAACCCATCCTACGGAGAGGACGGGCCGCCGACCCAACCGCGATCACCAGCGGTAGTGCGCGAAGGCCTTGTTCGACTCGGCCATCTTGTGCGTGTCCTCGCGGCGCTTGACCGCGGCACCCAGACCGTTGCTGGCGTCCAGGATCTCGTTCATCAGACGCTCGGTCATCGTCTTCTCGCGACGCTGACGCGAGTAGCCGACGAGCCAGCGCAGCGACAGCGTCGTCGCGCGGCCCGGCTTGACCTCGATCGGCACCTGGTAGGTCGCACCACCGACGCGGCGGGACTTGACCTCGAGGGCCGGCTTGATGTTGTCGAGAGCGCGCTTCAGCGTCACGACCGGGTCGGTACCCGTCTTCTCACGGCAACCTTCGAGGGCGTCGTACACGATGCGCTCGGCGATGGACTTCTTGCCGTCGAGCAGGATCTTGTTGACGAGCTGCGTGACGAGCGGCGAACCGTAGACCGGGTCGACGACGAGGGGGCGCTTAGGAGCAGGACCCTTACGAGGCATTACTTCTTCTCCTTCTTGGCGCCGTAGCGGCTACGAGCCTGGTTGCGGCCCTTGACACCCTGGGTGTCGAGCGCGCCGCGGATGATCTTGTAGCGCACACCGGGAAGGTCCTTCACACGGCCACCACGCACGAGCACGATCGAGTGCTCCTGCAGGTTGTGGCCGACGCCCGGGATGTAAGCCGTGACCTCGATGCCAGAGGTGAGCTTCACACGGGCGACCTTTCGCAGAGCCGAGTTCGGCTTCTTCGGGGTCGTGGTGTAGACGCGGGTGCACACACCGCGTCGCTGGGGGCTGCCCTTGAGAGCCGGAGTCGAGGCCTTCGTGGCCTTGTCCTGGCGACCCTTGCGGACGAGCTGGTTGATCGTAGGCAACCTAGTTCTCCGAACGTGTCGTATCTGTTCTGCCTGCAGGATGAATCGCAGGCTCCTTGGTCTCGTCGCGGATCGTGCGCCGAAGGGCGCAACAGGCGCGACCCCTCCCCTGCACTTTCGTCGCGGGGCGCATGCACGACGTTCGAGACGCCGTGCCCGGCCCATCGCGGCGACTGCCCGGCGAGGGTGTGATCATGAGTGGAGTCCGGACAGACTCCTGCCATGCACCCGAGTAGTTTACCGACTCTCCCGGGCCCCGGCCAAATCGCGGGAGCATGCACGTTCCGACCGCAACGCGACACGCCGACGAACCTGAGGAGACCCGCGAGGGGCACCCCCTGCCTGTGCAGGAGATGCCCCTCGCGGCGTGGATCTGCGTCGATCAGCTGTCGAAGCCGAGCGTCGCGTCGTCCAGTCGGACGGCCTCGCCCGAGCCCGGGCCAAAGACCGGGTAGTCGTACGGCTGGTAGTCCGGCAGCGCGTACATCGCGGCCTTCGCCTCCTCCGTCGGCTCCACCTTGACGTTGCGGTAACGGCTGAGGCCGGTACCCGCCGGGATGAGCTTTCCGAGGATGACGTTCTCCTTGAGGCCGAGCAGCGGGTCGCTCTTGACGTTCATCGCGGCCTCGGTGAGGACGCGCGTCGTCTCCTGGAACGATGCCGCCGACAGCCACGACTCGGTGGCCAGCGAAGCCTTCGTGATACCCATGAGCTCGCTACGACCCGACGCCGGACGTCCGCCCTCGGCAATCGCCTTGCGCGAGGCGTCCTCGAAGCGCGCGCGGTCGGCCAGCTCACCCGGGAGCAGGTCGGTGTCACCCGCCTCGATGATCGTCACGCGGCGCAGCATCTGACGCACGATGACCTCGATGTGCTTGTCGTGGATCGACACACCCTGCTGGCGGTACACGCCCTGGACCTCGTCGACGAGGTGCTTCTGCACCTCACGCGGACCGAGGATGCGCAGCACCTGCTTCGGGTCGATCGCACCCTGCACGAGCAGCGTGCCGACCTCGACGCGCTGGCCGTCCTCGACGAGCAGGCGCGCACGCTTGCTCACCGGGTAGGCGTGCGGCTCCGAGCCGTCGTCCGGGATGAGGTTGATGCGACGAGCCTTGTCGGTCTCCTCGATCTCGATCTTTCCGGATGCCTCCGCGATCGGGGCGACACCCTTCGGCGTGCGAGCCTCGAAGAGCTCGACGACTCGGGGCAGACCCTGCGTGATGTCGTCACCCGCGGCACCGCCGGTGTGGAAGGTACGCATCGTCAGCTGCGTGCCCGGCTCACCGATCGACTGCGCCGCGATGATGCCGACAGCCTCGCCGATGTCGACGAGCTTGCCGGTCGCGAGCGAACGGCCGTAGCACTTCGCACACGTCCCGACGCGCGACTCACAGGTGAGGACCGAGCGGACCTTGACCTCTTCGATGCCGGCGTCGATCAGCTTGCTGAGCGCGACGTCACCGAGGTCGTCACCGGCCTGCAGGAACGTCTCGCCGTCGATCTCGACCGTCTGCGCCACGTTGCGGGCGTAGACCGAGCTCTCGACGTCCTCGTGCTCGACCAGCTGGCCGTCAGAGTTGCGCTGCGCGATCGGCAGGACGAGACCGCGCTTCGTGCCGCAGTCCTCCTCGCGGATGATGACGTCCTGCGAGACGTCGACGAGACGACGCGTCAGGTAACCCGAGTCGGCCGTACGCAGAGCGGTGTCGGCCAGACCCTTTCGTGCACCGTGGGTCGAGATGAAGAACTCCAGCACCGACAGGCCCTCACGGAAGTTGGCCTTGATCGGACGCGGGATGATCTCGCCCTTCGGGTTGGCCATGAGGCCTCGCATACCCGCGAGCTGGCGCAGCTGGAACCAGTTACCACGGGCACCCGAGTTGACCATGCGGTAGATCGGGTTGTCCTTCGGGAAGTTGTTCTCCATCTGCTTGGAGACCTCGTTCGCCGCCTGCGTCCAGATCTCGATGAGCTCCTGACGGCGCTCGTCGTCCGTGATGAGACCACGGTCGAACTGCAGCTGCACCTTCGCGGCCTTGGCGTCGTAGCTCTCGAGGATCTCGTCCTTGTTCGAGGGCATGACGACGTCCGAGATGGCGACGGTCGTGCCCGAGCGCGTGGCCCAGTGGAAACCGGTCTCCTTCAGCGCATCGAGCGACGCCGCGACCTGGACCTTCGAGTAACGCTCCGCAAGGTCGTTGACGATGGCCGAGAGGACCTTCTTGTCGACGGGCTTGTTGATGTACTCGTAGTCCTCCGGCAGCGTGCCGTTGAAGATCGCGCGACCCAGGGTCGTACGGATCCGCAGCTCGGAGACGAAGCCGTTCTGGTCCGCCTCGACGCCGTCGGGCAGCACCGTGCCGGCCGTCGGGACGAAGTCGCGAAGACGCACCGAGATCGGCGTGCCGATCTTGATCTCGCCCGCGTCGAAGGCCATGCGGGCCTCGGCGACGGTCGAGAACGCGCGGATGTCCTCGTCCTTCATCTCGTCGGCGTCGAGCACCTCGGAGGTGAGGTGGAACAGACCGATGATCATGTCCTGCGTCGGCATCGTCACGGGACGACCGTCGGCGGGCTTGAGGATGTTGTTGCTCGAGAGCATGAGGATGCGGGCCTCGGCCTGCGCCTCGGAGCTGAGCGGCACGTGGACGGCCATCTGGTCACCGTCGAAGTCGGCGTTGAACGCCGAGCAGACGAGCGGGTGGATCTGGACGGCCTTGCCCTCGACGAGCTGCGGCTCGAACGCCTGGATGCCCAGACGGTGCAGCGTCGGCGCGCGGTTGAGCAGCACGGGGTGCTCACGGATGACCTCTTCGAGGACGTCCCACACGACCGGGCGGGCACGCTCGACCATGCGCTTCGCCGACTTGATGTTCTGCGCGTGCTCGAGGTCGACGAGGCGCTTCATGACGAACGGCTTGAACAGCTCGAGCGCCATCTGCTTGGGCAGACCGCACTGGTGCAGCTTGAGCGTCGGACCGACGACGATGACCGAACGACCCGAGTAGTCGACTCGCTTGCCGAGCAGGTTCTGACGGAAACGACCCTGCTTGCCCTTGAGCATGTCGGACAGCGACTTGAGCGGGCGGTTGCCCGGACCCGTCACCGGTCGACCACGACGGCCGTTGTCGAACAGCGCGTCGACGGCCTCCTGAAGCATGCGCTTCTCGTTGTTGACGATGATCTCCGGCGCACCGAGGTCGAGCAGACGCTTGAGTCGGTTGTTGCGGTTGATCACACGGCGGTACAGGTCGTTGAGGTCGGACGTCGCGAAACGGCCACCGTCGAGCTGCACCATCGGGCGCAGGTCCGGCGGGATGACCGGGACGCAGTCGAGAACCATGCCGGCCGGCTTGTTCTCGGTCTGCTGGAAGGCCGTGACGACGCGCAGACGCTTGAGCGCACGCGTCTTCTTCTGGCCCTTGCCCGTCGCGATGATCTCGCGCAGCAGCTCCGCCTCGGCGTCGAGGTCGAAGTTCTCGAGACGCTTCTGCAGCGCCGCAGCGCCCATGCCGCCCTCGAAGTACAGACCGAAACGGTCACGCATCTCGCGGTAGAGGATCTCGTCGCCCTCGAGGTCCTGGACCTTGAGGTTCTTGAAACGATCCCAGACCTGCTCGAGGCGCTCGATCTGCTGATCCGCGCGCTTGCGGATCTGCGTCATCTCGCGCTCGGCCGACTCGCGGACCTTGCGGCGGGCGTCAGCCTTGGCGCCCTCCTTCTCGAGCTCGGCGAGGTCGGCCTCGAGCTTCGTCGAACGCGTGTTGATGTCCGCGTCGCGACGGTTCTCGAGTTCCTTCTTCTCGACCTCGATCTGGTTCTCGAGCGACGGCAGGTCGGCGTGACGCTGCTCCTCGTCGACCGAGGTGATCATGTAGGCCGCGAAGTAGATGACCTTCTCGAGGTCCTTCGGCGCGAGGTCCAGCAGGTAGCCCAGACGGCTCGGGACACCCTTGAAGTACCAGATGTGCGTGACCGGCGCGGCGAGCTCGATGTGGCCCATGCGCTCGCGACGAACCGCGGAGCGCGTGACCTCGACGCCGCAGCGCTCACAGATGATGCCCTTGAAACGGACGCGCTTGTACTTGCCGCAGTAGCACTCCCAGTCGCGCGTCGGGCCGAAGATCTTCTCGCAGAAGAGTCCGTCCTTCTCGGGCTTGAGGGTGCGGTAGTTGATGGTTTCGGGCTTCTTGACCTCACCGTGCGACCACTCGCGGATGTCGTCCGCGGTCGCGAGGCCGATGCGAAGCTCGTCGAAGAAGTTGACGTCCAGCACGTTGCTGATTCCTTCTCTCGCCTAAATCTGAAAAGTCTGATCGTTGCTGTTGTGGTTGTCCGGTCGGTTCGTTCGAGCCGCGGACCTACGTCTGCGCCGGCTGATCCGACACGCGGTGGGCCGGGCGATCATCTCGATCGACCCACCGCGTGTCGGGCGCCGTGATCAGACTTCCTCGACGCTGCTCGGCTCGCGGCGCGACAGGTCGATGCCCAGCTCCTCCGCGGCCCGGAACACTTCCTGCTCCGAGTCGCGCAGGTCGATGGCGGTGCCGTCACTGCTCAGGACCTCGACGTTGAGGCAGAGCGACTGCATCTCCTTGATGAGGACCTTGAACGACTCCGGGATGCCCGGCTCGGGGATGTTCTCGCCCTTGACGATGGCCTCGTACACCTTGACGCGGCCCGTCACGTCGTCCGACTTGATCGTCAGCAACTCCTGCAGGGCGTATGCGGCGCCGTAGGCCTCGAGGGCCCACACCTCCATCTCACCAAAGCGCTGACCACCGAACTGCGCCTTACCACCGAGCGGCTGCTGCGTGATCATCGAGTACGGACCCGTCGAACGCGCGTGGATCTTCTCGTCGACGAGGTGGTGCAGCTTCAGGATGTACATGTACCCGACGGAGACCGGCTCCGGGAACGGCTCACCCGAGCGGCCGTCGAACAGCTGCGCCTTGCCGGAGTCGCCGATGAGGCGCACGCCGTCGCGCGTCGTGTTCGTCGACTCGAGCAGGCCACGGATCTCCGTCTCGCGCGCACCGTCGAACACGGGCGTCGCAATACGGGTGTTCGGGCCCGTCTCACGTGCATCGGCCGGGATCTTGGCCGCCCACTCCGGGTCACCCTCGATCTTCCAACCACGCGAGGCGGCCCAGCCCATGTGCAGCTCGAGCACCTGACCGGGGTTCATTCGCGAGGGAACACCGAGCGGGTTGAGCACGACGTCGACCGGCGTGCCGTCCTCGAGGAACGGCATGTCCTCGACCGGCAGGATCTTCGAGATGACGCCCTTGTTGCCGTGACGGCCGGCGAGCTTGTCACCGTCGGTGATCTTGCGCTTGTTCGCCACGTAGACACGCACGAGCTGGTTGACGCCCGGGGGCAACTCGTCGCCCTCGTCACGGTCGAAGACCTTGACGCCGATGACCGTGCCGGTCTCACCGTGCGGAACCTTCATCGACGTGTCGCGGACCTCGCGGGCCTTCTCACCGAAGATGGCGCGCAGCAGGCGCTCCTCCGGCGTCAGCTCGGTCTCACCCTTGGGCGTGACCTTGCCGACGAGCAGGTCGCCGTCACGAACCTCGGCGCCGACGCGGATGATACCGCGCTCGTCGAGGTCGGCCAGCACCTCGTCGGAGACGTTCGGGATGTCCCGCGTGATCTCCTCCGGGCCCAGCTTCGTGTCGCGGGCGTCGATCTCGTGCTCCTCGATGTGGATCGAGGAGAGCGTGTCGTCCTGCACGAGGCGCTGCGACAGGATGATCGCGTCCTCGTAGTTGTAGCCCTCCCACGGCATGAACGCCACGAGCAGGTTCTTGCCGAGCGACATCTCGCCGCCGTCGGTGGCGGGGCCGTCAGCGATGACGGCGCCCTCCTCGAGGCGCTCACCCTCGTTGACCACGACACGCTGGTTGTAGCAGGTGCCCTGGTTCGAGCGCGTGAACTTCGCGATGCGGTACGTCGAGTACGTCGCGTCGTCGTTGGCGACCGTGACGAGGTCGGCGGAGACCTCCTGCACGACACCCGCCTTGGTGGCTCGCACGACGTCACCCGAGTCGAGTGCCGCACGGTACTCGATGCCGGTACCGACGAGCGGAGCCTCCGAACGAACGAGCGGCACCGCCTGACGCTGCATGTTGGCACCCATGAGGGCGCGGTTGGCGTCGTCGTGCTCGAGGAACGGGATGAGTGCGGTCGCGGCCGACACCATCTGACGCGCCGAGACGTCCATGTAGTCGACGTCCTCGATCGCGACGTCGCTCGCCTCTCCGCCCTTGGTGCGCGCCATGACGCGGTCCTCGGCGAAGTGGTTGTCCGGCGTCAGCGGCGCGTTGGCCTGCGCGATGACGAACGTGTCCTCCTCGTCCGCCGACAAGTAGTCGACGTCGTCGGTGACCTGGCCGTCGACGACCTTGCGGTACGGCGTCTCGACGAAACCGAACGGGTTGATGCGACCGAACGACGCGAGCGAACCGATGAGACCGATGTTCGGGCCTTCCGGCGTCTCGATCGGGCACATGCGGCCGTAGTGCGACGGGTGGACGTCACGGACCTCCATGCCTGCGCGGTCACGCGAGAGACCACCGGGGCCCAGCGCGGACAGACGACGCTTGTGCGTCAGACCGGCGAGCGGGTTGTTCTGGTCCATGAACTGCGACAGCTGCGACGTTCCGAAGAATTCCTTGATCGACGCCACCACGGGGCGGATGTTGATCAGGGTCTGCGGCGTGATGGCCTCGACGTCCTGCGTCGTCATGCGCTCACGAACCACGCGCTCCATGCGGGACAGGCCCGTGCGAACCTGGTTCTGGATGAGCTCACCGACGTTGCGCAGGCGGCGGTTGCCGAAGTGGTCGATGTCGTCGATCTCGACGCGGACGTCGATCTCTTCGCCGTGACGCGTGCCCTTCATCGTCTCCTCGCCGGCGTGCAGCGCGACGATGTACTTGATGGTGGCGACGATGTCGTCGATGCCGAGCGTCGAGTCCTCGAGCCCGCCGTCGACGCCCAGCTTCTTGTTGACCTTGTAGCGGCCGACCTTCGCGAGATCGTAGCGCTTGCCGTTGAAGTACAGGTTGTCGAGCAGCTGCTGGGCAGCCTCACGCGTCGGCGGTTCGCCCGGGCGCAGCTTGCGGTAGATCTCGAGCAGCGCGGCGTCCTGGTCGGCCGTGTGGTCCTTCTCCAGGGTGGCGCGCATCGACTCGTACTGGCCGAACTCCTCGAGGATCTGAGCCTCGGTCCAGCCCAGCGCCTTGAGCAGCACCGTCACGGACTGCTTGCGCTTGCGGTCGACGCGGACACCGACCATGTCGCGCTTGTCGATCTCGAACTCGAGCCACGCACCACGGCTGGGGATGACCTTCGCCGTGTAGATCTCCTTGTCGGAGGTCTTGTCGATGGAGCGCTCGAAGTAGACGCCCGGCGAACGGACGAGCTGCGAGACGACGACGCGCTCGGTGCCGTTGATGACGAACGTGCCGCGGTCCGTCATGAGCGGGAAGTCGCCCATGAAGACCGTCTGGCTCTTGATCTCGCCCGTCTCGGCGTTCATGAACTCAGCCGTGACGAACAGCGGAGCCGCGTACGTCATGTCGCGCTCCTTGCACTCCTCGATTGAGTACTTGACGTCCTCGAATCGGTGGTCGCGGAAGCTCAGCGACATCGAGCCGGAGAAGTCTTCGATCGGCGAGATCTCCTCGAAGATCTCCTCCAGACCGGAGCGCTCGGGCACGTCGACACGGCCCTCCGACTTGGCGGCGGCCACGCGGGCCTGCCACTTCTCGTTGCCGAGAAGCCAGTCGAAGCTCTCGGTCTGCAGCGCGAGCAGATCCGGGATTTCGAGGGGCTCACGAATTTTGGCGAAGGTGAGACGGCCGGAGGCAGTCTTCGCCGAGGACAGAGTCTGGGTCGCGGTGCGCGAGGCAGCCAAGGAGGGTCCCTTCCAGAGGCCTTACAGATCGGCAGTGCGCGCCACCTGCCGTACGGGTCCTCCCCCCTCGACGCTCCTCGGACGGCCGGCGTCATGATGTCGCGACCAAGCAGAGCGGGCAGCTCTTCGTGGTGGCGTCTTGACGCGGAATCCGGATCGGGTGTCGGGGGCAGGCGCAGACAGGGCAGCGCAAAATAGCAGAATAGTACCCAGAGAAGAAGGATGCAAGCCGACGAACTCGGAACCCGAGTCTGTCGCACCGCGCGCCCATCCTGACGAGCCCGGGTTGACCGCATCGACCGCTATGATCCGGCGCCTCCCCCGGCGCCGTCTTGACCCCACGAGAATGACGCAGGGCGGGCGCACAGTCAAGCAGCGACGCGCCGGTCGCCCGTCACCCCGCCAGGTGCGACCAGCGCGTCTCGAGCTCACGCCACGGGCCGGCGTCCGCAACCCTGCCCGCCTCCAGGACGACGACGCGGTCGGCCCGGGCGAGAGCCGAACGCTTCGACGTCGCCCCGACGACGGCGCTGCCACGCGCACGCAACGCGTCCCACAGCTCGAGCTCGGTGCGCGCGTCGAGCGCGCTCGAGACGTCGTCGGCCAGGAGCAGTTCGGCCTCCGTCGACAGGGCTCGCGCGAGCGCCAGCCGCTGAACCTGCCCACCGGACAGGCGCACCCCGCGGTGGCCGACGAGACTGTCCCGGCCGCCCGCGTTGTCGATGTCGGGGGTGAGACGCGCAGCGTCGACGGAAGTGTCGAACTCGCGCTCGTGACCGAGGAGCACGTTCTCGGCGAAGGAGCCGGAGAGCACTCGGGGCGTCTGGGCGACGTAGGCGACCTGGCCGGGGCGGAGGAAGAGCTCTGGCTCGCTCACCTCTCGTCCGTTCCACGTGAGCGAGCCGGTGTGGTGCACGAGCCCCGCGAGTGCCGCCAGCAGGCTCGACTTGCCGGAGCCCACGGCGCCCAGGAGCAGCACGAGCTCGCCCTGCCCGACGGTGAGATCCACGCCTTCGACGCCGACCGTCCCGTCATCGTGCAGGGCGGCGAGGTCGCGCAACGCCAGTTCGCGCAAGGGCTCCCTCGGCGTCTCAGGTACCTGAGGTGCCGCACCGGAGGGCAGGTCGAGGCCGGCCAGGAGGTCGACGAGATCGGCCCCGCCGGCGAGTTCGCTCGTCGCCCTGAGCCAGGCCCGCGTTCCGGGCGCCTCGGTGACGACCGACCCGGCGACCCGGCCGAACCAGTCGAAGTTGGACGCCGCGTTGACGACGAGCAGCGCCGTCGCAAGGCCCCAGGTGCCGTACAGCGCCCCCGCCCAGGCTGCCACGATGCCTGCCTGCACCATGAGCGTCGGGACGCCGTCGAGCACGGCGGCGACTCGGTGCTCGCGCACCGCGGCCTCGACGCGCGTGCGGTCGACGGCGGCGAGGTGTTCGCGGATGCGCCCGGTGCGACCCGCGAGCTTGATGGTGCGCGCTGCTTCGAGCGAGGAGACGAGGGCGCGACCGAACTGGGCACGGGACGCCGACGCCCGCGCGGCGGAGCGGCCCGCCACGCGCCGTCCGAGGGCGGAGGCCAGCGCCGAGCCGACCATGATGACGAGCAGGACGAGACCCGCGAGCCAGGTGCCACCGAGCACAGCGGTGAGAACGACGATGACGAAACCGTTGGTGAAGTCGATCCACCGGTCGGCATAGCGGACGAAGCGATCCGAATCCATCGCGCGCGCGACGACCTCGCCGGGAGGCGTGCGCGGCAGCCGGTGCTGCCCCGTCTGTCCGATGAGCACGCGCATGCGCACCCGCAGGGAGATCTCGATCCACCACCGCGGGTAACGGATGACGGCCACCGCGAGCGAGACCGGGCCGAGCATCACGCACACCGCGACCGCTGCGGCCCAACCCCATGCGGGGGTGCCGTCCGTCAGGGCCTGCACGGTGTGACCCCAAGCCCAGCCCGTGACGCTGCCGATGGCACCGAAGATGGAGAACGCGAGGAACGCGAAGATGGCCACGACGCCCCACTCGGGCCGCACCTTCAGCGCGTTGATGATCGCGCGTGCGAGGGACGAACCCTCGGGGATGTCGCGCGTGACGGGCGCCGCGCCCGTGCGTCGCGCGTGCGCGACGTGCGGGGCCTCGTGGTCCGGGGCGGGGACGGCGGACGCGCCGGCGGCTTCGGTGAGGTCGCGGAAGTAACCGGGTGTCTCGAGCAGTTCGTCACGGCGACCGAACTGCACGAGGCGCCCGCGCTCCATGACGCCGATGAAGTCGGCCCGCTCGATGGTGCCGAGACGATGCGCGATGAGGATGCCGGTGCGCCCCTCGAGCAACCGTGCAGAGGCCGCGACGACGCGGGCCTCCGTCACCGGATCCATGCGGGCGGTCGCCTCGTCGAGTACGATGACGCGCACGTCGCGTGCGAGCAGACGGGCGAACGCCAGCAGCTGCTCCTCGCCGGCCGACAGGCTCACGCCACCCGGGCCGAGCACCGTGTCGAGGCCGTCGGGCAGGGTCGAGACCCACGGGCCGAGACCGAGCGTCTCGACGACGTCCTCGATCTGAGCGCGCGGCAGCGGCTCGAAGACGGTGATGTTCTCCGCCAGCGTGCCGGCGAGGATCTCGGTGCGCTGCGTGACGACACCGACGCCCCCGCGCAGCGCCTCCAGGTCGAGGTCGCGCACGTCGACGCCGCCGAGGAAGAGCGAACCGGGCGGCGGCTCGACGGCGCGCGAGACGAGGGAGGCCAACGTCGACTTGCCGGATCCGGTGCGTCCCACCAGGGCGAGAGTCGACCCGGCCGGCACGCGCAGGTCGACGTCCTGCAGCGCGAACGTGCCGGTGCCGTAGCTGAAGTCGAGGTGACGTACGTCGAGATCCAGCGGGCCCTCCGGCAGCGCTCGTCCGCCCTCGGGTTCGGCCGGAACGGCCAGGAGGGCGCGCAGGCGCACGATGGCGCCGAGGCCCGCCTGCATGTCCGGGAACTGCTCGGCGACCCGGGCCAGCATGCCGACGAACGTGCTCGTGACGAGGAACATCGTGACGAGATCACCGACCGACATCGACGTGCGCGAGGCGAGCGCGACACCGGCGAGCACGACGAGGACGAGCAGCAGGTGCAGCGACAGGCCGGTGCGCAGCAGCAGCTTGACCTCGAGGCGCACGACGGCCAGGAACCGCTCGTGCACGCGCGCCGACAGCTTGGCGAGGCGCGCGACCACGAACGGCTGGCCGAGGCTCGTGCGGATGTCGTCGCGGCCCGCGACGCCCTCCTCGAAGATGGCGGCGTGCTCGGTCCAGGCGGCCTCCTCGAGAACCTTGCCCGCCGCGATCGGGGCGAGCAAGGAACGCATGAGCACCCACGTCAGCGCCGCGAAGAGCGGGAAGAGCACCCAGGCCGGCCACCACGTGATACCCGCGACGATCCACATCGGCACCATGGCGAGCGTCATCCGCAGCACCATCCAGATCTGCTGACGCAGCAGGTTCGAGATCTCGTGGGTGTCGTCGTCGACACGGTCGAGGATCTCACCGCCCGCCTGCTCCGACAGGGCCTCGAGCGGTTGCGCGAGCACCGCGTCGACGAGGTCGCGACGCAGCTGCCCGGCGGCACGATCGACCATACCCGCCCACAGGAAGCGCCCCGCGGTGTCGACGAGCGCCCCACCGAGGACGGTGACGGCCAGCAGCGTCACGAGGCGAGCGCTCGTGTGCTCGGCCAGCCGGCCCGCGATGACGGACGCCGCCGTCGTCGCCAACGCTGTGACGGCCGCGAGGATGACGGCGGCCCACGTACTGGGGACGGCGATGCGTCGCCATCCGATCTGGCGGGATGGCGAGGCGTGCGGCGCGGGTGGTGTCGTCATGGCACGTCACAGGCTACGGGTGAACACCGACAACCGCACCCGAATATCGCGCGCGTCATCGGCGGCACCGGCCTCGGCAGGGTTCCTCTGGCGCGACGCCAGGTCTGCGGGCATGCGAAAGCGGGCCGCACCGTGATGGTGCGACCCGCTTCGACGCGATGTCTCGCGATCAGTGCCCAGGCAGTGCCCGGGCAGAGATCACTTGACCTCGACGGTGGCGCCGGCGCCTTCGAGGGCTTCCTTGGCCTTGTCGGCAGCGTCCTTGGCGACACCTTCGAGAACCGGCTTCGGGGCGCCGTCGACGAGGTCCTTGGCCTCCTTGAGACCGAGGGACGTGAGGGCGCGCACCTCCTTGATGACCTGGATCTTCTTGTCACCGGCCGAGGCCAGGATGACGTCGAACTCGGACTTCTCCTCGGCAGCGCCGGCGTCGCCGCCGCCTGCAGCCGGAGCAGCCGCGGCAGCAACCGGGGCAGCAGCGGTGACGTTGAAGGTGTCTTCGAAGAGCGTCACGAACTCGGAGAGCTCGATGAGCGTCATTTCCTTGAAAGCCTCGAGGAGCTCGTCGTTGGAGAGCTTCGCCATGATGGGCGTCCTTTCTGTTCTGTCGGACCCGGACCGATGTGGTCGTGGGATCCGTGCCGTGAGTGGCGTTGTGGTGGGTTTGCGCTGATGCCGGTCAGGACCGGATCAGGCCTCGTCGCCACCCTCGGCGACGTCTGCGGTGGCCGCTTCGACAGCCGGGGCTGCGTCGGTGGCCGGTCCCTCGGTCTCGACCTTCGCACGCAGGGCGTCGACGGTGCGAGCAGCCTGCGACAGCGGGGCCGCGAAGAGGTAGACAGCCTGGCTGAGCGAGGCCTGGAGGCCCCCGGCCAGCTTGGCGAGCAGGGTCTCGCGGGACTCGAGGTCCGCGAGCTTGTTGATCTCCTCGGCCGACATGGCCTTGCCATCAAGGACGCCGCCCTTGATGACGAGGAGAGGGTTGGCCTTGGCGAAGTCACGCAGCTTCTTCGCCGTCTCCACCGGGTCACCGGTGACGAAGGCGATAGCGGACGGGCCCTGGAGCTGGCCGTCGAAAGCCGTCACGCCGGCTTCGGCAGCCGCACGGGCGGTCAGCGTGTTCTTCACCACGGCGTAGGTGGCGTGCTCACGAATGGAGTTACGCAGATCGGTGATCTGCGCCACGGTGAGACCGCGGTACTCCGTCAGCACGGCAGCATCCGAGTTGCGGAAGTTGTCCGCAAGCTCGGCAATGGCTGCATCCTTAGCGGCGGTAGCCATGCGCGCCTCCTTCGGTGGTGAGTGCCAGTCGCTCGGGCGACACGAAAAAAAGAGCCTCGGCGCAGGCGCGCTGAGGCTCTGAAAACATGCTGACGAACAGCACGATCATCGACTGAAGCTCACCTGCGCCGGACGCTCACAGACGTGAGGCCTTCGGTCACATCCACCCAGAGGCAGAGTGCAACAACCGGCGGTCATTGGTTCTCCCAATCTACCGGGCGGGCGGCGAGCGGCCAAATCGGTGCGATCGACGCCGGTGGGCACTGGTGCACAGGCCGCGGAAACCTGACGAAAAACTTACCGTCGCGATCGGGTGCGACACGCGCCGCGCTGGTGAGACTCGAGAAGTGGCCGGTGACGCACCGGGCGCTGCCTCACCGCCGACCGAAGGACCAAGCATGCCCGACGCACCCACCCCCGCAGCTGCTCTACCCGACGATGGCGCGACCGCACGTCGTGGACTTGCCGGGCGCCATCTCGCGCCACGTGGGGTCGCCGTGATCGCCCTGGCCGCGGCCGTGACGACGGCGGTGAGTGGGTGCGGCGACGACTCGACGGCCGATGCCTCGACGAGCACCATCGCCCCCTCCGACATGAGCCGCATCGCGGCCGGCAACACGCCGCGTTCCAGTTCGACTGACCCTTCTACGTCGTTGCGCAGCGCCGCCTCGTCTGCGCCCGCGACCTCGCGGAGTGCTTCGGTCGCGTCGAGCGCACCCGTGACGACATCCAAGGCCGGCGCCGCCGCAGTCGTCATCCCCGACGCCGCCAAGGCCCACACCAAAGACGGCGCCAAGGCCTTCGTGAAGTTCTACTGGGAAACCCTCGATGTGCTAGCCGCCAAGCCTCAGCCGGATGCGTTGCGTTACCTTTCGCAGCCGAGCTGTGCCACGTGCCAGCTCCAGATCACTGGCCTCTCGGACTTGCTGCGGGAAGGTGCCCACATCGAAACCAATCAGCGTCGCCTTGACCATTGGGCCGTGCGTGCCGACTCGGTGGAAGACTCCGTCGTGGTGACGTTCCGGCAATCCGACCGTGGCAACTTCAAGGTGGGCGCCGACGGCTCCCGAAAGCAGTTCGCACCGAACAACCTCGGCGTCGCAGCCCGGGCCGACTGGACCGCCGGAGGCTGGAGGATCGGAGCTGCTGGTGCTGACAAGTCCTGATGACCGCGCGCAGCACCAGCGAACAACAAGCTCAGCATTATTAGCCGCGTGCCTCGCCGCCACGGCCATCTTGGGTTCCGCGACCACAGCCTCTGCTGATCCGCGCTGCCCGGATCCCACAGCGTGCGTGATTGATGACGGCGTCATCATCCACGTGACGAATCCCGGCGTGCCGACGAAACCGACCCCCGGCCGCCCCGGCGTCGGGTGGACCCCGCCTCCTCCGCGCGACACCACGAACTACCCCGGCACCCAGCCTGGCCGGCCCCACACAGAGAACGGACCCAACACCGGCGACATCGCCGCGTACTACGACGCGGACAGCGCGTCAGTCCACGCACGCCCCGCTGACACGCCGTGCGCGACGGGCGAGGGGCAGACCCCGAAGCTGTCGTGCGTCAACTACACCCCCGCGCCACCTGCACCCACGATGACCACCCCCGCATCAGGAACCGCCACAGCGCCAGCAGCTCCGGCCGCGCCCACCTACACCGCCGAGCAAGCAGCCACCCAGGCCTGGACGACTCAGACCTTCACGAAGGCCACCGTCGCCATCCAGCCCACCGGCAACACCACCCTCACCGGCTTGCCCACCTACTTCCACGCCACCTACGGCCCCGACGGGCTCGCCCCCGGTGAGACGACCACCGTCACCCTGCTCGGACACACCATCACCCTGCGCCCCACCGACGTCACCTACACCTACCACTACGGCGACACCGCCACCTACGGCCCCACCACCGACGCGGGCGGTCCCTACCCCACCGGCAATGTCACTCACACCTACCCCACCAAGGGCACCGTCACCACCCGCATCGACACCACCCTCAGCGGCCAGTACCAGGAGAACAACGGCCCCTGGCGCACCATCCCCGGCGCCACGACGATCACGGGACAGCCTCAACGGCTCACCATCGCCACCCTCCAATCACGCCTCCACCACTGACCACCGCACCCAGAGAACACACCCGCCGCCCGACCGCTCGCACCCACCCGCCAGCTGCACCACGAATGCGCGACTGCGCGCACGTTCCCCGTGTGGGTGCACAAGTCCCCAGCAGAGTCGCTGCACCAACTGTTCACCCACTGGCCACGATGACGCACCCTGCGCGCCGCGGCCCGCCGCCTACTGTCAGCTCGTCCTGTTGCTGAACTAACGAAAGCCCCTCATGCCACTGCTTCCCCAGCGCCCCACCGCCATCGTCACCGTCGCCGCAGCCGTCGCGGGGCTGACGTCGTTCTCGCTGTCCACCGCAGGTTCGGCGCAGGCTGCGTCGACCACCGTCACGATCAGCGAGGTGTTCGGCGGAGGCGGCAACAGCGGCGCACCGCTGCGCAGCGACTTCGTCGAGCTCTACAACACCTCGAGCGCGCCCGTCGACCTCACCGGCTGGAGCGTCCAGTACTGGTCCGCGTCGGGCACGAGCGCCCAGAAGACTCCGCTCAGCGGCCAGGTCGCACCGGGACACCACTTCCTCGTCAAGGAAGCCGACGGCGCGAACGCGTCCGCGCCCGCCCTGGAGAATCCTGACGTGACGGGCACGATCGCGATGTCGGGCACCGCGGGCCGCGTCGCCATCGTCGACCCGAACGGCGCCACCGTCGACCTCGTCGGCTGGGGCGGGGCGAGCGTCGCGGAGGGTTCCCCTGCCCCCGCGACGACGAACTCGACATCCGTCTTCCGCAAGAGCGAGTGCACCGACACCGACGACAACGCTGTCGACTTCACCGTCGGCACCCCGACGCCGACGTCGTCGGCGGCCGGCGCGACGGCCTGCACCCCGCAGGCGCCGCACGAGCCGTCGACGGTGACGATCCAGCAGATCCAGGGTTCCTCGCACCTCTCGCCGCTCAGGGACGAGCGCGTCAGCAAGGTCAGCGGTGTCGTCACCGCCATCAATGCCACCGGGTTCTGGATGCAGGCCCCGAGCGACGACGACGACGCGACGAGCGACGCCGTCTTCGTCTACACCAAGACCGCGCCCACCGCCGTCGTCGGTGACGCCGTCAGCGTCGACGCCACCGTCTCCGAATTCCGACCGGGCGGCGCCTCGGGCAACGACAACCTGACGACGACGCAGCTGACGAGCCCCGTCGTCACCGTCACCGCGTCCGGGCAAGCGCTGCCGGCGCCTGCCGTCCTCGGCAAGGACCGCATCGCCCCACAGCAGAACGTCGAGTCGGGCGACCCGAAGAACGTCGAATCGGCAGCGGCCACCTTCGACCCGACGAAGAACGCGATCGACTTCGACGAGTCGCTCGAAGGCATGCGCGTCGCCCTCGACGATGCGCGCGCCGTCGGCCCGACCAACCCCAAGTACCGCGAGACCCCGGTCGTGCCCGGCCAGAACGTCGACGCGCTGACCACGCCGCGCGGTGGCGTGCTCTACTCCGGCTACGACCACCCGAACGCGATGCGCGTCATCCTCGACGACCAGGCCAAGCCCGCCAACCCGCTGCCCGTCAGCACCGTAGGTGACGTCTACACCGGCCGCACCACCGGCATCATGGACTACTCCTTCGCCATGCCGCACGTGCACGTCACCGACGTCGCGGGGCACCGCAGCGCCGGCCTGAAGCGCGAGACGACGAAGGCCCAGGGCCTGTTCGAGATGGCCGTCGCGACATTCAACGTCGAGAACCTCGCACCCAGCGACCCCCAGACGAAGTACGACCGCCTCGCCGGCCAGATCACGGGCAACCTGCACTCCCCCGATGTCCTCGCGCTCGAAGAGATCCAGGACAACAACGGCGCCCAGAACGACGGCACCGTCGACTCGTCCACGACCGTCAAGAAGCTCGTCGACACCATCAAGGCCGCCGGCGGCCCGACGTACCAGGCGCGCTGGGTCGACCCCGAGAACGGCAAGGACGGAGGCCAGCCCGGAGGCAACATCCGCCAGGTGTTCCTCTACCGCACCGACCGCGGCACGTCGTTCGTCGACAAGGGAACCCCCGGCGCGACGACGGCCACCGGCGTCACCGGGCGTGGCCTGTTCACCGACCTCACCGTCTCGCCCGGCCGCATCGACCCGACGAACACCGCCTTCACCGACTCGCGCAAGCCGCTCGTCGGCGAGTTCAAGTTCCGCGGGACGAAGGTGTACGTCATCGCCAACCACTTCAACAGCAAGGGCGGCGACGACCCGCTCTTCGGCCGCTGGCAGCAGCCCGTGCGCTCGTCCGAGACGCAGCGCCACGCGCAGGCCACCGTCGTGCGCGGATTCATCGACAAGCTGCTCGCCGCCGACCCCAACGCTCGCATCGTGACGCTCGGTGACCTCAACGACTTCGAGTTCAGCCGGACCACCGACATCCTCGCCGGAAACGGCAAGACAGCGATGACGGACCTGCCGCGCACCCTGCCCGCCAACGAGCGGTACTCGTACGTGTACGAGGGCAACAGCCAGATCCTCGACCACATCCTGCTCAGCCCCAAGCTCGCCCAGCCCTGGCTCGGCCTCGGGAAGCCGCCGTTCAACTACGACATCGTCCACACCAACAGCGAGTTCCCCGACCAGGACTCCGACCACGACCCGCAGATCGTCCGCATGACCGTCACCCCGTTCTGACGTCATGCGGCCGGCCACGTGATCTGGACGGCACAACAGGCGAGGCCCGCACCCCGAACGAATCGGGATGCGGGCCTCCCCCGTCGAGAAGCGTCGACCGCTCACGTAGAGCGATCGAGCGAGAAGCCGATCAGGCCTGCTCGGCGCCGTCCTCCATGAGGTTGCGCGTGCGCGACTGGTCGATCAGGATGCCAGGGCCCATCGTCGTGGCCATCGTGGCCTTCGTGATGTAACGACCCTTCGACGCCGACGGCTTCAGCCGCAGGATCTCATCGAGCGCAGCCGCATAGTTCTCGACGAGAGCCTTCTCGTCGAACGAGGACTTGCCGATGATGAAGTGGAGGTTCGCGTGCTTGTCGACCCGGAACTCGATCTTTCCGCCCTTGATGTCTCCGACGGCCTTCGCGACGTCCATCGTCACCGTTCCCGTCTTCGGGTTCGGCATGAGACCACGCGGACCGAGCACCTTACCCAGGCGACCGACCTTGCCCATGAGGTCGGGCGTCGCGACGACGGCGTCGAAGTCCGTCCAGCCACCCTGAACCTTGGCGATCAGGTCATCCGAACCAACGAAGTCGGCGCCGGCAGCCTCGGCCGCCGCAGCCTTGTCACCGTTGGCGAACACGAGGACGCGAGCCGTCTTACCCGTGCCGTTCGGCAGGTTCACCGTGCCACGAACCATCTGGTCCGCCTTGCGCGGGTCGACACCGAGGCGCATCGCAACCTCGACCGTCGAATCGAACTTCGTGCCGGCCGTCTCCTTCGCGAGGCGAACAGCCTCGAGCGGCGAGTACAGCTTGCCTTCTTCGATCTTCTCTTCCGCCGCGCGGTACGTCTTGCTGCGCTTCATCTCAAACTCCTTCAACAGGGAGATCGTGGTTCTACGAGCCAGCGCCGGCCCAACCACTTTCGGGCTCCGCGCCCCCGACACCAGGTCGATCCTGACGCCGCGATGCCACACGGGCAACCGGATGATTGTACGTGACGTGCGGGGGTGGGGTGAAATCGGCGACGGACGCACGAAGCCCCTGACCCAGGTGAGGGCCAGGGGCTTGCGTCGAACCGGCAGAACCGTCAGACAATTTCTTCTCGACTGATCGACCCCGCCGAAACGTCACGGCGGCATGAACATCACCGACCGTACCGAAGGTGCACTCTCAGACACTTCTTCTCGACTGAACGCACCCCGGCCGGAACGTCACGGCAGTACGAACATCACTGCCCGTACCGAGGATGCACTCTCAGACACTTTTCCTCGACTGAACGCACCCCGCCGGAACGTCACGGCAGTACGAACATCACTGCCCGTACCGGCGGTGCACTTTCAGTCGGTGGTAATCCCCATCGAACGCGCCGTACCCGCAATGATCCGCGACGCCATGTCGAGATCGTTCGCGTTGAGGTCCTGCATCTTCTGCTGCGCGATCTCACGAACCTGATCCGCCGACAGGTGCGCGACCTTCGTCTTGTGCGGCTCGCCGGAACCCTTCTGGACGCCCGCAGCCTTCTTGATGAGCTCAGCAGCCGGCGGCGTCTTCGTGATGAACGTGAACGAACGGTCCTCGTAGACCGTGATCTCGACCGGGATGACGTTGCCGCGCTGGGACTCCGTCGCAGCGTTGTACGCCTTGACGAACTCCATGATGTTCACACCGTGCTGACCCAGCGCCGGACCGACCGGCGGAGCCGGCGTCGCCGCACCGGCCTGGATCTGCAGCTTGATGAAACCGGAAACCTTCTTCTTCGGAGGCATGAAGCCACCTCTTTCCTGTCATGGGCCGACGCCGTGGGCGATGACCCGGTTGCATCCTCACCACCCGGACAGGCGATGAGAGGTTGATGACGACCGCCGCGACGAAACGCGCGGCAGGTCGAAGGATCAGATCTTCGCGACCTGGTTGAAGCCCAGTTCGACCGGCGTCTCGCGACCGAAGATCGACACGAGCACCTTGATCTTCTGCGTGTCCGCGTTGATCTCGGAGATCGTCGCGGGCAACGTCTCGAACGGGCCTTCCATGACGGTGACGGACTCGCCGACGGTGAAGTCGACATCCGCGGACGCCGACGACGCGGAGCCACTCGACGCGGCCGCACCCTCAGCCGAAGCCTCCGGCTCCTCGAACGTCGGGTTCAGCATCGTGACGACCTCGTCGATCGACAACGGGTACGGCTGGTGCGCGTTGCCGACGAAGCCCGTGACACCCGGGGTGTGACGCACTGCGCCCCACGACTCGTCCGTCAGATCCATGCGCACGAGCACGTAACCCGGGATGCGCACGCGCGTACCCGACTTCTTCTGCCCGTTCTTGATCTCGGTGTAGTCCTCCATCGGAACCTCGATCTGGAAGATGTAATCCTCCATGTTGAGGCTCGTGATGCGCTGCTCAAGGTTCGTCTTCACACGCTTCTCGTAGCCCGCGTAGGAGTGGATGACGTACCAGTCACCGAACTGCGACTTGAGCTCCGCGATGAACGCCTCGCGAGGGTCGACCGCGTCAGCCTGCTCGGCCGGGGCGACCTCGGCGTCGACGACGGCCTCCTGCTCCACCTCGCGCTCGGCGTCGTCGGCGTGGGCCTCGGCGGCGCTCGGCAGTTCGCCGACCTCGCCCTGCTCGGGCGCCAGGTCAGCGTCAGGCGTGCGCACAGCGCCCGCCGCGAATTCGGCCTCTTCCGCCGCAGCCGGCGAAAGCTGCTCGGGGTTCTGCTCGGTCATCGACCTGCTTCCTTCACATGTGGGGAGTACGTCGCGTGCTCTCACACGAACGCCGCCCGCGCGGCCCCCGCGGGGGCGCTCAGGCGGCGAATCTTCGAGATGGGCCCGGGACTCAGTTCGAACCGAAGACCCAGGAGACCGCACGCGTGAACAGCCAGTCTAGACCGTTGACGTACGCCATGATGACGGCGAGGAAGACCAGGACCGCGATCGTGTACGTCGTCAACTCGTCACGCGTCGGATAGACGACCTTGCGCATCTCGCCGATGACCTGCCGGATGAACAACAGGATGCGGCCGAAGAAACCGCGGCGCTCAGATTCACCCGCGACGGAAGCCCCCGTCACGACATCGGAATCTGCCACGGCCCCGCCCTCTCGGATCAATACGCTGTGCAGGGCACGAGGGACTTGAACCCCCAACCCCCGGTTTTGGAGACCGGTGCTCTGCCAATTGAGCTAGTGCCCTTCGCGAGCGAACCCGCGCGACGCGGCGGTTGAGTGCCGTGTCGACCCCCAACTGTACGGGACGACGACGCTCGAACGGAAATCTGACCCTCCCCCGTGCGTGATGCGCGGCAGCCGTCGCGCGAGGGCGGTGACAGGATGAGCGGGTGACGAGTCGCGACACCTCCCCCAGCCGCTCCCGGCGAGACCTCGACGCCCTGCCGAAGGCGCACCTGCACCTGCACTTCACCGGCTCGATGGCGTTCGACACCCTGCTCGACATGAGCGTGACGCACGGCGTCCGGCTGCCGGACAGCCTGAGGCGCAGCTGGCCTCCTCAGCTCGCATCGGCCCGCGACGAGCGGGGTTGGTTCCGCTTCCAACGCCTCTACGACGCCGCCCGCGCCTGCGTGCGTAGCGAGGATGACATGCGCCGCATCGTCGACGAGGCCGCCGCGAGCGATGCGCGTGAGGGCTCACGATGGTTGGAGATCCAGGTCGACCCCACGTCCTACGCACCGTTCGTCGGCGGCATCACACCCGCCTTGGAGATCGTGCTCGACGAAGCTGCGCGGGCCGGTGAGCGTCACGGCATCGGGGTGGGCGTCGTAGTCGCGGCGTCACGGCTACGGCATCCCCTCGACGCGCGGACGTTGGCCCGGCTCGCGGCGAAGAACGCCGGCGGTGTCGTCGGCTTCGGATTGAGCAACGACGAACGCCGCGGCGACACCTCCGCGTTCGCGCCGGCGTTCCGCATCGCGCGCAACGCGGGCCTCGCCTCACTGCCCCACGGGGGCGAACTGCTCGGCGCCGACGCCGTGAGCGAGACGCTCGACGCGCTGCACCCCACGCGGCTCGGGCACGGGGTGCGTTCCGCGGAATCGCCTGAGGTGTTGGCGCGCGTCGTCGATGCCGGCGTCGGGCTCGAGGTGTGCCCCGGCAGCAATGTGGCACTCGGCGTGTACGAGAGCGCCCCGGAGGTGCCCCTGCGTCCCTTGTTCGACGCAGGCGCGCGGATGGCGCTCGGCGCCGACGACCCGCTGCTGTTCGGCTCACGCCTCACGGATCAGTACCGCACCGCGCGCGACGTCCACGGATTCAGCGACGCCGAACTCGCCCAGCTCGCGCGCGACAGTTTCACGATCTCGAACGCGCCGGCGGACGTCGTCGCGGCCGCGGACGCCGACATCGACGCCTGGCTCGCCGCACCGCCTGCTTGAGCGCTCAGCCGGCCTCCCAGATTGCTGCGTCGCGCTCGAGCATCGAGTGCGCGGACGCCGGAGGTGGGCGGAGCGGGTCAGGCGATCGGTTCGAGCCCGACCCACACGGGCTCGGGCACGAGACGCACGCCGAACGCGGCCTCGACGCCGTCGACGATCTCGGTGGCGAGGGCCACGACGTCCGATGCGCTGGCATCGCCACGGTTCGTCAGAGCGAGCGTGTGCTTGGTCGACAACGCCGCCGGGCCGGGCATGTTGTACCCCTTGCCGAAGCCGGCCTTGTCGATGAGCCAGGCCGCCGACGTCTTGAGCAACCCCGGGTGCGCCGCGCCGGCGGGGAACTCGGGCGGTGTGGGTCCGTCGGCGCCGAGGCGCTCGGCCGCTCGCTCGCGGATGCGCGCCATGACGCGTTCGGAGACGATCGGGTTGGTGAAGAACGAACCGCACGACCAGGTGTCATGATCGGCCTCGACGACGACCATCCCGCGCTTGGAACGCTGGGCGAGGACGGCCTCGCGGGCGTCGGCGAGCGGAACGCGATCGCCCTGCTCGACGCCGAGCCCCGCGGCGAGATCCGCGTACGCGATGGGCTGGCTGCGATCGGCCTTGCGCAGCTGGAACGACACGTCGAGCACGACGTAGCGACCGCTCGCGTCGCCGTCACGGAAGGGGGTGTTCTTGAAGATGCTGTGACGGTAGGTGAAGTCGCAGTCGGCGTTGGCGAACGTCTTGATCTGCTGGGTGACGCGGTCGTACGTCCGTACGCTCGCGACGGTCTGCGCGACCTCCTGGCCGTACGCGCCGACGTTCTGCACGGGCGTCGCGCCGACGAGCCCCGGGATACCCGACAACGCCTCGATGCCGGACCAGTCGTGGCTGCACGCGTACGCGACGAACTCGTCCCACACCATGCCGGCACTGACACGAACCGTCACGCCCCCGCAGTCGGAGTCGTGCTCGACCTCGAGGGTGTCGTTCGCGATCTTGACGACCGTGCCGGGAAAACCCTCGTCCGCGATGAGCAGGTTCGAACCGCCCGAGAGCACGAGCAGCGGCTCCTCGGCGTCATCGACCTCGCGCACGACGTCGACGATCTCGTCGATCGTCTCCGCGACCACGAGACGTCGAGCAGGGCCACCGACATGCATCGTCGTCAGGCTCGCGAGCGGGACGTCGAACTGCTCCTGCATGAAGACCTCGATCAGAGTTGGATGACTGCTCTCGTTCGACTCAAGACCTTAGTGCCTGCCACCGACACCGCCGCGTCCAGCGTCACCCTGCCCGCGTCGTCGTCGCGCGAGAACAGCGAGACGACGATGTCGACGCGTGCATCGCCGCCGGCAGGCACGACGACGGGCGCGGCGAAGCGGGTGCCGAAGGAGACGATCAAGTGCCCCTGCGCCAGCTCCTCGATGCGTGAGGCGACCAGCCCCATCGTCAGCATGCCGTGGGCGATGACGTCGGGCAGGCCGACGCTCTTGGCGAACGCCTCGTCCTGGTGGATCGGGTTCTGATCGCCGCTGGCGTCGGCGTAGGCGACGAGATCGGCGCGTCGAAGCGTTTCGCTCGTCTCGAGCAACGTGTCGCCCGCGCTCGCGGACGTGAGGTCGACGCTGCGGTGTTCGTGCTCGCTCATGCGTGTGCCTCCTCTGCCCTGATGACGACGACGCTCGTCGTGTCAGCTCGATGCGACCCATCAGCGGTCGTGACGGCGGTGGCGAGCGTGACCATGTCGTGTCCGCCGGCCGAGCGAACGCGCGCGACGGTCGTCTCGGCGATGAGCGCCTCTCCCGCGACGATCGGCGCGTGATGCGTGAACGTCTCCTCACCATGGACGAGGCGCGAGAAGTCGACGCCAGCCTCCTCATCGCGCATGAAGAGCGCCTCCGCCTGCTGGGCGAGCGTGACGGCGAACGTCGTCGGCGCGACGATGTCCGTGTGGCCCGCGGCGCGGGCGGCGTCGACGTCGAGGCAACGGTCGTCGCTCGTGCGGACGGCGCGGGCGAACGTCACGATCTCATCGCGCGTGACGACGTGCGCCTGCGGCATGCGGTAGGTGCGGCCCTCGACCGCCGGGTTCACTGGCATGTCTCGACGCTAGAGGTGCCTCGGCGTTACTCGGAAGTCGGAGAGGCGCGAGGTCGAGGCGCGCATAGGTTCGAAGACGGCAGCACGACGGACGTCAGACGCATGTGACCGAAAATCGCAGATGGGGACGAAAATCGCGAAGGTGGACAGGATTCGCCGATGGGGCGGGAATCGCAGATGGGGCGGGGTTGCGAAACGGCCGTCACCCTCGAGGGGTGACGGCCGTGACGTGTGGTTCAGACGAGATCAGCGGGTCTCGCGGTGAGCCGTGTGCTTCGTGCAGCGCTTGCAGTACTTCGCCAGCTCGAGACGGTCGGGGTTGTTCCGACGGTTCTTCTTGGTGACGTAGTTGCGCTCCTTGCACTCGGTGCAAGCCATCGTGATCTTCGGGCGAACGTCAGCGCTCTTCGAGGCCATGTCCTACACCTACTCTCAAAAAAGTCGAAAACTGTCGCGAGACAGACTGTCCGGAAAAACTTGGTAGCGGGAGCGGGACTCGATCCCGCGACCTCACGATTATGAGTCGTGCGCTCTAACCAGCTGAGCTACCCCGCCATGCCATGATCGCCGTCTCCGGCGCTCACGCGAGCCCCCAAACGGAATCGAACCGTTGACCTTCTCCTTACCATGGAGACGCTCTGCCGACTGAGCTATAGGGGCCTCACGCCACTGCCGCCGAGGCTGTTTCAGCTGCTCAGCGCGTTTCAGGCGCGAGGAACACCTTACACGGCGCCCGAACGAACACGAAATCGACGAGACCACGGCGCCGGACGCGGTGCCGCCGCGGTGCCGCCGCGGATCGCCCCACGAAGTCGGGGTCGGATCGTCGCCACCGTCCCGGCGCCGAGACGTGCCACGCACGAGACGCGGGATCCCGACGGCACGTCATACCGTCGGGATCCCGCGTCTCAGGGGGTGTGCCTCACAGCGGACGGATCGTGCCCCGAGCGTGCTCCGTGCCCTTCTTGGCGTTGCGCAGCGCGAGGTCGAACGACCCCGGCCTGCCCGCGGACTGCGCGATGAAACGCGCCGTCGACGGGAGGAGCACCGGCTTCTTGAACGCAACGTTCACCTCGTAGGCGTCGGGCAACCGGTTCTCGAGCGCGCCGAGCATGCGGGCCTTGCTCCACATGCCGTGCACGATCGTCGTCGGGAAGCCGAGCGCCTTCGCGGCGAGCGGGTTCATGTGGATCGGGTTGACGTCGCCCGACACCTTCGCGTATCGGCGTCCGAGGTCGCCGGCGAGGCGCCACGTTGCACCGAAACCGTCGATGGCGTCCGGCTCGTCGACCTTCGGCGGCACCTCTCCGTCGACCTTCGCGCCGCGAAAGAGGTACGACGAGCGGTCCTCCCACACGAGTTCGCCGTCGACGTACGCCTCACCGACGAGGTCGGCCTGCGCACCACGGAAGTGCGGGCGTAGGTTCTCGACCCGCGCGCGCAGCTCCAGCGTCTCGCCCAACAGCACCGGACGGTGCTGACGGATCGTGTTCTCGAGGTGCACCGAACCCATGAGGGCGAACGGGAAGCCCGGATCCGACATGAGCGCGACCTGCAGCGGGAAGACGAGCACGTGCAGGTACGTGCTCGGCACCCGGTTGCTCAGCGCGAACCCGCAGACCGCGTCGTAGTCGGCGACGTCCGCGACGCTCGGCGTCACGTCGCGTCGCACGACCTCGAGGTCGGGCAGCGTCCGCCCCTTGCGCTTCGACCCGGTGACGACGGCTTTCGCGAACATGGGGCCGAGCTTCGGCTCGCCCTTCAGCTCGATCGTGCGCGTCACGTCAGGCTCCGATCTGGCTCTGCCCGCACACGCGCAGCACCTGGCCGGTGACGCCCGCCGAGCCCGGCTCGGCGAAGAACGCGATGGCCTCGCCGACGTCGATCGGGTTGCCGCCCTGCATCATCGAGTTGAGGCGGCGGCCCACCTCGCGCGTCGCCATCGGAATCTTGGACGTCATGTCGGTCTCGATGAAGCCGGGCGCGACGGCGTTGACGGTGATGTCGCGCTTGGCCAGCTTCTCCGAGAGCTCACGCACCATGCCGATGACGCCGGCCTTCGACGCCGCGTAGTTCGCCTGACCGCGGTTGCCGCCGATACCGGAGGTCGAGGCGACCGACACGATGCGTCCGCCGTCCTTGAGACCACCCTTCGTCGCCGGGTCGAGCAGCACCTCGTTGATGCGGAACTGCGCGCCGAGGTTGACGTCGACGACCGAGTTCCAGCGCGCCTCGTCGGTGTTGACGAACAGCTTGTCGCGCGTGATGCCCGCGTTGTGGACGATGACGTCGAGCTTGTCGGCGTGACGGGCGACGGCTTCGGCGATCTTCGCGCCCGCGTCGGGTGAGGTGATGTCGAGCCCGAGCGAGGTGCCGCCGATCTCGTTGGCGACCTTGCTCAGCGCGTCCCCGGCGGCCGGGATGTCGACGGCGATGACGTGCGCACCGGCGCGGGCGAACACGCGCGCGATCTGCGCGCCGATGCCGCGCGCCGCACCCGTGATGACGGCGACCTGGCCTGCGAACGGCTGGTGCCAGTCGGCGACCTCGGTGACGGCGTGCTTGCGGATGCGGATCGGCTGACCCGACACATACGCCGAGCGGCTCGAGCCGAAGAAGCGCAGCGGCGCCTCGAGCACGGCCGCGTCGCCCTGGGCGTCGGGGTCGATCCAGAACAGGTTCGCCGAGCCGCCGGCGCGCAGTTCCTTGCCGATCGAGCGCGTGATGCCCTCGAACGCCTGCGCCGTCGCGGCGGCTTCGACGTCGTCGAGCGCGGACGGCGTCGTCGCCATGACGATGACGCGCGCCGACCTGCCGAGCGCCTTGACCGCCGGGATGGCGATCTCGCGGAACGTCTCGAGGTCGGTCAGCTTCGTCGCCGCGGTGACGTCGATGACGAACGCGCCGAGCTTGTCGGAGTACGTCGCCTCTGCGGTGGCGTCGACCACGTCGGCGCCGGAGCCGCGCAGGATCGCCGCGGCCGTCGAACCGACGACGCCGGAACCGACCGTGCCGACGGCGGCGGGGCCGTCGAGCAGGTCCTGACCGACCTCGTAACGGCGCAGGACGGGCGGCTGCGGCAGCCCGATCTGCTTGGCGAGCTTCTTGCCGAAACCGTTGTTGACGAAGTTCGAGTAACCGTCAGCCATCACACTGCCTCCAGAATCGCGACGACGCCCTGGCCACCAGCGGCGCACACGGAGATGAGGCCGCGGCCGGAGCCCTTCTCGTGCAGCTGCTTGGCGAGCTGCGCGATGATGCGGCCACCGGTGGCCGCGAACGGGTGGCCCGCGGCGAGCGAGCTTCCGTTGACGTTGAGCTTGCTGCGGTCGATCGAGCCGAGCGGCGCGTCGAGACCGAGCTTGTCCTTGCAGAACTCGGGGCTCTCCCAGGCCTTGAGCGTGGCGAGCACCGTCGAGGCGAACGCCTCGTGGATCTCGTAGAAGTCGAAGTCCTGCAGGCTCAGACCGTTGCGCGCGAGCAGGCGCGGCACCGCGTACGCGGGGGCCATGAGCAGGCCCTCCTTGCCGTCGACGTAGTCGACCGCGGCGGCCTCGCCGTCGACGAAACGGGCGAGCAGCGGCAGATTGCGCTCCTTCGCCCACGCCTCGCTGCCGAACAGCACGGCCGAGGCGCCATCCGTCAGCGGCGTCGAGTTGCCGGCGGTCATCGTCAGGCCCTCGCCCTTGCCGAAGACCGGCTTGAGCTTCGCGAGCTTCTCGGCCGTGCTGTCGGGACGCAGGTTGTTGTCCTTGGCGAGGCCGAGGAACGGCGTGATGAGGTCGTCGAAGAAGCCACGTTCGTAGGCGGCGGCCATCTTCTGGTGCGACGCCGCGGCGAGCTCGTCCTGGGCCTCACGCGTGATGCCCCACTCCTTGGCCGTGATGGCCATGTGGTCGCCCATCGCGAGGCCGGTGCGCGGCTCCGAGTTGCGGGGCTGCTCGGGCGCGAGCTGGTTCGGACGGATCGAGGCGAACGCCTTGAGGCGATCCGGCGTCGTCTTCGCGTAGTTCGCCTTCATGAGCGTCTTGCGCAGACCCTCGTTCAGTGCGAGCGGCGCGTCGGACGTCGTGTCCGTGCCACCGGCGATCGCCGAGTCGATCTGGCCGAGCTTGATCTTGTTCGTCACGAGGATCGCAGCCTCGAGACCCGTCGCGCAGGCCTGCTGGATGTCGTAGGCCGGCGTCGTCGGCGCGAGGTGGCTGCCGAGGACGGATTCGCGCGTGAGGTTGAAGTCGCGCGAGTGCTTGATGACGGCACCGGCGACGACCTCACCGAGGCGCTCACCCGAGAGGGAGAAGCGCGAGACGAGGCCGTCGAGGGCCGCCGTCAGCATGTCCTGGTTGGAGGCCTTGAGGTAGGCGCCGCCCGAGCGGGCGAACGGGATGCGGTTGCCGCCGATGACGTAGGCGTCACGGATCGTGGTCATGAATCGCTCCGGTTGAGTCGTGGTGGGTCGTGCGCGAGTCGATGACGAGGCCGCGCGGACGTGAGCACTCGTCAAAACTTACCGATACGGACAGTAGCAGGTACGGCGCGTACGCGATACCGTGTCAGGCATGTCCACCACCACCCGAGCATCGAGCGCCCAACCCGACGGACGCGACGCGCGCTGGGCCGCCCATCGCGTCGCCCGCCGTCGCGAGCTCGTCGACGCCGCCCTGCGCGCCATCCGCCGTCACGGCGCCGGGGTGGGGATGGACGAGATCGCGGCCGAGGCCGGCACGAGCAAGACCGTCATCTACCGTCACCTCGGCGACCGGCTGGGGCTCTACCTCGCCGTGTGCGAATCGGTCGACGCGCTCATCCTCGCCGAGATCGACGTGGCCGCGAGCGCCACGTCGGATGGTGACGGCGACGCCCGCGCCACCGGTTCGTCCGCGCGACGCACGCCCGGGCCCGCGATGCTCGGCGCCGTCATCGACTCCTACCTGCGCCTCGTCGAACGCGATCCCGAGGTGTACCGGTTCGTCGTGAGGCGCCCGGACGTGACGCTGCCGGAGGGTCCTGGCGATCCCGTCACCGGCCTTTCGGGACGGATCGCCGACAACCTCTTCGACCTCCTGCTGGCCTTCGGCCCCGACACCGAGGAAGCTCGCGGGAGAGCGCGAGCGTTCGCGTGGGGCGTCGTCGGCCTCGTCAAGGAATCGGCCGACCGGTGGCTGGAGAGCCCCGGCGGATTGAGTCGCGCGCAACTCGCCGCCCACCTCGCCGCGCTCGCCCACGGCGGCCTCGCCGGGGCGCTGGCGCGAGACGCGCCAGGGCCGGCCGATGCGCACATCGCTACTGCTGGCCCCGGCGGCGTCGACCAACCCGACCGCCCCGCCGACACCGGACGCGACGAGCGAAGCATCCACGACGACACTGCCCGATCCGACGAAACACCGACGTTCGACCCGGCCGGATGACACGATCCGTTCCGAGGCAGCTCTCACCCGCAGGCCGCACCGCGGCGCCCGCGGCCGACAAGGAGGACGACATGAGCACGACTCCCGAGACCACGACCGAGAACACTTCGCCCGCGCCCGCGACGAACGACGTCGTCGAGCAGATGCGCATCGCGCTCGACGGGCCGTGGCGCGACCTGCGCGAGCGGATCCGCGGCGAGCTGCCGTGGGAGGCCATCAGTGGCACGCCCGGCGAGTCGATCGAGGCTCAGCGCGAGCGAGTGACGCGTCAGGTGCTCGCGCTCGCCGACAAGGGGTACGGCTCGATCGGTTTCCCGACGCAGTACGGCGGCACGCTCGACTACGGCGCGTCCTGCGTCGCGTTCGAGATGGAGGCCTACGGCGACCTGTCGCTGCTCATCAAGAACGGCGTCCAGTTCGGTCTGTTCGGCGGCGCCGTCTCGCGCCTCGGCACCGACAAGCACCTCGCCGCGTACGTGCCCGACATCATGAGCGGCAAGCTCATGGGCTGCTTCGCGATGACGGAGGTCGGCCACGGCTCGAACGTCGCCGCCGTCGAGACGACCGCGACGTACGACGTGGAGACCGACGAGATCGTCGTGCACTCCCCCACTGTCTCCGCGACGAAGACGTACATCGGGAACGCCGCCAAGGACGGACGCGCGGCCGCCGTGTTCGCGCAGCTCGTCGTCCCGAGCGTCGGTGACGTCGCCGACGGCGAGGAGGAGACCCCGAGCAAGGGCGTCCACGTCGTCGTCGTGCCGATCCGCGACGAGGACGGCAACCCGATGCCGGGCGTCACGATCGGCGACAACGGCGTCAAGGGCGGGCTGCCCGGCGTCGACAACGGCACGATCGCGTTCGACCACGTCCGTGTGCCCCGCGAGAACCTGCTCGACAAGTTCGGTGGCATCGACGAGACCGGCACCTACGTCTCGGAGATCGACAACATCAACCGGCGCTTCTTCACGATGCTCGGCACGCTCGTGCGCGGCCGCGTGTGCGTCGGCGGCGGCGCGGGTGCGGCGGCGCAGAAGGCGCTCGCCATCGCCGTCCGCTACGGCGACCAGCGGCGTCAGTTCTCCGCTCCCGGCTCGCCCGACGAACTCGTCGTCCTCGACTACCTCGCGCATCAGCGCAAGCTACTGCCGCGCCTCGCGAAGTCGTTCGCGCTGCGCTTCACGCAGAATGCCATGACGGCGCGCCTGCAGGAACTGGAGGACGCAGCGACGTCGTCGGAGAAGGAGACGCCCGGCGCCGACCACGAGGACGCTCAGCGGGAACTCGAGGCGTGGGTCGCCGGCATGAAGGCGCAGACGACATGGCATGCGCTCGACACGATCCAGGCGTGCCGCGAGGCGTGCGGCGGCGCCGGGTACATGGCGGCCAACGGGCTGACGCAGATGCGCGCCGACGTCGACGTGTTCGCGACGTTCGAGGGCGACAACACCGTCCTCATGCAGCTTGTCGCGAAGGGGCTGCTGACGGAGTACAAGGACCAGTGGGGCGATCTCGACATCGCGGGAACGATCGCGAAGGTCACCGCGCAGACCGTCGAGGGACTCGTCGAGAACACGCTGAAGCGTGCCGGCCTGCAGCGCCTCATCGACGGCGCGACGCCGCGCAACGACGAGACGGCGCTCGACTCACGCGGCTGGCAGGAGTCGATGTTCTCCGAGCGCGCGTCGCACCTGCTCGAGACGGCCGCGATGCGGCTGCGCAAGGCGGGCAAGAGCGACGGGTTCGCCGTGTTCAACGCGGCCCAGGATCACATCCTCGCCGCGGCGAAGGCCGACATCGACCTGCGGATCTTCGAAGCGTTCAAGGAAGGCCTCGAGGCCATGCCCGAGGGCGAGGCGCGCGAGCTCATGGCGAAGGTGTTCGACCTCTACGCACTGGCGTCGATAGAGGAGGACAAGGGCTGGTTCATCGAGCACGGCCGCATCACGGCGTCACGTTCGAAGGCCGTCACGACGCGCATCAACGAACTGTGCGCCGAGCTGCGTCCCCACGCCGTCGACCTGACGAAGGCGTTCGGCATCCCCGAGTCGTGGCTCGAGAACGACCTCATCGACCTCGGTCAGGACCGCGCGGGTGTGACGGCCTGACGACGGGTTCGACGCCTCGCGGGTTACAGGGCGCTTCGGCGGCCGACGCATCGCGGCGCGAATGCTGACGGGCGCCTCACCTGGC
This sequence comes from Dermacoccus sp. GAS27A, assembly GCF_044909235.1. Classification (NCBI taxonomy): domain Bacteria; kingdom Bacillati; phylum Actinomycetota; class Actinomycetes; order Micrococcales; family Dermacoccaceae; genus Dermacoccus; species Dermacoccus sp. GAS27A. Next base: position 132,319 of record NZ_JBIYDW010000005.1, on the reverse strand, counting down.
TGGTGAGGCGCCCGTCAGGCGTTCTGTCCGCGCGTCTGGTGATGTGCCTGGCCGCACGCGGGGGCGTCCCGGGGCTCAGCGCACCGGTTCGCTGGAGGCGACGAGCTGTTCGAACGTCATCGCCTTCTGCCCGGTGAGCAGTCGCACGTCGTTGCTGACGACGTCGAGCTCCCCCGCGGCGATCGCCGTGTAGGTGCTCACCCATGCGTCCATCTCGAACGGCTGCGGGTCGTACTTCTGCCGTGACGCGCGCGCCTGCTCGATCGTCTCGGGTTCGTAGCGGAAGTCGCAGTCGCGACCCGCGCTGAGGATGGCGGCGATCTCGTCCAGCGTCAGGGCCTGCGGGCCGGTGAGATCGTACGTGCGGCCCGAGTGCTCGCCCGGTGCGAGGAGCACCGCGTGCGCGGCACGGGCGACGTCCGCTCGGGCGACGGGCGCGACGCGTCCGTCACCCGCCGGGCCGCGGAGGACGCCGTCCTCGTCGGCGAAGTGCTCGAAGACGTCGGCGTAGAAGCTGTCGCGCAGGAACGTCCACGCCATGCCGGAGGCCTTGATGTGCTCCTCCGTCGCGAAGTGGTCGCGCCCGAGCGTGAACGTCGAATCGGGCGCCGCGTTGAGGAACGAGGTGTAGACGATGTGCTGCACGCCCGCCTTCGCGGCCTGGTCGACGAAGTTGCGGTGCTCCTCGACGCGCGTCGGGCTCTCGGCCGCCGACACCATGAACAGGGTGCCGACGCCCTCGAGCGCGGCGGCGGCGTCGGGGGCTCCGTACTCGGCGACGGCGACCTCGCTCTCACCGTCGACGTCACCGAGATGTGGCACGCGCGAGACGTCGCGCAGGAAAAAGCGAACCGGGCGTCCCGGTGCCGAGACGAGGCGCGCGACGGCGCCGCCGACGGCACCCGTCACACCGGTGACACCGATGCGGGGAAGAGTGGTGGAATCTGCGCGAAAGGCCATGTGCCCATCATGCCCGTCTATCGTGTCGCGCATGAGAACGATTCAGCACATCGCGGTGGCGGAGGAGTGGCGGGACGCGCTCGAGAGCGGCGAGTACGTGTGGTCGACGATCGGCATGACGATCGAGCAGGTCGGCTACCTGCACGCGAGTTTCCCCGAGCAGGTGCGGCCGACGCTCGAGCGGTTCTACTCGGACATCGACGTGCTGCTGGTGCTGCTGACGTTGGACGCGGACGCCATCGTCGCGGCGGGGCTCGAGGTTCGCGTCGAACCCGCGCTCCCCGGCGCGGTGGGCAGCGAGAAGTTTCCGCATGTCTACGGTGGCCCTCTGCCGACGTCATGCGTGAGCAACGTCGAGGCGATCGGACAGCCGCCGGCTGCGTGAGCATGGCGCCCACTCGGCAGACGGGCCTGGCAAGACGAGAGCCCCGCAGACGAATCTGCAGGGCTCTCGGTGCACCTGTGGTGCCAGGTGAAGGATTCGAACCTTCGTAGCTTTCGCGACGGATTTACAGTCCGCTCCCATTGGCCGCTCGGGCAACCTGGCGCGCGTGCTCGGAAACCATAGCAAGAGCGCGCGCGGTTGAGCGAATCGGCGGGGCACGCGCGGGTGCGCGAGGTGACGGCGGCGTGGCGGCATCGCCGTCAAGGCATGACGCTGGCTGGGACGTCGGCTCGACCGCGGGCGGGACGGTGGCGCGACGGCACGGGATCGGCGTCACGGCATAATGAGGCGCAGGCAGCGCCCGCGTTCAACGAAGGAGAAACCGTGGCAGACAGCTCGTTCGACATCGTCAGCAAGATCGACAAGCAGGAGGTCGCCAACGCGGTCAACCAGGCCGCGAAGGAGATCAGTTCTCGCTATGACTTCAAGAACGTCGGCGCGTCGGTCGAACTCTCCGGGGAATCGATCGTCATGAAGGCCAACTCCGAGGAGCGCACGCTCGCCGTCCTCGACGTGCTGCAGACGAAGCTCGTCAAGCGTGGTGTGTCGCTCAAGACGCTCGACTACGGCGACGACGAACCGACGCCGAAACTCTCCGGCAAGGAATACCGCCTCGAGGCGAAACTCAAGGAGGGCATCTCGAGCGAGAACGCGAAGAAGATCAGCAAGATCATCCGCGACGAGGGCCCCAAGAGCGTCAAGGCCCGCATCGAGGGTGACGAACTGCGCGTCACGAGCAAGAGCCGCGACGACCTGCAGGAGGTGCAGGCCCTGCTCAAGGGTTCCGACCTCGACGTCGCACTGCAGTTCACGAACTACCGCTGACCGGCGTACTTCACCACCCGATGGACGAGGGCCCCGCACCGACTCGCTCGGCGCGGGGCCTCGTCGTCGGCATCCTCGACGTCAGCGCCAGGGGTGGCGCAGGATCAGTTCGGTGTTGCGGTCGGCGTCGGCGCCCATGAGGGCGGCGGAGCGGTTCGGATCGTTGTAGGACAGCTCGCGGTACAGCGACGCCAGATCCGCCTGGTCCTGCCCTGTCGTCGACGCTGCGTACGGCGCGGCCGACTCGACCAGCGTCGTGTACAGGCTGAGCGTGCCGTCGGCGTTGTCACAGAGCTCGATGATGCGCGCGTGCTGCGGGAAGTCGACGTGGCTCGCCGTGTTGATCTCCCAGAACGACCGTCGCGGATCGGCGTGACGATGCGCGGTGATGCGGTTCTCGTGCGTGTGCCCGTTGACCCACGCCACGACGTTGCGGAAGCGCATGAGCGTGTCGCGCACCTCGCGCCCGGCGTGCCGCAGTTCGGGCGTGGCCGGGTCGAGCAGCACGTTCGTCATCGTCGTGCTCGTGTGATGGCTGAAGATGACGAACATCTCGTCGGCGACGGCATGGCGTTGTGTGCGACCCCAGAAGTCGACGTACGTGCTGCTGCCCGCGGTGAGGACACGCTGCAACCACAGGAACTGCTCGTGCCCGAGGCTGCCCTCGGTGAATCCGGCGCGGTTCGTCGAATCGAGCGAGATGCCCGTGACACCGTCGGCGATGCGGAACGTGTAGTAGCCGCGCCCGGTCGCCACGTTCTCGTCCGTGAAGCCATGGCCGCCGCTCGGCAGGTGCGCGCGCATGTACTCCGTCGGGGTGAACGGCCTGCGGCGCTCATCGGGTGTGACGTGCCAGGTGTTCTTGGTGCTGCTGCTGACGCCCTTGATCGCCGTGCTGCCGGTCGCGAAGGTGCGTCGCAGTGCCGCATCGGACGTGCCCGAGGTGAAGCCGGTGAACTTCACGTCGCCGGTGTACATCGCGGCCAGTGCACCCCAGTCGGACGGCAGGACGCCGCTGACGGAGTCGTCGTGGTTGCCGAAGACCGAGAACCATCGCACGTTCAGCCCCGGGCTGCGGTGCGCTGCCGTGGCGCGGCGGAAGAAGCCGTCGAGAATCGGGAAGCCTGCGCTGACGTACCGGTCGCGGACGGAGGCATTCTCGACGTTGTAGTACTGCGGGTTGCCGCTCGTCTGCGCGCCCTCCCACCGGTCGCTCGCGCCCGTGTTCGGGGTGATGACGCCGCCGTTCATGACTGCGAGGTACCACTCGAGCTCGACGTGCTCGTGGTTGTCCGTGTTGTCACCCGTCGAGACGACGCAGTCGAACCGGCGCCCGGTGAACGGGCCCTTGGCGAGGTAGTTGACCCGCTCGACCAGCTGCGCCGCCCCCTGGGTGCCGAGAGCCTCCTGCGGGCGGCACGCGCTCGAGTTGACGGTGTTGAGGAACTCGAAGCGCACCGGGCTCTGCGCGTCGACGACGTGCAGGTCGGTGAACTGGACGATGCTCGCGAGGCCGGTGCGGGTGTCGTCGCGAGAAGGACGCGACTCGGCGAGGTCGGCCCGCACGACGAGGGGGTAGCCCGGCCCGGCCGTCAGACGCGTGTAGCCGCTCGTCGCGAGCGGGGCCGCAGCCTGCTCGAGCGTCGTGCCGCGGGTGTAGACCGAACGATCCGCGGCCTGCGCGAGTTGGGCGTTCGTCGCGGCGAGCACTGCGGTGACGAGGGAGCCTGAGGCGCCCTTGAGGAACGCGCGACGTGTGGGGCGAGGCATGACGACAACTCTCCGTCGGGGGTGGGGAGCTGCCAGGGTGCCCACGGCCAGCGGCGCGCACGTGACGGGCGCCTGAATGGGGCGTGAACTCGTAGCTCCTCAACCGACCTGATTCTCGGGCCCGACAACGAGGCATTCGAGGCGCGGATCATCGAGGAACCGCTGGGCCAACGACGCCTCGGCGGCGAGGTAGGTGCTCACGAGATCGGTGTCGTTCGCCAGGCACCACGCGCCGGATTCGGGGTAGACGATCGAGACCGTGTGCCAGTCGTCGACGAGGACGATCTCGTCGAAAGCGCCGGTGAACGGCACGATCTCTCGCTCCGGTTGGTCGATGCGACATTGTGTGGCGCCCTCGACGTCCAACCCGCCGATGCCGGCCCAGATCCCCTGGACGATGCGGGACGCATCGGCACGCCGCCTGAGATCGTCGCGCAACAGCTGATGGATGACACGGCGCTCGGGCTCCGGAATGACCCCCTCGACGAGCTCGACGCCGCGTTCGCTCTCGAAGTCGAGGTCGATCAAACCATCAGGACGACGATCGGGGCGCCAGCCCGGCTCGTCGAGTCGGGCGTCGGGCAGGGCACTCCATCGCAGGCGCGTGATGTCGTCGTCGCGCTTCTCGATCGGGTGCAGGATGCGGACATACGCGTCGAATCCGCGCCCGACGAGCCCGTCGACCGTCGAGAACCCGCCGAAGGACGGTTGCCAGGCCAGCACATCGACGGGGTGAAGGGCGAACCCGTCGCTCCAGTGATCCGCGCGAACTCGGACGCCTCGCTCTGCGACGAGGCACTGCGCCGGCGTGAGATCGGCGTCGGGATCGACGGAGAAACCGACGCTCACCGCGCCGGCACGCTGCCCAGCCGGGGCCAGTTCCATCGGCAGGGTTCCGGGCATCTCGTCGAGAAGGGCCTCGAGCTCTGCCTCGTCGACGTCGTCCTCCGTGACATCCGGCGTGGGCGGGAAGAGCGCGAACCGGGTCTTGACGGCGAGCGCCGTCACGAAGAGAAGTGGGAAGCGGGCCCGCTCGCCGCGCGGCCACCATCGCGGGGCTGACAGTTCGTACCACCCGAACTGCTTCGGGCCGCGCCACGATCGCCAGTCGATGAGGTAGTCAGCGCTTCGCATCTCGTCCCGGGTCATGGCATTGACGCTATGGGGCGCCTGCTCACCCCGTCCACACTTTTTCTGGTGCCCCCGCCTGACGGCCAGCTCCTACGGTGTTCCTCGAACCGTGGATGAGGTGCGCATCGCGACGGCGCCGAGACCATCGCAGCGGTTACGTAAAGGTAAGGATCGCAGCCCGGCGACAAGTACCTGTGACGGGGCGTACCATGCAAAGAGCGATCAAGCTACCCATGAGTTAAGAAAGGCGGCGTCCCATGCCCCGCAACCTCTACGACGAAGACCACGAGGCGTTCCGCGCTTCCGCCCGCGAGTTCGTCGAGCGCACCCTCGCCCCGCGTGCCGAGGAGATGATCCGCGATCACGTCATCGCGCGTGACATCTGGCTCGAGGCCGGCAAGCAGGGCTTCTTCGGCCTGTGCATCCCGGAGGAGTACGGCGGCGCCGGCATCGACGACTACCGCTTCAACGCGATCTTCGCCGAAGAGATCAGCAAGTTCACCGCCGCCGTCGCGTCGTGCTTCGGCATCCACTCGGATGTCACCGCGCCGTACATCGTCAGCCTCGGCACCGAGGAGCAGAAGCAGAAGTACCTGCCGCGCGTCGCGACGGGTGAGCTGATCCTGTCGATCGGCATGACGGAGCCGTCGGGCGGTTCGGACCTCGCCAACCTCAAGTCGACGGCCGTCAAGGCTGACGACGGTTCGGGCGACTGGATCCTCAACGGCTCGAAGACGTTCATCACGAACGGCCACCAGTGCGACGTCGCCGTCGTCGCGGCACGCACGGACCCGAGCAAGGGCGCCAAGGGCATCTCGCTGTTCCTCGTCGAGGCCGGCACGGAGGGCTTCACGAAGGGCAACAAGCTCGACAAGGTCGGCCAGGTCGAGTCCGACACCTCCGAGCTGTTCTTCGACAACGTGCGCCTGCCCGCCGACGCGCTGCTCGGCCCGCAGGACCTCGGCTTCATCGCGATGATGAAGCACTTGCCGCAGGAGCGCATCGGCAACGCCATCGCGAACATCGCGAACGCGAAGCAGATCCTCGCCGAGACGATCCAGTACTGCAAGGACCGCAAGGCGTTCGGTCAGCCGATCGGCTCGTTCCAGCACAACACGTTCAAGATCGCCGAGATGGTGACGAAGATCGAGGTCTCCGAGGCGTACATCGACGACTGTGTCGCCGCGCACGCCGAGGGCAAGCTGACGGCCGTCGACGCCGCGAAGGCGAAGTGGTGGGCCGCCCAGGTGCAGTGCGACGTGCTCGACGAGTGCGTGCAGTTGCACGGTGGCTACGGCTACATGAACGAGTACCGCGTGGCACGTGCGTGGCGTGACGCTCGCGTGCACAAGATCTGGGCCGGTTCGAACGAGATCATGAAGATGATCATCGGGCGTGACCTGGGTTTGTGACGAGCGAATACCGAAGGTTGAGGGCCATGGCGATCGCGCGCAGCGCGATCGCCATGGCCCTCGGCCGTAGGTGAGCGTCCGGCGAAGGGTTGTGGAGGTTCGTGCTACCCAGAGCACGAACCTCTACAACCCTCGTGGGAGCGGCTGCCACCCGTCAGGCGAACGCGTCGGCGGCTGTCGTCTGCGAGCCCACCGCGTCAGGCTGCTTCGTCCAGGACGCTTGGGCGTTGAGGACGCGGATGGCTTCGTCCGGGCCGTAGGGCAGGCCATTTTCGCGCATGTCGGCGGTCGTGTGCGCGTCTTCGACGAGCGTCATGTCGTAGCCGCGGTGGATGCCGCCGTAGAACGTCGAGCGGATGCAGGCGTCGGTCTGGGCGCCGCAGAGGACGATGCGTTTGACGTCGCGCTCCTGCAGACGTTCGGCGAGGTCGGTCTCGACGAACGCATCACCCCACGTCTTGTGGACGACCAGTTCGCCAGGTGCCGGAACAAGCTGCGGGACGACCTGCCATGCGTCGCTGTCACGCGGCATCCCCGGCTCGGAGTGCTGCACCCAGATGACGGGCACACCCTGCTCACGCGCCCGATCGACGAGCGATGAGATCTTCGCGACGACGTCGTCGCTGTTGACGGATTCGGCCATGACATCGTTCTGCACATCGACGACGAGAAGTGCTGTTTCGCTCATGCAGTCAGCGTAGGTGGCCCCGGTGACAACGCTGCCCGGACGTCCCACTCGATGCAGAACGACGCCAGGTGGGGACGCGGCGGCCCGCGGACGTCCCACTTCATGTCAGGTGGCGCCATGTGGGGAAGTCATCAGGCCTGACGGGCAGTGCGCAGGACAACGCCATCCAGTTGTTGAGCAATGCTCAACAAGATGCCCCAGGAGCGTTGTCGGTGTGGTGTGATGTGATGCACAGCACAATCAACGTCTGGAGTGCACATGTCCGAGCTGCCCCTCGTCTCCACCACGCTCTCCCTCGCCAGCGTGCTCGCCGAACCGGCGCGCCGCACCCCTGACGCTCTTGCCCTGATCGAGGGCGAGCGTCGACTCACGTACGCGGAGGTCTGGCGCGAGGCGCGCACGGTCGCCGCGCAACTCATCGCGGACGGCGTCACGCCCGGCGACCGCGTCGCGCTGCTGGCGCCCAACGTCGTCGAGTTCGTCACGAGCTACTACGGCATCCTCGCGGCGGGTGGCGTCGTCGTCCCCGTGCCGACGCTGCTGCAAGGGCGCGAGGCCGCCTACCTCCTGGAGACGGCCGAGGTGAGCCGCCTGCTCCACCACCCGGCTGTCGCGGCGACGGCGACGAAGGCGTCGGAGATCACCGGCGTCCCCGCGGTCGACATCACGACGTACGCGGCCAGCGCCGAACCCATCAGCAACTTCGTGGCACGCGAGCCGCTCGACCCCGCCGTCATCTTCTTCACGAGCGGCACGACGGGCAAGCCCAAGGGTGCGATCCTCACCCATCTCAACCTGGTGATGAACTGCACGGTCAGCGCGTTCGACGGCAACGGCGTCGCGGCGGGCGCCGTCGTCCTGGGGTGCCTGCCGTTGTTCCACATCTTCGGTCAGTCCGTCTCGCTCAACGCGGCGTTCCGGCGCAGCGTCACCGTCGTCCTGCAGCCGCGTTTCGACGCGACGGAGGCGCTGCGCCTCATGAACGCCGAGGGCGTGACGATGATCTGCGCCGTCCCGACGATGTACATCCAGCTCCTCAAGGCAGTCGGCGAGCACCCCGAGATCCCCGTCCCGCAGCTCGCCGATGCCATCAGCGGCGGCGCGTCGCTGCCCGTAGCCGTGCTCGAGAAGTTCGAGAGGGTGTTCTCGACGAAGATCCACGAGGGCTACGGCCTCAGCGAGACCTCGCCGTCGATCACGTCGAACCAGGAGGCGCTCGGCGTCGAACCGGGCACCGTCGGACACGCGCTGTGGGGCATCGACATGGGCATCGCCGACCTGACGGTGCCCGAACGCGTCGAGCTGCTGCCGCCGGGCGAACGCGGCGAGGTCGTCTGCCGCGGCCACGCCATCTTCGCCGGCTACTGGAACAACCCGGCCGCGAGCGCCGAAGCCCTGCAGGACGGATGGTTCCGCACCGGCGACATCGGCATCCAGGACGAGACGGGGCGGATGCGCATCGTCGACCGAACGAAGGATCTCGTCATCCGCGGCGGGTACAACGTCTACCCGCGCGAGGTCGAGGAGACGCTGATGCGCTATGACGGCGTCGCGCAGGTCGCCGTGATCGGCGTGCCCGACGAGCAGTACGGCGAGGAGATCATGGCCGTCGTCGTGCCGTCCGACGACGCTGCGCTCGACGCTGAGACGCTCGTCGCCTGGAGCCGAGAGCAGCTCGGATCGCACAAGTACCCGCGCCGCGTCGACATCGTCGAGGCGCTGCCGCTCGGGCCGAGCATGAAGGTGCTCAAGCGCGAACTTCGCACGAGGTACGCCGAAGGGGCATAGTGTTGTTGAGCAACGCTCAATAGCGTTGCGTGCGTCTTTCGAGAGGAATGCTTCATGACTGCACAGGCCAGCCGCTTCACTGGCAAGGTCGCGATCGTCACCGGCGCGAGCCGCGGGATCGGCCTCGCCATCGCCCAGCGCTTCGTCGACGAGGGCGCGAACGTCATCATCACCGCGCGCGGCCAGGAGACGCTCGATGCGGCCGTCGCGCAGCTCGGCGACGCGGCCGTCGCCGTCGCCGGCAAAGCGCAGGACAAGGCGCACCAGGACGAGGTCGTGCGCACCGCGATGGAGCGCTGGGGCCGCATCGACGTGCTCGTCAACAACACGGGCATCAACCCCGTCTACGGCGGCCTCATGGACCTCGACGACGACGCGGCGCGCAAGATCGCCGACGTCAACCTGCTCGCGACGCTGTCGTGGACGCGCGCCGTCTGGAACGCGTGGATGAAGGACAACGGCGGCTCGGTCGTCAACCTCGCGAGCATCGCCGGGCTGCGCGCCGCACCCGGCATCGCGTTCTACGGCGTGACGAAGGCCGGCGTCATCCACATGACGGAGGAGCTCGCCGCCGAACTCGGCCCGAAGGTGCGCGTCAACGCCGTCGCCCCCGCCGTCGTCAAGACCGACTTCGCGAAGGCCCTGTACGAGGGACGCGAGGAATCCGTCGCCAAGCCCTACCCGCTCAAGCGCCTCGGCGCGCCGGAGGACATCGCGGGGCCCGTCGCGTTCCTCGCCTCCGACGACGCCGCGTGGATGACGGGCCAGACGCTCGTCGTCGACGGCGGCATCACCGTCACCGGCGGGCTCGTCTGAGACCTGCTGCCGGCAACTACCGGCCATCACTGTTTGGGTGCACGTGCACCCGGGTGCACGTGCACGCGAGTAGATGAGCCACGAAACCTGAACGACCCCCCGCTCCACGAAAGGACTTCCCCATGACCCAGCGAACCGCCATCGTCACCGGAGCCGCGCGCGGCATCGGCGCCGCCGTCGCCAAGCGCCTCGCTGCGGACGGCATGAAGGTCGCCGTCCTCGACCTCGACGAATCCGCTTGCGCGGCAACGGTCGAGGCCATCAAGACCGCCGGCGGCGACGCCCTGGCCGTCGGCTGCGATGTCGCCGATGAGGAGAGCGTCAAGGGCGCCGTCGCCCGCGTTGCCGACGAGCTCGGCGCGCCGACCGTCCTCGTCAACAACGCCGGCATCCTGCGCGACAACCTGCTGTTCAAGATGTCGGCCGACGACTGGGACATGGTGATGAACGTGCACCTGCGCGGCTCGTTCCTCATGTCGCGCGAGTGCCAGGCGCACATGACGAAGGAGGGTTTCGGCCGCATCGTCAACCTGTCGTCGAGCTCCGCGCTCGGCAACCGCGGCCAGGCGAACTACTCGGCCGCGAAGGCGGGGCTGCAGGGCTTCACGAAGACGCTCGCCATCGAGCTCGGTAAGTTCGGCGTGACGGCGAATGCCATCGCCCCGGGCTTCATCGAGACGGACATGACGGCGGCGACGGCCGAGCGCGTCGGCGTGCCGTTCGAGGACTTCATCAAGGGCGCCGCCGAGATGACGGCCGTCAAGAAGGCCGGCCAGCCCGACGACATCGCCAACGCGGCGTCGTTCTTCTGCGACGAGCGCTCCGGGTACGTCTCCGGGCAGGTGCTGTACGTCGCCGGCGGACCGCTCTGCTGAACCGGGACGAGGAGAACACCATGCGAACGTTCAACGGACTCGACGAACTCAAGACGGCTGTCGGCGAGCATCTCGGCACGAGCGAGTGGCACGAGATCACGCAGAAGATGGTCGACCAGTTCGCGGACGGCACCGGCGACCACCAGTGGATCCACGTCGACCCCGAACGCGCCAAGAGCGGCCCGTTCGGCACGACCATCGCGCACGGCTACCTGACGTTGTCGCTCGCGCCGATGCTGTCGTCGGAGATCTGGACGATCGAAGGCATCACGATGGCCGTCAACTACGGCTCGAACAAGGTGCGCTTCACGCAGCCCGTGCCCGTGGGGTCGCGGGTGCGCGGCAGCATCGTGCTCGACAGCGTCGACGAGAGCCCCAAGGGCGCCCAGGTCGCCATGACGCTGACCGTCGAGATCGAGGGTCAAGAGCGACCCGCGTGCGTCGCGCAGACGCTGAGCGTCATCGTGCCCTGACGATCGGCGCCGCTGCGCTCGTGTTCGAGCGCGCACGATGGCGGGTGACTCACGAGGTGGAGGGCAGTTTCGAACCAACCAGTGAGTTACCCGCCATCATGCGTCAGGCCTGCGATTCGTCGGTCCCTGGGTCGATGAACGCGGCCCCTATTCTGCGGGACTCCTCGTCCCCCAACCACTCGAGCGCATGAATCGGGGCGGGGCGACCGCCCTGCCTGACCCCTGTCCACTCTCGTCGAGCCCACTGTTCGGTCTCGGCCTCGATTGCCGCGCCGTCACTCAGCCAGATGTCTGTGCACACTCCGTCCGGCAGGTCGAGCCACAGAATCGCGTTCTCGTAGGGTGCCGACCAGCATCGCCACCACAGATGACCACTCTCGAGCGTGGCGAGGCGAACCGATTCGACGTACAGAACTCCTGAGCGACCATCGGGCAACGTGGCACGCGCCGCGCGATCGCGAAACGGGTCGAGACACGGATCGGGCACGAACCCCGTCTCGAGATCGGGCTTTGGTGGCTCTTCACGAACGAGGGTGTAGTCGGTTGAGCGCGTCAGTGGCCGGGTAGGGGTCGAGGTCTCCCGGATGATGGAAGTTCTTCACGCTCGCCATCCCGAAAGACCTCGACGTGCTCCACCCTACTTTCGCGGCTCTTCACGAACGAGGGCGTAGTCGGTTGAGCGCGTCAGTGGCCGGGTAGGGGTCGAGGTCTCCCGGATGATGGAAGTTCTTCACGCTCGCCATCCCGAAAGACCTCGACGTGCTCCACCCTACTTTCGCGACCCCTGACCTGACCACGTTCTGCCGCCTCGACGAGCTCGGCCTCGTCGCCGTCGGCCAGCTGATCGAGCCGGATCGGGCCACGATCGAATGCCGCGTCGTCGAGGACGACCCGTGGTGTCGGAAGTGCGGTGTCGAGGGCGTGCCGCGGGACACGGTCACGCGTCGACTGGCGCACGAGCCGTTCGGGCACCGGCCGACGACCCTGCTGGTGCGGGTGCGCCGGTACCGGTGCGGACACTGCCGGCGCACGTGGCGGCAGGACATGACGCGGGCAGCGGCGCCGCGTGCGAAGATCTCCCGCGGCGGCCTGGAGTGGGCGCTGCGGGGCATCGTCATCGACCACCTCACCGTCACCCGCGTCGCCGCAGGTCTCGGGGTGTCCTGGAGTGCCGCGAACGCCGCCGTCCTCGCGGAAGGCAAGCGGCGCCTGATCGACGACCCCGCCCGGTTCGACGGGGTCACCACGATCGGTGTCGACGAGCACGTCTGGCGACACATGAGGCTGGGCGACAAGTACGTCACCGTGATCATCGACCTCACGCCCGCGAGGAACAAGACCGGGCCGGCGAGGCTGCTGGACATGGTCGAGGGCCGCTCCAAGACGGTGTTCAAGCAGTGGCTCGCCGCCCGCCCTGCGGACTGGGCGAAGCGGATCGAGGTGGTCGCGATGGACGGCTTCGCCGGGTTCAAGACCGCTGCCGCCGAGGAACTCCCCGACGCCGTCCCCGTCATGGACCCCTTCCACGTGGTCCGCCTCGCCGGCGACGCGCTGGATGTTTGCCGGCGTCGGGTCCAGCAAGACACCACCGGTCACCGCGGGCTCAAGGGCGACCCGCTCTACAAAGCCCGCCGCACCCTGCACACCGGGGCGAGCCTGCTCACCGACCGGCAGCGGGCACGCCTGGACGCAGTGTTCGCGAGCGAGGAGCACGTCGAGGTTGAGGCGACCTGGGGCATCTACCAGCGCATCGTCGCGGCCTACCGGGAGCCCGACAAGAAGAAAGCGAAGGCGATGATGCAGGAGGTGATCGCTGCGATCAGCAGCGGCGTTCCCGCGGCGCTCGTCGAGGTCCGCAAACTCGGCCGGACCATGAAGCAGCGGGCGGGCGACGTCCTCGCGTTCTTCGACCGCCCCGGCACCAGCAACGGCCCGACCGAGGCCATCAACGGGCGACTCGAACACCTCCGCGGCTCCGCCCTCGGCTTCCGCAACCTCACCCACTACATCGCTCGGTCGCTGCTCGAAGCCGGAGGGTTCAGACCCGCGCTACACCCTCGTTCGTGAAGAGCCGCTTTGGTGACAGCCCGGTCAGCCCTCGACGAACGCGGCGCGCGAGGCGAGGACCTCACGCACGAGGGCCTGCTGATCGACGACGGCACGGCGCACCGATGCGGGCAGGTCGCGCTCGAGCATGCGGCGGGCTTCGACGTCGAGTTCCTCGCTCGCGAGGGCCGTCGGGAACGCAAGCGACGCGACGCGGGCGAGCGCGTCCTCGCCCACCCACGCGCGCATCGCGGGAACGTCGCTGACGTAGCGCTCGATGTACGGCGCAAGGGTGGCCTCGTCGTCGGCCGACCAAAAACCCGTGGCGAGCGCGTTCATCTCGTAGTTGCTGTGCGCCGGCGTGTCATCGGTGGGAGCGGCCGTCAGCTCCTCCCACGCCCATTCCTTCGCCTCCGCGGTCGGGAACGACGCCCGTGCCGTGAGATAGCCGAGCTGACCCGACATCGTCTCGTCAGCCGCGAGGGCGTCGCCGAGCTCGGCGATCGTCACCGCGTCGAGCTGTGCGAGGCGACGCGCCACGCGCCACCGGAACGGTGCGTCACCGTCGAGCCCCGCCGGCAGGCCCTCCCCCGCGAACCACGGACGCAGACGCTCGGCGTCGCCCGTCGAGGCGACGAGACGCGCCCCCGCGAGGAGGCGGGGATCGTCGACGGCATCGACCCGTGCGCCCGAGGACGCACCGGCCGAAGTCGATGACGGTGCGCCGGCAGGGCTCAGCGAAGATGCGCCGGCAGCGCTCGACGACGGGCTGGCAGTGCTCGTCGAGGACGCCGCTGACATGGCGCTCGTCGAAGAATCCGATGCCGCAGCCATGAGCTGCTCCCCCACCGCGGCGAGACGTGCCGCAGCGTCCGAACGCTCGGACCACGGCATGAAGCGTCCGACGACCTGCCCCAGGGCCACGCCGACGGCGACGTCGAGCACGGGCATCTGCGTCTCGGCCGGCAGCGCGCCCTCGGCGATGGCGAGCACCTGCTGCGGGGAGACGACAGCCGTCGCGAGGCCGTGGGCGAGTGCCGTCCAGATCATGCCGCGCGTGGTTGCGTCGGCGATGCCGGGCAGTGCGGTCGGCAGCGCAGCGAGGGTCGCGGCGTCGAACTCGACGCCCGCCCACGTCAGATCACCGGCGTTCGGGATGATGGCGGCGACCTGCTCACCGCGCGCCATCGCTCCGCTCACCTCGGGAAGGTCGACGCGGCCCGCAGCGCCCGTCAGGTCGTCGACGGCGACGAGGGCGCCGTCGGCTGAATGGGCGCTCACGCGGAGGGTGTGCGTGCGCTCGGCAGGCCACTGCGTGTTGGCCTCGATGACGAGGTGGGGCGCGCTCGTCGTGTCAGCCGCGGCGGAGGCATCGTGATCCGAGGGAGCGGACGCAGCCGGGTCGCGGGCGTCGTCGAGCGTGCGGGTGGTACGTGCTGCGTCATCGGCACCCTCGGTCACCACACCGCGGGCCGCGCCGACGAACCCGTCGACGCGGAGGGTGTCCATGCCGGCCGTCTCGAGCCACGCGGCGGCCCATCGCGTCAGGTCGGTGCCGGAGGCCTCTTCGAGGGAGGCGAGGAAGTCGGCGAGCGTCGCGTTGGCGAACGCGTGCCGCTGCAGGTGCAGTCGAACGCCTGCGATGAACGCGTCGTCACCGATGTGGTGGATGAGCTGACGCAGCACCGCCGAACCCTTGGCGTAGGAGATGCCGTCGAAGTTCTGCAGCGCCGTGTCGGTGTCGGGCGCGGGCGCGCCCGCGACGGGGTGCGTCGACGGCGACCGCTCCGCCGCGTAACCCCATGCCTTGCGGCCGGCGGCGACGTCGACCCACGCGTCGTCGAACTCGGTGGCCGCGACGAGCGTGCGGTTGGCCATGTACTCGGCGAACGACTCGTTGAGCCACAGGTCGTCCCACCACTGCATCGTCACGAGGTCGCCGAACCACATGTGCGCCATCTCGTGGCTGATCGTGTTGGCGCGCGACAGGTGCTCGGTGCGGCTCGCGGCGCCGGTGAAGACGAGCTGGTCGCGGAACGTCACGCACCCCGGGTTCTCCATCGCGCCCGCG
The DNA here is from genome assembly GCF_044909235.1 of Dermacoccus sp. GAS27A. Taxonomy (NCBI): domain Bacteria; kingdom Bacillati; phylum Actinomycetota; class Actinomycetes; order Micrococcales; family Dermacoccaceae; genus Dermacoccus; species Dermacoccus sp. GAS27A. Next base: position 117,019 of record NZ_JBIYDW010000005.1, on the reverse strand, counting down.
TTGAACTCAGGAACGAACACCTGGTGGTACTCGCCGAACGGGTATCGGATGCCGAACAGCTGGTGGTAGTAGTCGAACGACTCGCGCGTCACGGTGAGCATCTCGTCGGCCTGCGCCTCGAGCCGGTCGCGCAACGAGGCGCGCGCGTGCAGCGCGAGGGGAATGCCGTCGTGCTCAGCCGTGACGGTGGCGAAGGGGCCGGCGCAGACGGTGACGAAATACGTCGCGAGCGGTTTCGTCGTCGCAGCGCGCCAGAGCTGCGGCTCGACCTCGCGCATGGCGCCGTTGGCGACGACCGTCCACCCCTGCGGGGCGCGCACGGTGACGTCGTACGGCGCCTTGAGGTCGGGCTGGTCGAAGCAGGCGTAGACGCGCGATGCCGCGTCCATGAACAGGTGGCCGTAGACGTAGTCGTTGCTGTCGGCGGGGTCGGTGGCCCGGTGCAGGCCCTGCCCGTCGCGCCCGTACGTCATGCGCGCGGTGACGACGAGTTCGTTGCGCTCGGCGAGATCGTCGAGGCGCAGGCGACGACCGTCGAGGGCCGTGGTGACGTCGAGGTCACGCCCGTTGAGCGACGCTGACAGCAGCTCGTCGGGGTCGAGGTCGACGAACGTCGACGCTCCGGCCTGCGCGTCGAACGTCAGCGTCGTCGTCGAACCGAACGTGCGGGGCCCCGCGTCGAGATCGAGGTCGATGCGGTAGGCCGTCGGATGCACGATCGCGGCTCGTGCTTGCGCTTCGTCACGCGTCAGAGTCATGCTGCCATCCTGCCAGCCCAGGGTGTGCCGCAGGTGGAACGCGGTTACCGACGGCGCGGGCCTCAGAAGAAGCGCAGCAGCAACGACGGCAGGATGCTCGTCGCGACGAGCACGAGCGCCATCAGCGCGATGACGACGCGGTGGCCGCGCGTCGTGACGACCAACGGCGAGGCCGCCGCGCCTGCGGACGTACCCACGACGGTCGCGCCCGCCCCCTCGACGGAGTCAGCGGCCGGCGCATCGGATGCGTCGCCCGTCGCGTCACCGATCGGCACGAACATCGCGACGATCCAGCGCAGGTACACCGCCACGCCGAGCAGCGTGTTGAGCACCGCGAACCCGAGCAGCCACCACGAGTGGTCGACGGCGACGGGTTTCATCGCGACGACCTTCGCGACGACACCGACGATGCTCGGCGGCAACCCGGCGAGCGCGAGCAGGCCGAGCGCCATCGTCGCCGCACTCAGCGGATGCGAGCGGAACATGCCGCGCAGCGAGTCGATCTGCACTGCCCGGCCGGGCCGCTCGAACGCGGCGAGGACGACGAACACCGCGGCCGTGCCCAGCGTGTAGAGCGCAAGATACTGTGCGGCTGCATGCGTCGAACCGGCCGAGACGCTCGTGAGCGGCAGCAGCACCCAACCGGCCTGCGCAACCGTCGACCACGCCATGAGACGCAGCAGATCGACCTGACGCAGCGCCATGACGTTGCCGAGCGTCATCGACAACGCCGCGATGATGCCGAGGGCCGTCTGCGCCGGCGAACCGAGCGCGGACGCCGCCGACACGACGACGAGCATCGCGCCGAGCGCGCCCACCTTGGACGTCGTCGCGAGGAACGCCGCGACCCACGTGCCGGACCCCGCGAACGCCTCCGGCGTCCAAGCGTGGAACGGCGCGAGCGACAGCTTGAAACCCACACCGGCGAGCACGAGCATCATCGCGACGACGGCGAGCGGCTTGCGGGCCGGGTCGGCGAACGCCGTGATGACGGCGTCACCGCTCATCGCGATGGTGCCCGTCGCAGCAAACCACAACGCACACCCCAGCGCGAGCACGGCGAACGACGCGAGCGCCGTGACGAGCAACGTCAACGCACCGTGCGCGGCCGCCCGGCCACCGCGCAACGCGACGAGGGCGATGCTCGGCAGCGTCGCGAGTTCGAGGAGCACGAGCCACGATGCGAGGTCTCGCGCGGCGACGACGCCGACGCATCCGGCCGTCGCGGACAGCACGAGCATGGCGCGCACCGCGGCGCGTTGAGGGGACGTCGGACGCACCGGCTCGAGCGCCGCGAGCACGACGACGACGAGCGCCGAGACGAGCGCCAACCCCACGAGGCCCGTACCCGGCGCGTCGAGACGCCACCAGCATTGCCCGCCGGAGCACAACGTCGCCACGTGCCCTCGGCGCCCCGCGACGACGAGGGCACCCAACGCACCGACCAGACCGAGAGCCGCGATGATCCACGGCAACCGCGCCTTGGCGTGGAAGACCACGTCGACGAGCAGCACGAGAAGCGCCGCGACCATCGGCGCGGCAGCCGGTGCGAGGGCGAGAGCGTCGACGGAGATCTTCACTTGACGCCTCCCAGCAGCGTGACGAGCTCGTCGTTCATGAGATGCATGAGGGGGCTCGGGGCGAGACCGAGGGCGATCGTCGCGAGCGTCAGCACGCCGATCGCGAGCCACTCCGCGCCCGTGACGCGCTGCGTGGCCGCGGCGCCGTCGGCCGGCGACGCGACGGCTGCCACGCCATCCGACGCGTCGGCGACGACCGTCGCGTCGAACGAACTCGCACCGGCCGGTTCCGCGCCGAGCTCGGTCGTCCTCGCGCCAGGCTGTGCCGCCGCGTCAGACGCAGCGTTCGCAGTCGCTCGACGGGCGTCATCGACAGCCGCGCGACGAGCGTCGTCCTCGAGGTCGCCGGCCCAGACGGCGCGCAATACGCGTGCGCCGTAGACTGCGGCGAGCACGGCGCCGAGGGCGGCGAGTGCCGTCAGCACGTGGAACAGGGTGTTGGGTCGTGACGGCGCATCCCACGCCGCGAAGAGTGCGAGGATTTCGCCCCAGAAACCGGCGAGCCCCGGCAGCCCGAACGCAGCGGCGACCCCGACGACCAGGGCGAACCCGAGTCGCGGATCGGTGTCACGCAATCCGAGCGCGGGCGCGTCGACGTCGACCGGCCCACGGCGCGCCTTCAGCGCACCGACGATCGCGAACAGCAGCGCCGAGATGACACCGTGCGCGATGTTGCCGTAGAGCGCGGCGCCGAAACCGATGACCTGCCCGGCCGCGAGCGCCAGCATGACGAAACCCATGTGGGCGATCGACGACCACGCGACGAGGCGTTTGAGGTCGTGTTCGACGAGACAGACGAGGCCACCGACGATGATGCCGGCGACCGCCAGGATCGCGACGATCGGCGCGATGCGGCGCCATGCGTCCGGCATCGGCAGCGCGACGAGACGGACGAAACCGTACGTGCCCAGCTTGAGCAGCACGGCGGCGAGCATCATCGAACCGGCAGTCGGTGCCGCCGTGTGAGCGCGCGGCAGCCACGCGTGCACGCCGAGCAGCGGCACCTTGACGGCGAGGCCGACGCTGATGAGCGTCGCGGCGATGAGCGTCGTCGTGAATGGCAGACGGTGTGCGGCCGTCGTGAGGTGGTCGAGGTCGCTCGTGCCGGTCGCGGCGACGAGCACGAGCAGCCCCGCGAGCATGAGCATGGAGCCACCGACGGTGTAGAGCGCGAACATCCACCCGGCGCGACGACGCTCGGCGGGCGCAGCGTCACCGAAGCGGTCGATGAGCACCCACATCGGCACGAGGGCGACCTCGAAGGCGATGAAGAAGCCGATGACGTCGCGCACCGTGAACGCGGCGACGGCCGCGCCGAGCACGACGAGCAGGCTGCCGTAGAACAGCCCCGGCGTGCCCTTCGGACGCTGACGGGACGACACGGCGACGGCGAGCAGCGTCACCGCTGCGGCGAGCACGACGAGGGGCGCGCTGATGCCGTCGATCGTCAGGTGCAGGCGCAGCCCGATCTGCGGCACCCACGGCCGGTCGACGACGGCGTCCCCCATCGCCGCGGCGAGGCCGGCGCCGAGCGACGCAGCCGCGGTCAGGAGGGCGATGCACCAGGCGGCGGTGTGCGACAGCGGACGTCCGAGACGGTCGGCCGCCATGAGAGCGGCGCCGAGACCGAGCGGCAGGGCGCTGGCGAGGAGCAGGGCGATCACCACAACGTCACCCCCACGACCGAGGCGACGACGACGCCGACGATGACCCACGACAGGCCCGTCGAGGGGCGGCGCGTGTGCGGTGCGTCGGCGAGGTCGCCGAGGCGCGCCATGCCGGCAGGCAGCGTGTCGTGCGCTGCGGCGAGACGAAGATCGGTGCCGTGGACGACATGGGCGAACCACACGATCGGCCGCGCCAGCGCGAGGTAGGCACGGTCGAGGCCGAACCCGCGCGTGGCGAGCAGCGTCATGCGACGCGGCAGGCGCCGGGAGGCGTCACCGTAGAGCTGACGCAGCGACATGATGCGCACGACGAGCACCGACGCGAGCACGAGCAGCACGGTGGCCCCCATCATCGGCAGGTTGAGATGCCGGGTGTCGATGTCGATGAGCGGCGTCAGCGCGAGGGCTCCACCGAAGATGCCGCCGAGGGCGAGCACCCACATCATGAACCGCACCATGACGCCGGGGCGCGGCAGCACCTCGTCCTCGTCGTACTCCTCGACGGCGGCGATCTCCTCGCCGTGCTCGTCGACCTCGGGCGAGGTGCGCAGTAGTTCGACGATGTCGACGTCGCGAACGACGTGCGAGTCGTTGAGGACCTGACGTTCACCGCGGCGCTCCAGCGTCGTGCGGTGCTGCAGGATGAGCCAGGCACGCATCGAATACGCGGCAGTCGCGGCGACGATGAGGAACAGCATGATGAACCCGATGAGCCCTTCGACGTGTCCGTCCGCCTGCGAGCGCGCTGCGTCGTTGATCATCGCATCCTTCGAGACGAACGCGATCGTCGGCGGCAGCCCCGCCATGGTGAACAGGCCGAGGGTCGCCGGAACGAACGTGCGCGGCAGGCGACGCAGCGACCCCGACATGCGACTCGCGAGCGTGCTGCCGATGACGACGGACAGCCAGCCGAGCAGCAAGAACAGCATCGACTTGAAGAAGGCGTGGCCGACGAGGTGGAGCAGCGCGGCGTCGGCCGAGTCACCCGGCGGGACGGCGCCGACGGCCAGCAGCATGAGCCCGACCTGGCTGACGGTCGACCACGCGAGCAACCGCTTGAGGTCGAACTGGCAGAACGCGGCCAGCGCCGCGAGCAGCGACGTGACACCGGTGACGAGGACGAGCGTCAGGCGGGCTGTCGGTTCGAGCGCGAGCAGCGGCTCGAACTGGGCGAGCACGACGGTGCCGGCGGCGACCATCGTCGCGGCGTGGATGAGCGCGGAGGCGGGCGTCGGGCCCTCCATCGCATCAGGCAGCCAGTCGCTGAACGGCAGCTGCGCCGACTTGCCGAGCACGCCGCAGACGAGGCCGAGCAGGACGGCGAGTCGCAGAGGGCCGTCGATGTGCGTCCACGTGCTGAGGATGTCGCTGATACGCGTCGTGTGCGCGACCATCGCGAGCGCCGCGAGGCCGACGATGAACGGCGCGTCTGCGAGGCGGGTGACGACGAAGGCCTTGAACGCTGCGCGGCGGGCCGCAGCGCGCTCGCTCTCGTGACCGATGAGCAGGTACGAGCACCAGCCCATGACCTCCCAGCCCATCAGCGTGAGCAGCACGTCGTTCGACAGCACGACGAGCACCATCGCTCCAGTGAACAGCGCGACGCTCGAGGCGAACACGCGATAGCGCGGATCGGAGTACAGGTACCAGCGCGCGAAGAGCTGCACCGTCAGTGGCACGAGAAGCACGACGGCGACGATGAGCGCGCTCGTCGCGTCGTCGCGCAACTGCAGCGGCACCCGCAGCGTGGGCCCGAGCGGCAGCGCGTCGAGCGTCGTGACGTCCTGCGCCACCCCCGAACCGAGATGACGCAGGACCAGCCAGACGGACGCGCCGAGCGCCGCGGCCGTCGTCACGGAGGCGAGGACGAAGGCGACGACGTTGCGGCGTCCGAGGACGAACGCCAGCAGCGCGCCGATGAGCGGCAGCGCGAGAGCCGCCTGCGCGAGGTGAGACGTCACGCTCGTCACGAAGTCACCTCCGGCGAGGATGATGAGGATGCCGGCGACGTGGTCGACGTCGCGGCCGGCGAAGCTGCGGTGGCCGTCGCGCTCGCCTCGCGAGCGCCGCTGTTCTCGCCCGTGACCTCACGCGTGTCGGCGCGTACCTCGTCGGCGTCGAGTCCTTCGCCGAGGTCGATGTGACCGCGCGCGCGGAACGCATACAGGATGATGCCGAGCGCGAGGGTCACCTCGGCGGCGGCGAGGGTGATGACGAACAGGGACATGATCTGGGCGGAGCCGCCCGGATCGGGCAGGATCGCGCTCGTCGTGACGAGCACGAGGTTCGCGGCCGCGAGCACGAGTTCGACACCGATGAGCATGAGCACGGCGTTGCGGCGCGCGAGGATGGCGTAGACACCGGCGCCGGCGAGGATCGAGGCGAGGCCGAACGGCAGCACGAGGTGGATCATCGACCGCCTCCCGAGCGTCGCGAACCGATCATCGCGAGGGCCCCGACGAGGGCGGAGAGCAAGACGAGCGAGACGACCTCGAACGGCCACGCGAACCGGCCGAACAGGTTCTGCGCGAGGTCGGTCGTCGTGCCCGAGTCGATGCGCGCGCGGCGTGTGCCGAACGCCGAGACGAACGCAGAGAACAACAGACCGCCCGTCGCCGCGGCGATGACGAGGGCGGCCATCCGCGTCATGATGGGCGCGTCGTGGTCGCCGCTGCGCCCGATCGGCGCGCGCGTCAGCATGACGGCGAACAGGACGAGGACGACGACCGCGCCGACGTAGACGAGCAACTGCACGAGCGCGACGAGTTCGGCGCCGAGGACGAGGTAGCAGCCCGACAGCGTCGCGAGGCACACCGTCAGCCACAGTGCCGCGTGGACGATCTGCCGCGTCGCCACCGCACAGATCGCGGACGCGGCGCTGATGAGGCCGAGGCAGGCGAACAGGGCGTCATGGACGGTCATGGTCGCTCCCCCCTGGTCCTGGCTGTCCGGCTGCTGATGGGCGTGTCGGCTTCGGTGTGGCGGGCGGTGGCCCGCGTCGTCGTGGTGCTCGCGTTCACTGCGTCGGCCGACGTCGTTGCACGCGTGCGGGTTTGCTCGCCGCAGCCACCTCGGCGGCCCCGGGTGCGCCGTCGTCGAGATCGGGCGGCGCGGGGACGGTGCGCATCCACGCGCCGAGCTCGTCCTTCTCCTGCAGCAGGTCGCGGATGTCGTTCGTCGCGTACTCGAACTCGGGGCTCCAGAACAGCGCGTCGAACGGGCAGACCTCGATGCAGATGCCGCAGTACATGCACAAGGAGAAGTCGATCGCGAACCGGTCGACGACGTTGCGCTGACGATCGCGCCCACCGGGCGCCTCGCTCGGCACCGTCTCCTTGTGCGAGTCGATGTAGAGGCACCAGTCGGGGCACTCGCGAGCGCACAGCATGCAGGCGGTGCAGTTCTCCTCGAGCAGCGCGATGACGCCGCGGCTGCGCGGCGGCAGGTCGGGCTTGACGTCCGGGTACTGCTGCACGGACGTCTTCTTCGTCATCGTGCGCGCGGTCGTGCGCATCCCGGCGAGCAGGCCGCGGATCGGACCCGCCTCACGCCCGGAGGAGGGCAGCGGGTGGACGTGGCGACCGAGATCGCGCGGGGCGTCGGGAGTCGCGTCGCCCGAGGCGGACGCGTCGTTCTCGTGAGGCTGAGTCATGCGGTGTAGATCACTCCTGCCGCGGTGAGAGCGAGTTGGACGAGTGCGAGCGGGACGAGCACGAACCAGGCGAAACGCTGCAGCTGGTCCTCACGCAGCCGCGGCCAGCTCATGCGCATCCACAAGATGACGAAGGCGACGACGGCCGTCTTGAGCAGCATCCACACGAACCCGAGCGCGCCCTCGAACGGGCCGTTCCACCCGCCGAGGTAGAGCGCGGCGAACAGTGCCGACATCACGACGATGCCTGCGTACTCGCTCAGCAGGAACAGCGCGAAACGCAGGCCGGTGTACTCCGTCATCACGCCCATGACGACCTCTGAGTCGGCGACGGGCATGTCGAACGGCGGGCGTTGCAGCTCGGCCGTCATCGCGACGAGCAGGACGAACGCGCCCGGCAGCTGCCACAGCAACCAGATCGGGTGCCACTCGTGGACGATGCCGGAGATGCTGAGCGAACCCGCAGCCATCGCGAACGACGCGCACGCGAGGATGAGCGGCACCTCGTAGCTGACGAGCTGCGCGGCCGACCGGAACGCGCCGAGCGTCGCGTACTTGTTGCCCGAACCGAACCCTGCCATGAGCGTCGCGACCGTGCCGATGCCGGAGACGGCGAGCACGTAGACGAGCGACGCGGGCAGGTCACCGGCGACGAGGCTCGGCGTGAACGGGATGGCCGCGAGCGCCAGCAGATAGCTGAACATCGACACCGCCGGCGCGAGCTTGAACACGCCCCGGTCAGCGGCGCGGGGCGTCACGTCCTCCTTCTGCGCAAACTTGACGCCATCGGCGACGAGCTGCGCCCACCCGTGAAAACCGCCCGCCTCCATCGGGCCGAGGCGCCCCTGCATGTGCGCCATCACCTTGTGCTCGACCTGGCCGAGCACGAGCGGCAGCACCATGAAACAGGCGAGCACGGCCACGCTGCGCAACGTGACGTCGAGAACGCTCATCGCGGCCCCCACGTGTCGTCGGGGACGCCCGGCGCCATGACCTTGCGGCGCTTCGCCGCTCCCGCGCGAGGGCTCTCACCCTTGGACTCGCCGGGGTCCTTGATGCCCGGCCACTCCTTGCTCGCGCGCGCCGTGAGGACGAACGACTTTCGCAGCGGCGTGCCGATGAACGTCTCGGGCAGCAGCAGCTTGCGCAGACCGGCGCCCGTGCCGTCGTCGAACCCGTCGAAGACGATGCCGAACATCTCGAACGTCTCACGTTCGTGCCATGCCGCGCCGCGCCACAGGCCGGTGAGGCTCGGCGCGTGCGCCGGGTCGTCACCCGAGGCGAGCGGCACCCGTGCGCGCGTCATGACACTCGCGCGCACGCCGGGGACGTCGCCGTCACCGATCTCATAGAGGTGGCTGACGAGGTCGAAACCGGCCGGCTTGTCGGGCAGATCGCGATCGGTCTCGTCGACGGCGGTGACGAAGTCGAAGAACGTGTAGCCGTCGGCGCGGTGCGCTTCATGCGTGGCGATCCACTCGTCGAGCGCGACGTCGACGCGGCGCGGCTCGCGGCTCATGCGTCATCACCGGTCGTGGGGGTGTCGGGTGTCGGGGCGTCGGCCTTGGTGGCGCCCGTCGCCTTCGTCGAGGGGACGTCGTGCCCCGGCTTCGTCACGAGCGGACGCTGGACGGACGCGGCGCTGCGGCGCTTGGTGGAGAACGGGTTGAGGCGCGACATGATGCTCTCGCCGGTCAGCTTCTCCTGCGCGATCTGGTTCTGCAGCGTGACGATGCCCTGCAGCAGCGCTTCGGGGCGCGGCGGGCAACCGGGCACGTAGACGTCGACGGGCACGAGCTGGTCGACGCCTTTCGTCACGGAGTAAGAATCCCAGTACGGCCCACCGGAGTTCGAACACGCGCCGAAGCTGATGACGTACTTCGGCTCGGGCATCTGGTCGTATAGGCGACGGACGGCGGGCGCCATCTTGTCGGTGACGGTGCCGGAGACGACCATGAGGTCGGCCTGACGTGGGCCCGGCGCGAAGGGGATGACGCCGAGGCGGATGAAGTCGTGGCGCGACATCGAGCCGGCGATGAATTCGATGGCGCAGCAGGCGAGGCCGAAGTTGAACACCCACAGTGAGTAGCGGCGCCCCCAGTTGAGGACGAGCCGCATCGGCTTCGGTGCATGCTCCTGCGCCATGCCGACGTGGGGACGCACCGTCGGCATCGGCAGGTCGACGGCGGGCGCTGCGGTCGCTTCGATCGGCCCCGCCGTGGGGGAGGTCGCGTCGGCGGCGGGCGTGCGGGAATCGTCGGTCATCGTCGGGTCACCTCACAGCCAGGCCAGCAGGCCCCGGCGCGCGGCATGCGCGAGGCCGACGAGCAGGACGAGGATGAAGATGCCCATCTCGAACAGTGAAGCGACGCCGAGACCGCTCGTGCGCAGGACGAGCGCCCACGGGAACAGGTAGACGGCGTCGACGGCGAACACCACGTAGAGAAACGCGAACGCGACGTACCGGAAACCGGACTGCTGCCAGTTGCCGGCGATGGGGTCGACGCCCGACTCGTACGTCGTCAGCTTCGTCGGGCTGGGCACGCGCGGTGCGAGGACACGACGGACCACCATGGCAGCGACGAAGAGCGCGACGCCCCCGAGGGTGACGCCGAGCACGACGAGGTAGCCCAGCAGACCGGAATTCACCGGCCCAGCCTATCGGGGCGCGCCACCTGCGCCCGCGAGGCTGGCGCGTGTGTCTCGCCTGTGGGCGTTCTGCGGTGACGCCGGGCATCGTGCGGCTGCCCTCTCACAGATGGAGTGGGGAGCCTGTCTGCCCCTGCTACCGACGGGGGTTCGTCGAGGCTGAAGGCCCACACCCGCAGCCGTGGCGTTCATAGGCTCCTGCCGGCAGGTGCGATGTCGCCGATGGGACGCAAGAACCCCGGAATCCCGCGGTTGTCGGAGGCAGCGTCTACTGTCTGTGACGTGGCACTCATCCTGCATCGGGAAGCTTCCCCGACCGCGCTCGCCGAGCAGCTCGGCTCGCTCCTCGCGAGCGATCCGCTCGACGTGTTCGACCGTGAACTCGTCATCGCGCCCTCCCCCGGCGTCGAGCGCTGGCTGAGTCAACGTCTCGCGCACGAGCTCGGCGCGAACATCGGCGACGACGGGGTGTGCGCCGGGCTGAGCGTCCACACGCCGTACTCGTTCATGTCGTTCGCCCTCGAGCGCGAGTTCGACGACCCGTGGCACCCCGACCGGCTCGCCTGGCTCGTCCTCGAAGCCGTCGACGCGGCCGTGCAGCGCCCCGGGTTCGAGACGCTCGCCCACCACCTCGGGGCCGATGCGCTGCCCGGTGGCGCGTCGAAGAACGACGCGTGGTTCCACCGTGCCCGCCAGTCTCGTCGGTACGCGGTCGCGCGGCGCCTCGCGGGGCTGTTCGCGCGCTACAGCGACGAGCGTCCCGCGCTCGTTCGTGCCTGGGAGAGCGGTGCCGGCGGCGACGTCGCGCCCGACCTCGCGTGGCAGCCCCGGTTGTGGCGTGACGTGCTCGACGTGGCGCGCACGCACGGCATCGACGAGTCGCCCGTCGCGCGGCTCGACCGCGTGTGCACCGGCCTGCGCGACGGCACGCTCACGCTGTCCCTGCCGCGGCGCGTCAACTTCTTCGGCTACACGCGGGTGTCGACGGCGACACTCGACCTGTTCGAAGCGCTCGCCGCACGTCACGAGACGCACCTGTGGCTGCCGCACCCGAGCGACGCCCTCTGGCAGCGGTTGCGCCAGCTCGATTCCGGCGGCCTCCGGCGCCGCGACGACGACAGCACGCGCGCCGCGGAGCACCCGTTGCTCGCCACGCTCGGGCGTGACGTCCGCGAACTCGAACTGACGCTGCTGCGACGCGACGTCGAGGACGCGAGCGCACCGGCGGCCGCCCCGTTTGGGCAGGGGCCTGCCGGTGAGGGATCCTCGCGCGGGGCTGCTGCCGGCACGCGCCTCGAGCAGCTGCAGGCCGACATCCGCGCGAACCGCGCCCCGAGCGCCGTCTCGACCATCGACGACACGACCTCCTTCCAGGTTCACGCCTGTCACGGCCCGGCCCGTCAGGTCGACGCACTGCGCGAGACGCTGCTGTGGCTGCTCGACGAGTCCGAGGGCAGTCTGCAGCCGCGCGACATCGTCGTCATGTGCCCCGACGTCGAGACTTACGCGCCGCTCATCAAGGCGGCGTTCGCCTCCGTCGACGACGACGGCGCGCACCATCCCGGTCGGCGTCTGCGCGTGCAGCTCGCCGACCGCGGCCTCGCCGCCACCAACCCCCTCGCCGAGGTGGCCCTGCGACTGCTCGGCCTCGCCGGCGGGCGCGCCACCGCATCCGAGGTGCTCGACTTCGCGCACCTGCCCGCCGTGCGCGAGAAATTCGGTTTCGACACGGACGCCCTCGACCGCATCAGCCGGTGGGTGCGCACGAGCGGAGCACGTTGGGGTTACGACGCCGAGCACCGCCGCGAGTACGGCCTCCTCGAGATGCCGGCCAACACGTGGACGCTGGCTCTCGACCGGCTCGCACTCGGCATCGCGATGAGCGCCGACACCGAAGCTCCGGCGGGCGCCCTGCTGCCGATCGACGATCTGGGCACCTCCGACATCGAGACGGCGAGCGCCTTCGTCACCCTCATGACGGAGGTGACGGCGGCCGCCAAGGCCGTGCGCGGCACGAGCTCAGCGGGCGTCGACCTTCCCCGGGGCAGTTTCACGCCGCAGGAATGGTTCGACTGGTTGCGGCGTCACGTGGGCGCCGTCGCTGCTCCGTCACGCGACGAGGCGTGGCAGCTCGGAGCGTTCGAGCGCGAGTTGGCGTTCCTCGCCGAGGGCAGCACCCGCACCGGTCTGCGTCTCACCGACATGCGCGTCATGCTCGAGCAGCGCTGGGGCCCGCGCCCGTCGCGCAGCAACTTCCGCAACGGCGCCGTCAGCGTGTGCACGCTGACGCCGATGCGTTCGGTGCCGCACCAGGCCGTCATCCTGCTCGGCCTCGACGACGAGAGCTTCCCCCGCTCCTTCGTCGTCGACGGTGACGACGCGCTCGCTCGCGACCCTCATCTCGGCGAGCGCGACCCGCGCAGTGAGGACAGGCAACTGCTCCTCGATGCCGTCATGGCGTCGCGCAAGCACCTCATCGCGTTCTACTCGGGCTTTGACGAGCGTGACGGCACTCGCCGCCCGCCCGCCGTCCCGCTGCAGGAGCTCATCGCCGCGGCCGCCGCGACCGGCGCGCCGACCCCCGAGGACGCCGAGCGTCACCCCTTCGAGTTCGTCCACCCGCTGCAACCGTTCGACGAACGCAACTTCACGTTCAGTTCACCCCTGCCGGGTGGCTCGTACGACGCGGCCGCGCTCGCCGGCGCGCGTTCGTTGCGGCAGGCGCGTGAGAGCGGACGCGACGTCGCCGACGAGACCTCGCTGCCGCCGCTGCTCACCGGCCTGCTGCCGGCCCGCGAACCCCGTGACGTCACCCTCGACGAGCTCGTGAGGTTCATCGAGAACCCGGCCCGCACGTTCCTGTCCGACCGGCTGCAGACGGGCGTCACGTACGAGGCCGACGAGACCGAGGATGCGCTACCGATCGACCTCGACCCGCTCGAACAGTGGGCCGTCGGCGATCGCCTCCTGCGTCGCACCCTCAGCGGGGTGCCGCTGGAGCAGGCGAGCGCCGAGGAGAGCCACAGTGGCGCGTTGCCACCGAGCCCGCTGCCGTCGAAGATCGGCGACATCACGCGCAAGGTCGGCGCCATCCTTCAGGGCCTGCCGCCGGGTGAGCGACGCAGTATCGACGTGTCGATCCCCCTCACGCTCAACGGGCCGAGCGGGCCGGCCTCCGTCCGGCTGACGGGTGTCGTCCCGCACGTCATCGGCGACGAGATCCAGATCGTCAACTACAGCTCCGTCAGTGCTCGGCACCTCGCGCGGGCCTGGGTGAGCGTCCTCGCGGTCGCCGCCTCGCGTCCTGGGCAGGAGTGGAGCGCCGCCGTGCGCGGCAAGTACGGCGAGTGCCGCCTCACCGCACCCGATGACCCGCTCGGCGCGCTCACCGACCTCGCGGCCCTGCGCCTCGACGGTCTGCGCGCGCCCCTGCCGGTGCCGGCGAAGACGTCGCTCGCGTTCATCGAGGGCTACCGCACCGGGCGACGCTCGCGCAACGCCACCGAAGAACTCGCCCTCAACGTCGGGGCGAGCAAGGCCCGCCCGGTCTGGGAAGGCACCTTCGATCGCGAGGGAGAACGCGACGACCCCTGGTGGCAGCGCGTTTACGCGCCACAGGTGCCCTCACTCGACCGGCTCAATGCGGGCAACGTGTTCATCGACCGGAGCAAACGGCTGTGGATGCCGCTGCTCGACCAGAAGGGACCGATCGGGCGATGACCGAGACCCCAGCACCCGTCGCGACGAACCCGCTCGGGGCACCCGCGCCGCCGCCGTCCGTACAGTTCGACGTCACGGCGCCCATCCCGCACGGCACGACCCTCATCGAGGCGAGCGCCGGAACGGGCAAGACCTGGACGCTGAGCGCCCTCGTGACCCGTCTCGTGGCCGAGGAGGGGCTGCCGCTCGAGGAACTGCTCGTCGTGACTTTCTCCCGCGCCGCCAGCCAAGAACTGCGCGAACGCGTGCGCGAACAGCTCGAACGCGTGCTCACGCAGCTGCGTCAGGCGCCCCGCGACGACGACGGCGTCCTCGTCGCAGCCCTGCGCAGCGACGACCCAGGCGTGCTCGCCGAGCGCTGCGACCGCCTCGCCCGGGCGCTCGCGTCGTTCGACTCGGCGCTCATCGCGACGATCCACCAGTTCTGCCACGACGTGCTCAAGGGCCTCGGCGTCGCCGGCGATTCCGACTCGTTCGCGACGCTCGTCGAGGACACGACCGGCCTGCGCGACGAGGTCATCGACGACCTTTACGTCGCCCGCCGCGCGCAGGATCCGTCGTTCGACCTCTCGCACGAGCGGGCACGATTCATCGGCCACTGCGTATTGACGAACACCGGCGCCGCCCTCGACGCGCCCGCCGACGACAGCCAACGCGCCGTCATCGACTTCGCTGAGGCGCTGCGCAACGAGTACGCGCGCCGCAAACGCCGCGCCGGCATCCTCGAGTACGACGACCTGCTCGTCGACCTGCGCACCGCACTGCGTGCAACCCCGTCGATCGCCCGCGAACGGATGCGGGCGCGGTGGAGTGTCGTGCTCGTCGACGAGTTCCAGGACACCGACCCCGTGCAATGGGAGGTCTTCCAGACGGCGTTCTCGGAGGCGGGCCGCTCCCTCATCCTCGTCGGCGACCCCAAGCAGGCGATCTACGGTTTCCGCGGCGGCGACGTCCACACCTACCTGCGGGCGTCGCAGACCGCCGAGCACCGTTCGACGCTGCCGACGAACTACCGCAGCGACGGCCCGCTCGTCGACGCCCTCGGCCGCCTCATGGGCAACGTGACGCTCTCGCCCGGCATCGTCGCGCACCCCGTCACCGCCGACCGCGAGACGTCCCGCCTCGTCGGCGACGCCGCGCCGATCGAGATGCGCTGGGTCAACGGTGACCCGCTGCCCGCAGCTGGCGCGCGCAGCGCCGTCGCGCACGACCTCGCGGTACGCGCCAGCGAACTGCTGGCGAGCGGGACGACGTTCGCCGACGCGCCGCTCGCGCCGCACCACATGGCGGTCCTCGCGCGCACCCACGCACAGCTGCTCCAGGTCCGCGAGCAGCTGCGTGCCGCCGGCATCCCCGCCGTCATGATGAGTGGCGACTCCGTACTGCGCAGCAGCGCCGGGGCCTGGTGGCTCGAGCTCCTGCTCGCCCTCGAACAACCCCATCGCGCGCAGCGCGTGCGAGCGGCGTGCCTGACGCCCCTCATCGGCTGGGACGTCGCCCGCATCGACGCACTCGAGACGGCCGACGCCGACGAATCCGCCGAACTCGTCCACGCGCTCGCGGCGCAGTTCGACGAGGGCGGCATCCCCGCCGTCATGGATGCGCTGCGAGCGCACGGCATGCTCGAACGCCTCCTCGCCCGCGTCGGCGGCGAACGCGACGTCACCGACATCGAGCACTGCGCGCAGTTGCTGACGGAGCGTCAGCTCGCGACCGGCGGCGGCATCGCGGCGCTCGTCGCGTGGGTGCAGGAGCAGAGCGCCGCGGATGCCAAGGTCACCGCCGACGCGCGCCTCATGCGTCTCGACTCCGACGCGCAGGCCGTGACACTGTCGACCATCCACGCGAGCAAGGGGCTGCAGTACCCCGTCGTCTTCGCGCCGACGCTGTGGAACCGATGGGACAAGGACCGCTCGGTTCCCGACATCGTCTACACCGAGGCGGGCCGTGTCGTCTCGTTCGATCCGGGCGTCATCAACGCGTCGCGATCGCACGAGGAGGCCTCCGGCGAGGAGATGCGCCTCGCGTACGTGGCGATGACGCGCGCGCAGAGCAAGGTGGTGTTGTGGTGGGCACCGACGGCACGCAGTACCTCGAAGAGCGCTCTGCACCGGCTGCTGTTCGGTCAGGCCGCCGACCCCGCGTCGCTGGGAGAACTGCTGACGCGCCGCACGAGCGACAAGGGCAGCGAGGTCATCACCACGACCGAGCAGAACGGCCTGCCGCGCGGTGACAAGCGGTTCGAGATCCTCCAGACCTGGGCTGAACACCGGGCCTTCACCCTCACCGAGGTCGTGCCCGGCGCCAAGCCGACGCCCGTTCACGTCGCCGTCTCGAGCGACGAGATGAACCTCTCACGGTTCGACCCACGCCTCGTCGACACGTCCTGGCGACGCACGTCGTACTCCGCGCTGTCGGCCGCCGGCGAGCGCGCCGACGAGCTGGCGGGCGTCGTCAGCGAGCCCGACGCCGTCGGCGCCCAGCTCGACCCGGACGTCGACCTCGCGCTGCCGCAGGCACCGTCGGCGCCCGATGTCCCGGGGGATGACGCTCTCTCCCCCATGCACGACCAGCCGCTCGGCGCGACGTTCGGCTCGCTCGTGCACGGTGTGCTCGAGGAGGCCGACTTCCAGGCCGACGACCTCGACGCCGAGCTGCACCGGCACATCGTCGAACAACAGCTGCGCTGGCCGGCCGACGTCGACGTCGACGCCCTCGTCGAAGCGCTGCGCGGGGTGCTCGCCACCCCGTTCGGGCCCCTGGCCGACGACGTGTGCCTGCGTCGGATCGCAACGAGCGACCGCATCGCCGAGATGGACTTCGAGATCCCCCTCGGTGGCGGTGACACCCCCCACGCCCGGGCGACCCTGCGTGCGTTCGCCGACGTCCTGCGCCGTCACCTGCCGGAAGACGACCCGCTGCGTCCCTACGCCGACCACCTCGAGGCCTCCCTGCTCGGCGAGGAGACGCTGCGCGGGTACCTGACCGGCTCGATCGACCTGACGTTCCGTCACGGCGGGCGCTATTTCGTCGTCGACTACAAGACGAACCGCCTGGGTGATCCGGATGCCCCGCTCACGTTGTCTGCTTACGGCCCCGAGGCCCTCGCCGCGGCGATGAATCACTCGTCCTACCCGCTGCAGGCAATTCTGTACGCCGTCGTCCTGCACCGTTACCTGCGCTGGCGCCTGCCCGGCTACGACCCCGAGACCCACCTCGGCGGCGTCATGTATCTCTACGTGCGTGGCATGGCGGGGGCTGACACGCCCCGCGGTGACGACGACACCCCCTTCGGCGTCTTCACGTGGCGCCCACCGGCAGCGCTCGTCGTCGCGCTGTCCGCCATCATCGACGGTCGCGAGCGAGGGAGGCTGCGATGACCAACCACCATGTCGAGACTGCGCCTGAATCAGCGGTTGTCGCACCTGACGCGGGTCGCACAGACGGACGCCACCCGCTCGACGTCCTCGCCGAGCACGAGTTCGTCAGCCGCGGCGACGAACTCGTGGCCCGTCGCATCGCCCGCGCCGTGGGTGAACGCGACGGGTGGCCGCTCGCGCTGCTCGCTCTCGCCGTACGCGCGGCCCGAGAAGGATCGAGCGCGCTCGACCTCACAGGCGTCGCCACGACGGGCGCCGAGGTCGCGCGTGACCAGGAGGACGAGGTCGACCTCGCGGTGGCGACGCTCGCCGAGGTGATCGCCGTGCCCGACCCTGCGGCCCTCGCCGATCTCGTGCGTGCGAGTGCGCTCGCGCACCAAGGCGTCGTGCACCTGCGCGGCGACGGCGCGGACGCCGCAGATCCGCCGCTGCTCATCATGGATCGTCACGACCGCGACGAGAACCTCATCGCCGACCTCATCGCACAGCGGCAATCACTGCTGGCTCCCCTCACCACGCAGTCGCAGGCCGAGGCCGACGCGGCCATCGCCGGCATCGCGCTCGACGACGCGCAGCGCGGAGCGGTGCACTCGGTCTTGACGCGATCGCTGACCGTCCTCACCGGTGGCCCGGGCATGGGCAAGACCTACACGCTCGCTGCGATCATCCGCGCCGCCCACGCGGGGCTCGGAGCCGACCTACGCCTTGCGCTCGCGGCTCCCACCGGCAAGGCGGCGGCGCGCATGACGGAGTCGTTGCGTGAGAACGGCGTCGGCCCCGACGCGGCCCCCGACGCCATCACCCTGCATCGCTTGCTCGGGTGGGATCGCACGAACTCGCAGCGCTTCGTGCACGACGCGAGCAACCCGCTGCCGCACGATCTCGTCGTCGTCGACGAGGCGTCGATGCTGTCACTCGCGATGACGGCGCGCCTGCTCGAAGCGCTCAAGCCGACGGCGCGCCTGCTCCTCGTCGGCGACCCCGATCAGCTCGCATCCGTCGAGGCCGGTTCGGTGCTGAGCGACCTCGTCTCCGGGCTCGACGACGCGCAGATCGTGCGCCTCACGACGCATCACCGGCTCAGCGAATCCCGCCGCGATCTCGCGCTGGCCTTCGCGGCGCCGACGCCGGACGAACAGGTCGCGGGCGTCACCGCGGTGCTGCGCGGTGGGCGCGGCGACGTCGAACACCTCAGCGAGGGCGACGTCGACCTGGCCGCGCTGCCGCACGTCGCGGAATCGGCGTGGCAGCTGCGTCAGGCGGCCGCTGCCGGGGATCGTGACGCGGCGCTGGGCGCCCTGCGTCACCACCGTCTCCTGTGCGCGCACCGCACCGGACCGTACGGTGTCGCCCGCTGGAACCGCCTCGTCGAGGCCTCGCTCGCCGATCGGGGCGTCGACATCGTGGCGGGCCGCATGTACGTCGGCCGGCCCGTCATCGTGACGAAGAGCGACCCGAGCCTCGGGCTTTTCAACGGTGACACGGGCGTCGTCATCGACGCGGGCGGGCACCTCGTCGTCCTCGTCGACCGCGGGCAGAAGGCGGGCGAGGAGACGAAGAAACGCACCGAGTTCTCACCGTGGCGCCTGGCCGACGTCGAGACGATGCACGCGATGACGGTGCACAAGGCGCAGGGCAGCCAGGCCGAGCACGTCACGGTCATCGTGCCGCCGGTCAGTTCGCGGCTGCTGACGCGCGAGATGCTCTACACCGCGCTGACCCGCGCGAGTGCGCACCTCACCGTCGTCGGCACGGACGACGCCATCGAGCACGCGGTGCGCACCCCGGTGCGCCGAGCGTCAGGGCTGGCGCGGCGCCTGCGTGAGACGAACATCCAGCGCGAGACGAAAACCGAGAATGGATAGATTTCTGATGCACTGACCGGTGTCACCTGCCCCGCCGGGATCACCCGGCCCGACGACCGATGGAGAAGCGTGGCTGACGAGCAGCGCCAAGGCACGATCTACGGCTTCCTCGCCTACCTGGCGTGGGGTCTGTTTCCGCTGTACTTCCATGCCCTCGAACCGGCGGGCGCGTGGGAGATCCTCAGCCATCGCATCCTGTGGACGCTGCTGCTGTGTCTCGTCCTGCTGGCGATCACCCGCAATCTGGGCTTCCTGGGCGGGTTGTTCAGGGACGCGCGCAGGCTCGGCGCCATCACGATCGCGGCGCTCCTCATCGCCGCGAACTGGACGATCTACGTCGTCGCCGTGACGAGCGGCCACGTCACCGAGGCCGCGCTCGGGTACTTCCTCAACCCTCTCGTGACGGTGATGCTCGGCGTCCTCGTGCTCGGTGAGAAGCTGCGGCGTCTGCAGTGGCTCGCCGTCGCGATCGGTGTCGTCGCGTGCGTCTACCTCGCGATCGACTACGGCAGCCCGCCGTGGATCTCCATCTCCCTCGCGCTGTCGTTCGCCGCATACGGCCTCATGAAGAAGCGCATCGGCGGCCACCTCAGCGCCCTCGAAGGGCTGACAGCGGAGACCGTCGTCCTCGCGCCGTTGGCCGCCGCGCTGCTGCTGTTCGTGCTGCCGTCGAAGGATCTGACGTGGAGCGGGCACGGCGTCTCGCACAGCGTTCTGCTCGCCTTCAGCGGCGTCGCGACGGCCATCCCGCTGCTGCTGTTCGCCGCCGCTGCCCGTCGCATCCCGCTGACGACGATCGGGCTGCTGCAGTTCATGACGCCGATCATGCAGTTGCTGTGCGGCGTGCTCGTACTCGGCGAGCACATCAGTGCCGGACGCTGGGTCGGCTTCGGCCTCGTGTGGCTCGCCCTCGTCGCCCTGACGCTCGACTCGCTGCAGCACGCCACCCGCAGCCGCCGCGCCCGACGCGTCGCAGCCGCCGCCTGAACACGCAGCCACTCGGATCATGGCGCCGACGCGCGCCGGGTCAGCGAGGTCATGCCACGTCAACCGCACGACGATGAAGCCAAGACGCTCAAGACGCAGGTGACGCAGCTTCTCGGCCTGCAGGGCGCGCGGGCTGTCGTACTTGCCGAGCCCGTCGAACTCGATGAGGACACGAGTACTGCAACCCGGAAATCAGCCCGGGCGAAGACGCCGCCCGTCTCGTCGCGAATCGGGTGTTGCGGTTCCAAGGCGATCCCGTAGGTGTGGCACAACCAGCGCAGCCGGCTCTCCCCCGGCGACTCGACCCGGGCGTCCGCGAGATCGACGACGACGCGCGCCATGCTCACCCCCCTTGCGACGGTCATAGAGGGCAAGCACGTCTGGCAGTGCCGTGAGCGTGGCGGCAACACGGCGTCGCGCCAATTCGCGGCGCCACACCGCCGGATTCTCGGACGTCGGCGGCGTCACGATGTGATAGCTGCCGTTGCCGAGCGATTCGAGCCAACCGTCACGGACCCAGCGTCGGACGTGGTCATGCGTCAGCCCATGGGTGGCGAGTTCACTCACGTGCAGATGATGGGGTCCGTGCTGCATTCGCTGCCGCAGCAGCTCGGGTGGCGGATTCACTCTCACACTGTCGCCCATCGAGGGCACGGCGTGCTGGGCGAACGACGTCGCCCTGTGGACAACCAACCACGATCGAGCGAATCGGTGGGATCAAGCACTGCAGCGCTCGATCCCACCGATTTCGCTCGTGTTCGGCCCGGCTCGGCCCCGTGCGCCCAGCCGTCAGGCCCCGAGCACCTGTTCCAGATACGGGTTGGCGAACACCCGCTGCGGGTCGAGACGATCGCGCAGGGCGACGAAGTCGTCGAAACGCGGGTAGACCGAGCGCAGGTAGTCGGCGTCGTAGTCGTGCATCTTGCCCCAGTGAGGGCGCGCGCCGAGTTCGCGGGCGACGTCCCAGAAGTGCGCGAAGTAGGCGCGGTGGTCGGCCTTCACGTATTGGTGGATGGCGATGTAGCAGCTGTCACGCTCGTTGGCCGTCGACATCCAGCGATCGTCACCGGCAGCCCAGCGCACCTCGACGGGGAACGCGACGGGTTCACCGGTGCGCTTCACCCACCGCTGCATCTCGCGCAGGATCGGCTCGGCGGCCTCGAGCGGCACGGCCATCTCCGATTCGCGGAACCGCACCGTCCGCGGCGAGGCGTACACGGCGTGCGAGCGATCCGAGAACTCGCGCGCCGACAGCGTCGAGGCGGAGATGTCGTTGAGGCGCGGCACGAGCGACGGCCGTCGCACCGCGAGCTCGTTGAGCCACCCGAAGACGGTGTTCGACAGGAACTGATCCTCGAGTCGTCCCTTCCAGCGCGGCAGCGGCTTGACCGCCGCGTCACCGCCCCTGCGGACGTTGCGTTTCGTCATCACCTTGTCGGTGTGCGGAAACCAGTAGAACTCGTAGTGGTCGATTTCGGCGAGCGTCGCGTCGAGGCCGGCGAACTCCGCCGTCATCGTCGACGGGCCCTCCGTCGCGGCCAGCGTGAACGCCGGCACGCACTGCATCTCGACCTCGGTGATCACCCCGAGCGCCCCGAGCGTGACGGCGAGTGCCGGCACGAGGTCGGCGTTCTCCCCGCCATCGCTCCAGCGCAGAACGTCGCCGGTGCCCGTCACCATCTCGCCGCCGACGACGGCGCCGCCGAACCCGGTCCAGCCGAGCCCTGTGCCGTGCGTCGACGTCGAGACCGCCCCCGCGATCGTCTGACGGTCGATGTCGCCCATGTTGGGCAGCGCGAGCCCGTGTTCGGCGAGCCGCTCGACGAGGTCGTACAGGTGCGTCCCCGCCTTGATGCGCACTCGGTTCGTCGTCTCGTCGACGACGATGCCGCTCAGCGCATCGAGACGCACCTGGACGTCGACGGGCTCCGCGATCGCCGTGAACGAGTGCCCTGCACCGACCGGTTTGACCCGCCCGCCCGACGCCGCGGCGCGCTGCACGAGCGCAACGACCTCGTCGCGCGATCGCGGCGTGACGACCTCGCGCGGCGTCGCCGTCACGTTGCCGGCCCAGTTGCTCCACTCAGCCAAAGTTCTGCCCTTCTCCCCGATAGGTCGCGACCTCGTCGACGAGGGCGCCGTTCTCGACGACGAGGATCGAGTCGAACCGCTCGCACATCTCCCCCGCCTTGGAGTGGCGGAACCACACGTGGTCGCCGATGCTCAACCCGCGCGCGGACTCTCCGTGCAGCGGCGACTGCACCTCCCCCGCGCCCAGCTGGCCGTAGTACTTGAGCCCGCGCGGATGCACGGGCACCGGCACCCGCGAGCGTGACGGCGGCCCGGAGCCGATGTAGCCGCCCGAATACGTGACGGCGGTCTGCGGGTCGGGTTTGCGCACGACGGGTGAGACGAACCAGCAGGCCGGTTCGGTGCGCAGCGCGCGGTAGCCGTCGAACAGACGCGGCGCGAACAGACCGGAGCCGACGGCGATGTCGCCGAGCACGCCGTCACGCCCGCTGATGTGCGCCGATCCCGTGCCGCCTCCGTTGATGATCTCGAGGTCGGAGTACGCCCGCAGGGCGTCGACGACGGCGCGTCGGCGGCCCTCGATCTCGCGCATCGACGCCCACTTCATGAGGCGGTGACCGGGCGTCGAATCGGGCACGCCCGCGATCTGTGCCTCGTAGAACATGCAGCCGACGAGTTCGACGCCCGGCGTCCGCTCGATGCACTGCGCGAGGCTGACGGCGTCCTCGGGCGTACGCACGTCGGACCGGTGCGCGCCGGCGGTGAACGGACCGACCTTGAACGTCATGTCGACGTCGATGGCCACGCGCAGCACGACCCCCGCCTGCGTGGCGCCGCGCGCGATCATCGCGACGTGCTCGGGCGAGTCGACCATGAGCGTGACGGTGGCGCGTGCGTCCTCGTCGTCGGCGATGGCGCGCATCGCGACGACGTCGGCGCTCGGGTAGGCGACGAGCACATCACGTAGCCCGTGAGACACGAGCCACCGCGCCTCGGCGACCGAATAGGCGAGCAGACCGCTGCAGCCGTCGTGGCGCAGCGCCTCCTCGATGAGCGAGCGCACGCGGA
Organism: Dermacoccus sp. GAS27A; assembly: GCF_044909235.1. Taxonomy (NCBI): domain Bacteria; kingdom Bacillati; phylum Actinomycetota; class Actinomycetes; order Micrococcales; family Dermacoccaceae; genus Dermacoccus; species Dermacoccus sp. GAS27A. Next base: position 93,662 of record NZ_JBIYDW010000005.1, on the reverse strand, counting down.
TCGACTTCGTCGCGATGCGCAGCGGCACGGGGGCCGCGACGTCGCGTAGCGCCGTCAGGTTGCGCGTGAACGCTGCGCGGTCGAGGACGGCCGTCGGCGCCCCGATCGGCCCCAACGGCGTGTCGAAGACGCTCACGCGGACACTCGGTCGGCGAACAGGCCGGCGAAGGCGTCGAGGACGGCGAGCGCCTTGTCGTCATCACCGTCGGCGAGCCAGGCGAGGGCGACGCCGTCCGTCATGGCGATGACCATGCGCTGGACGACCTCGGTCGGGATGCCGAGGTCGTTCGACCAGCGTGTCTGGAAGGTCTCGACGAAGTCGTGGACGATCGCGTAGTTCGTGGCGAAGATGCGGCGCGCGAGTTCGGGGCCCGAGTCTTCCTGACGCACGAGGTAGGCGACGAGTTCGTAGACGAGTCGCTGCCGGTCCGCCTGCGCACCACTGATCGACCAGTAGTAGCGGAACGCGGCGCGGATGGCGTCGACGGGCGAGACGTCGTCCGGCAACGGCAGTGACGCCGCCTCGATGTCGCGAGTCGCGATCGACTCGACCATGGCTTCGAGCAGCGCCTTTTTGCTGTCGAAGCAGTAGTGGACGGTGCCGAGCGAGACGCCCGCCTCCGTCGCGATACGGCGGACGGTCGTGTTGTCCAGGCCGTCCCGCAGGGCGATCGCGACGGCCGCCTGGATGAGTTGCGCGCGTCGCGTTTCGATGTCTAGCCGAGGCATAACTGCGACTCTAACGCCCCCTCAACTGGACATGTGTCTGGCACCACATTCGACACCCAGATGGTCACCTGCTGAACACCCGGCGTTCACGCCTCGGGACGGAACGCGGTGTCAGCACGTGGTCTCAACGTCCCCGCATCGGCGTCCGTCACGCCGAACGCGTCGCGACGCTCAGCGGAACCTCCTTGAGCGCGTCCTGCACCTCGCCCTCGCCGAGTTCGTCGATGAGAGCGGCGGCTTCGCGCGCTGTCGTCAGCGTGTGCGCGCGGGCCTGCTCCATGGCGGGGTGCGCGCGCAGCAGCTCGAGGGCCTCGGCGTGCTCGGCGTCGTCCGTCAGTGGCCTCGCGAGCAGTGCCTTCAGGCGCGCGTCGGCGGGGTCGCTCGAGGCGTTGACGTAGAACGTCGGCAGCGTCGCGACGCCCTCACGCAGGTCGGTGCCCGGGGTCTTGCCGGACGTTTCGGCCTCGCTCGCGATGTCGAGGATGTCGTCGCTCAGCTGGAAGACGAGCCCGACGAGCTCGCCGTAGCGGCCCAGCACCTCGACGGTGCGCTCGTCGCAGCCGGAGAACATCGCCCCGTACTGCGCGGCGGCGGCGATGAGGACGCCCGTCTTGTCGGCGAGCACCTTGAGGTAGTACTCCATCGGGTCGGCGCCGTCGGGTGTCTGACGCTCGTCCTCGATCTGGCCGGCGCACAGGCGCACGAACGTCCGGGCCTGCAGGATGACGGCCTCCGGGCCGAGGTGGGCGATGAGTTCGGATGCCTTGCCGAAGAGCAGGTCGCCGATGAGGATGGCCGTCGAGTTGCCGTACACCGCGTTGGCGCTCGGCACACCGCGGCGGATGTCGGCCTCGTCCATGACGTCGTCGTGGTACAGCGAGGCGAGGTGCGTCAGCTCGACGCCGGCCGCCGCGTCGACGACCTCGTCGCTGATGCCGGTGCCGAGCATCGAGGTGAGCAACGTCAGCATCGGGCGGAAACGCTTGCCGCCGGCGTCCACGAGGTGGTGGCTGGCCTCACGCACGAGCGGGCTGTCGTGGTCGACGACGACGTCGAGGCGTGCGTTGACGCGCTCCAACCCGTCGACGAGGCGGTCGCTCAGCTCCGCCGAGGCGTCCGGGACGATCGCGGACGCGACCGACTGGGCGCTCGAGGTGCGCGCGGATTCAGCACTCATGGTTCAACTCTTCCTGGGCCGTTCACGCGTTGGGCGCGAGGCGGGTCAGCACGGTGTACAGGCGATCGGTGGCGCTCTTACCGCCCGGGTCGGCGAGGTTCGCCATCACCTTGACGATGATCTTCATCAGGTCCTCGCGCGGCAAACCGTACGTGACGGCGAGCTTCATGATCTGCGGATTACCGATCATCGTGGCGAAGTGGCGTCCGAGCGTGAAGTAGCCGCCGAGGGCCTGCTTCATGACGTCGGGGTAGGTGGCGAGGATGCGTTCGCGGGCGACGTCGCCGCCGTTCTTCGCGGCGCCGAACGCGTCCGCGACGACGCTCGAACCGAGGCGCGCGGCCTCCATCGCGTACGCGATGCCCTCACCGTTGAACGGATTGACCATGCCGCCGGAGTCGCCGACGAGCATGAGGCCGTCGGCGTAGTGCGGGGTGCGGTTGAAGCCCATCGGCAGCGCCGCTCCGCGGATGTCGCCGACCATCGTCGCGTCGCCGAACGTCCACTCGGGCGGCATCGTCGCGACCCAGCGGCGCATGACCTCGCGGTAGTCGGTCTTGCCGAACGCCTTCGAGGTGTTGAGGATGCCGAGGCCGACGTTGCTCGTGCCGTCCCCGACGCCGAAGATCCACCCGTAGCCGGGCAGCAGGATCTTCTCGCCGCGCTCGTTCGTCGACGGTAGTTCGAGCCAGCTCTCGAGGTAGTCGTCGTGCGTGCGCGGGCTCGTGTAATAGGCGCGGACGGCGACGCCCATCGGCCGGTCCTCGCGCTTCTCGCGGCCGACGGCGAGCGCCAGGCGGCTCGAGTTGCCGTCGCAGGCGACGACGAGCGGGGCACGGTACGTCGCCTTCTCGCCGGTGGCACGCCCGTCCCCGCCGAGGAGCTTCGCCTCGACGCCGGCAACGCGGCCGTTCTCGACGATGGGCGCCGTGACGTTGACGCCCTGCAGCAACCGCGCGCCCTGGGCGACGGCGTGCTGGGCGAGGATGTCGTCGAAGTCCTGGCGCGTGCGCACGAGACCGTAGGCGGGGAAGGCTCCCTCGTCGGGCCAGTCGACCTGCAGACGCATGCCACGCCCGACGAGGCGCAGCCCCTTGTTGCGGATCCACCCCTCGCTCTCGGGCGTTGGGATGCCGAGCGCGTCGATCTCCTTGACGGCGCGCGGCGTCAACCCGTCACCACACACCTTCTCGCGCGGGAAACGGGTCTTCTCGAGCAGCAGGACGTCGAGGCCGGCCTGCGCGAGGTACGCGGCCATCGTCGAACCACCCGGGCCGGCACCGACGACGATGACGTCGGCGCTCTCGGTGGCTGCCTGGGGGCTGGTGCTGACGGCGTCGCTCACGCCGCGCCGCCCTTCTTCTTCGCCTGCTGGTTCTTCGACTGCTGGTTCTTCGGCGCATTCTTCGCCGCGGGCTTGACCGCGCGGTGCAGCGCGACGATGCCGCCGGTGAGGTTGCGCCACTCGACGTCGGCCCAGCCTGCCGTCTTGATCTGCTCGGCGAGCTCACGCTGCGCGGGCCAGCTCTGGATCGACTCGGCGAGGTAGACGTAGCTCTCCGGGTTCGAGCTGACGGCGCGCGCGACGGGCGGCAGCGCCTGCATGAGGTACTCGGTGTAGACGCGGCGGAACGGCCCGTTCGTCGGGTGGCTGAACTCGCAGATCAGCAGGCGCCCGCCGGGCTTCGTCACGCGCGCGAACTCGGCGAGCGCGCCCGTGACGTCGACGACGTTGCGCAGGCCGAAGCTCATCGTGACGGCGTCGAACGAGGCATCGGCGAACGGCAGCTTCGTTGCGTCGGCGGCGGTGAATCCGAGGTCGGCGCGGCGCTTCTTGCCCTCGCGCAGCATGCCGAGGCTGAAGTCGGCGGGCACGACGTGGGCGCCCGCGGCGTCGAAGGGCTCCGACGAGGTGCCCGTGCCTGCGGCGATGTCGAGGACGATCTCGCCCGGCTTGGGGTCGAGCGCCGTCAGCACCTGCTTGCGCCAGCGACGGTCCTGGCCGAGGGAGAGCAGGTCGTTCATGATGTCGTAGCGCGCCGCGACGTCGTCGAACATGCGCGCGACATCGCTGGGTCGCTTGTCCAGGCCAGCACGATTCATGGGGCCATTCTCGCACTCGCGCGCGCGTGCCCTCGCGGTCACCTGAATGAGCAGGCGCGCGGGGCGTCATCACGCGTCGCTGACGGCGGCGCCTCGCGCCACCGAGCCGTCCGCGGCACGGGGTTAGGCTGGTGTCTCGTGAGCCTTTCCCCATCGCCCGCCGACGCCGCGCGCACGCCGCACCTGCGGGTGCGCACCCAGGAGCTCGCCGACCCGGGCGATCTCGTCTCGCTCGTTCCGGCGGGCCGCCCGGCCGAGGACGTGATGTCGTGGGTGCGCCGCGGTGAGGGTCTCGTCGCGTGGGGGCGCGCCGCGTCGATCGCGACGAGCGGTGACGAGCGATTCGCCGACGCCGAGTCGTGGTGGGATGCGCTCGTCGCGGCAGCCGACGTCGAGGACGAGGTCGCCCTGCCCGGCAGTGGACTCGTCGCGTTCGGCTCGTTCAGTTTCCGCAACTCCTCCGACGAGGGTTCGGCGCTCGTCGTGCCCGAGATGGTCGTCGGGCGCCGCGGCGGGCGAGCGTGGCTCACGACGATCAACCGCACGAGCGACCGCCTGCCCGACGTCACGCCGGCGCTGGCACCGACGGGCGTCGAGGCCCGTGACGGCGCGCTGACGCCCGCGCAGTGGCGCAGCGCCGTGAGCGACGCCATCGAGATGATCCGCACGGGGCGCATCGAGAAGGTCGTGCTCGCGCGTGACGAGATCCACGTCGCAGACGCCGACATCGACCCACGCTGGCTGCTGACGCGCCTGGCGGCGCGTTACCGCGACACGTGGGCGTTCGCCGTCGATGGTCTCGTCGGCGCGACGCCGGAGCTGCTCGTGCGCTCGGAGAAGGGGCTCGTCACCTCACGCGTCCTCGCCGGGACGATCCGTCGCGCCGGGGCCGGCGCCTCCAGCGAGGAGCAGGATCTGGCGCTCGCCGCGAGCCTCGCGCGCAGTTCGAAGGACCTCGAGGAGCACGAGTATGCCGTCCGCTCCGTCGAGGCGGCGCTGCGGCCGCACTGTTCGTCGATGAACGTGCCCGACGCGCCGTTCGTGCTCAATCTGCCGAACGTGCTGCACCTCGCCACGGACGTCTCCGGCGCGCTCGCCGGGGGTGCGTCGTCGCTGACGCTCGCGGCGTCGCTGCACCCGTCGGCTGCAGTGTGCGGGACGCCGACGAACGAGGCGGCGCTCGTCATCGACGAGCTCGAACACATGGACCGCGGACGCTATGCCGGGCCCGTCGGCTGGATCGACGCCGCCGGCGACGGCGAGTGGGGCATCGCGCTGCGCAGCGGCCAGATCGACATCGAGAACCCCTGCCGCATCAGGCTGTTCGCCGGGTGCGGCATCGTCGCCGGGTCCGATCCGGTGAGCGAGGTCGCCGAATCCGTCGCCAAGCTCTCACCCATGCGCGAGGCGTTGCGCGACGACTGACGCGCGAGGAGGGCAGGTTTGGCGACGTCGCTCCGGTTCTTGTGTGCGTTCGGAGCTGCGATCGCGCCATGCCGACTTTCAGCCCTCACGGTGCGAGTTGATGGCCACAACCCTGCCATGCGGTACTTCAGCTCCGCGCGGGACGGCTGGTTCCACGCTCGGCGGCCGGGCGGTAGCGTCGATCAGATGAAGCGTCTTCTCGTCATCAGCCACGCACCGACCCTGGCCACGGTGTCCCTGCGCGATGCAGTGATCGCGGGGGCGAGCGACCCGGAGTTCTTCGACGGACTCGTCGAGGTCGTCGCGATCGAAGCGCTGGAGGCGACCGACCCGCGGGCCTACCTCGACGCCGATGCGTATGTGTTCGGCACACCGGTCAACTTCGGCTACCTCTCCGGCGCACTCAAGCACAGTTTTGACTCGACGTACGGCGCGCTGCAGGGGCACGTCCGCAGGCGCCCGTTCAGCTACTGGGTGCACGGGCGCAGCGACGCGACGGGCGCGCGCCGCGCTCTCGACGCCATCACGACGGGCCTCGAACTGCGCCTCGTCGCCGAGCCCTTCGAACGTCTCGGCGACGTGGGTGATGACGACCTCGCCGCTGCCCGCGAGTTCGGAGCCACCGTCGCGGCACACCTGTTGGACTGAGCATCCACCTCGCCGTCTGCGCTGGGCTGGTGAACTCACATGGGCTGGTGCATTCAAGCGCGTGACCATGCCGGCGCGGCGCCGGGCCACTCGGTCGTGACGCGCGACAACCGGCACCCGCCAGAGGGCAGCCCCGATCGCCCCGGAAGCGCCCGCGGTGGGCGGCGCAACACATAGGGTGAGGCGGCAGTCACCGCGCGGTGACGCGGAGAGGCCCCACCGATGTCAGCGTTCCGTCCCCGACAGGGCGAGTCCAAGCCTGCGCGCACCTGGACGGCCATCGTCGTCGCGTTGGGTACCGCCCTGGCCCTCGTCGCGGCCTTCGGCGGGCCGAAGGACGTGCGCCGCACCGATGGAGGCAACGTCGCCTTCGCGATCGGGGCCTGCGGCGCGTCCGAACCGAAGGCCTTCCCGAGCGGTGTCATCGCCAACACGGATCGGCACACGGCCCGAATCATCGCCATCACGCCGAGCGCTGGATCGTCGCGTGTCGACGTGCGCGATTTCGCCGTCATCGACGCGGGGCCTGCCGAAGGCAGCCTCGATCCCGAGACGCCCATGAGCGTCGGGTTTGCGTCACTTCCCGCCGTCGCGCACCCACACGAAATCTTGCCCGGGCATCAGGCGATCATCGAGGTTCGCGTGACCTCGAGTGGTCGCCCGTCCCACCTGACCGGCTACGACATCACAGTGGCGAACGGCCCCGCCACGCACGTGGTGCATGACGAGGCCGACGTGACCTTCACCGGGGCCTGCTCGGCCCCCGCGTGAGGCGTGATTCAGACGATGCGGTTCAGACGGCGTGGTCCGTCGGCGTTCCCGGGTCGTTGCTGACGATGGTGCGCGTGGGGTCACCTTCGTCGATCGAACCAGCCTTGTCGGTTGCGTTCTGAGCCGTCTCTCCAGTCCTATCGGACGCGCCGCTCAGGCGCGCCTTGAGCTGCTCGATGAAGTCGGACAGTGCCATGCTCGTCATCTCCTCGTGTCGTCGTCTCGCGCATCATGCCCGGGCGCCCGCAACCTCGCGGGCGGCCGGGCAGCGCGATCAGTTCTCCTGCAGTTTGTCACTGTCGAGGCCGGAGTGCGGGACGTTGTCCTCGTCCACCGTGTCGGCCTCGCCGCCGGCGTCGGGGGTGTCGATGTTGGAGGCGTCCTGCTCGCTCAGACGCTCACCGTCGTTGTCGCCGTCCTCGGGCATCTCGAACACTGCGTCGGTCGCAACCGTCATGTCGTCTCTCCTTCATCGTGTGGTGCGCCACCATGTGGGCTGCGGCGCCCGGGCGGGCGTCGCCTCCTGCCACTCTTGCCGAGATGACGCGGGCGCGCACCATACCTGAGGGTGGGGTGCGTCATCGACGTTCGTAGCGCGCGTCCATCTCACCGGCGTCGGCGACGGCGTCGATGGCGGCCGCGAAAAGGTCGTGGCGCGCCTGACGCTCGAGGTGACGCTCGATGCGCACCTCGATGACGTTCAGCCCGGGCGCCGGGTCGCTGACGCGCTCGATGAGTTCGTCACGCGACCCGATGAGCGAATACCCGACACCGCGGGCCTCGCACACGAGCGCGAGGTCGGCGTTCGTCGGCGTGCCGAAGACGCGCTCGAAGTGCTCGGCGAGTTCGCTGCGCCCCTGCTCGAGCGTGCCGAAGATGCCGCCGCCGTCGTCGTTGATGACGACGATCGTCAGGTCGGGGCGCGGCTCGCCGGGGCCGATGAGCAGGCCGTTGCTGTCGTGCAGGAACGTCAGGTCGCCCATGAGTGCGAAACTCGGGCCGTCGTGCGACAGCGCGATGCCGACGGCGGTCGAGACCACCCCGTCGATGCCCGACAACCCGCGGTTCGCGACGGAGCAGACCTGACGCGCGATGCGCTGCGGGTTGCGACCGAGATCGAGGTCGCGCGCCGTGTTCGACGACCCGATGAGCAGCGCCGACCCGGCCGGCACATGCTGCACGAGCGTCGACGTCGCGGCCAGGCCGGACGGCCACGACCGCGCGACGAGCGGCCCGATGCGCTGCGCGAGACGCTGCCCTGCGATGCGCCAACTGCTCGACCACCGACGGTCCGCGCACGCCGCGACGAGTTCGTGCGAGCGCGCGATGGCGGCCCACTCGTGCACGCGCTGCACGACGTGCGACGGGTCGGCCCACGACGTCGAGGCCGTGATGACCTCGACGGTCACCTCGGGGTGACGCAGCAGCTTCGCGACGTCGCGCGAGAGCGTCATGCGTCCGGCGACGAGAACACGCTCGGGCAGGTGCTCGTCGAGCCAGTCGTGGGCGGCGAGGATGAGCGAACCGTGCGGCATGGCGCGCCCGCGGTGGTAATCGCCGAACGGCTCGGCGATGACGGGCCAGCCCGCCGCGTCGGCGAGTTCGGCGACCTCGGCGGCCAGCTTCGGATCGGGCAGATCACCGAGCAGGACGAGCGTACGCGGCACCGGTGCGATGCCCGGGCCGGGCGCGACGGTGACCGTCGATGCCGGAGCACGCAACTGCATCCAGGGGCGCCCGCGATCCCGCCCCTCGAGGCTTTCGGGCCACACGGGTGCCGTCGCTGGGGGGGCGTCATCAGCCCGGCCTTCCTCATCGGACGTCGCGCTCGTGTCCCTCGCCACGATCGCCCCCGCGCCCGCAACGGCTCCGGCCATCGCGAGGTCGGCGACGTCGGGCGTCAGCGGCTCGCGGAACGGCAGGTTGAGGTGGACCGGCCCGACGTCGCCCGTCGGGACGCCCGTCGCGTGGGCGAACGCGCGACCGACGACCGAGCGCCACACCGTGTTCTGCCCAGCGCGCTCGCTCGGCGTCGCGAACTCGTGGAACCACCGCGTCGCGGAGCCGAAGATCTTGACCTGATCGGTCGTCTGGTTGGCGCCCGTGTCGCGCAGTTCTGCGGGGCGGTCGGCGCTCATGATGATGAGCGGCACCTGCGCGTGATGTGCTTCGAGGACGGCAGGGTGAAGGTTTGCGACGGCCGTGCCGCTCGTCGTGATGACGGGCACCGGGTTGCGCGAGATCTTCGCGAGACCGAGGGCGAGGAACCCGGCCGAACGTTCGTCGACGCGCACGTGCAGACGTAGCCGTCCAGCCTTGTCGGCCGCGGCCACCGCGTACGCGAGCGGCGCCGAACGCGAACCGGGCGAGAGCACCACGTCCTTGACGCCGAGCCGCACGAGTTCGTCGATGATCACGCTTGCCATGGCAGTCGAAGGATTCACGCTCACCATCTTGGCGCATGGCGCCGACAACCCCAACGACGCGCCCGTTCCCTACGCTGTGGGCGTGACGAACGACGAGCAGCCCACCCTTCCCAGCGGCACGCAGTGGCACATCAGGGCGTCCGGGTACGAGGCGACGATCGTCGAGGTCGGCGGCGGGTTGCGGACGCTGCGCCACGACGGCGAGGACATCGTCCATGGATACGCCGAGGACACCATGGCCGACGCGGCCCGCGGGCACGTCCTCGCGCCGTGGCCGAACCGCATCGCAGGCGGGCGCTACGCGTTCGACGGCGACACGTACCTGCTGCCGCTGACCGAACCGGAGCACGCCAACGCCGCCCACGGGCTGGTGCGCTGGCAACCGTGGCAGCTCGTGGAGCACGCGACGCATCGCGTCACCGTCGGCGTCACGCTGCACCCGCAGCCGGGATGGGCGTGGACGGTGCGATTCGAGATGACGTACGTGCTCGGCCCCGACGGCCTGACGATCACGCCGCGCGCCACGAACCTCTCCAACACGCCATGCCCGTTCGGGTTCGGCATGCACCCCTATCTGACGGCAGGTGAGAGCTCACTCGACGACGTGACGCTGACCGCCCCTCTAGACGAAGCCCTTACCGTCGACGAGCGGCTCATCCCGGTGGGGCGTGGACCAGCCTCGATCGACTTCACCGAAAGCGCATCATTGCGCGGCGTCACCCTCGATACGTGCTTCACCGGTATCGGAGCCCGCCCGGGCAGCGGAATGCCCTCGCGGCCTGCAGACGCGGCGCCACGGGCTGACGGAGCCGCGTCGTCGAGCAACGACGCCGCACGCTGGGAGGTCAGCGTCAGCACGTCGTCGCGGGTGACGACGTTGTGGGCCGATGCGCGCGAGTTCGGCTACGTGCAGCTGTTCACGGGCGACGGGTTGCCGGAGCCGAAGAACCGACGCTCGGGCTTGGCCGTGGAGCCGATGACGTGCCCCGCCAATGCGTTCAACACGGGCGAGGGCCTCATGGTGCTGCACCCCGGCCGAACATGGACAGCCTCCTTCGGCATCTCCTCACGCCACTGATCCTCACGACCCCGACCCTCAAAACACTGGCCCCACCCGTCCCCATCCGCGATCCACATCGGCGATTCCTGTCCACCTTCGCGATCCACGTCCACATCCGCGATTCCTGTCCGCATGTGCGAATTTCGCTCATATTCAGCAGGCCGTCATACCGCGCACTCGAGCCCCCGCCCACCCAGCCGACGTCCATGGTGCGCTCTGCCGTCTCGCCACAGACGTCTTCACCGGATGTCGAGGTGCCCCCGGCCGCGCCGCCGACTACCGTGGTGCGGGTGCCCAGAGCCGCGCGCAGTTTTGCCGATGATCTGAGGGCCCGCAGCGACGACGAGCTCGCGGCCCTCCTGCTCGCGCGCCCCGACCTCACGCGACCGGCGCCGGCGGACATCACTTCCCTCGCGGCTCGCGCCGCGACGCGCGCCAGCGTCCAGCGTGCGCTCGAACATCTCGACGGCGGCGCGCTGCGCCTCGTCGAAGCCCTCCTCGTCGTCGGTGCTGACGGCGCCGCGGCCGCGCTCGGCGCGTCGAAGAAGGCCGTCGAACAGGGGATCCGGGAGCTCTGGGCGAAGGCGCTCGTCTGGCGCGCTTCCGACGGCTGGCGAACGGCTCGCGCGGTCGGTGAGATCCTCACGCACCCAGCAGGATTGGGACGTTCGGCCGCCGAGCTGGTGACACATCCGAGCACCCTCGCGCTCTCGCCCACGACCACCCCCGACGAGGTCGCCGACGCCGAAGCACGTCTCACCGATCGCGCGCGCGCCGTCATCGAGCAACTGCGCTGGGGCAGCGCCCGCGCCTCGTTCACGACGCCCGCCCTGCGCGCCGTCCGTGACGAACTCGTCCGCGCCGGGCTCATGGTCGCCCTCGACGGTGACGACGCCGTCATCCCGCGCGAGGTGGGCCTCGCCCTGCGCGGCGGCCGGCTGTCGCGCGAACCGTGGGCGCCGCCACAACCCGAGCCACGTCACGTCGACCAGGCCGACGCCGACACGGCTGCCGCCGGGGAGGTGCTCGATCTGCTGTGGCGACTCGACGACGTCGCCGCCGCCTGGGATGAGGAGGCGCCGCGTGTCCTGCGCACCGGTGGTCTGTCCGTCCGCGATCACCGTCGTCTCGCCGCGAGGCTCGATGCGTCGAGCGAACTGACCGCCTTCGTCCTCGAGATCGGCCACGCCGCAGGCCTGTTCGCCTCCGACGGAGAGATCGACGCGACGTGGCGACCGACCGATCTGTACGACGAATGGACGACCTGGAGCCCGGCGCGACGCTGGACGGCCCTCGCTCTGGCGTGGCGTGACACCGTCCGCGCCCCCGGCCTCGCGGGTCAGAGCGTCGACGGGACGCTCGTCAACGTCCTCGGCAAGGACGCCGCGTGGCCGCTCATGCGGGCCCGCCGCCGGGACGTGCTCGACGTCCTCGCCGCCCTCCCGGCGGGCAGCGCCCCCACGATCGACGGCGTCGAAGCGCTGCTGCGTTGGCGCCGACCGCTCCGCCTGCCTGCCGGGGCGCCCACCCACGCTGATGTCGTCCTGCGCGAAGCGGCATGGCTCGGCGTCCTCGGCCGGGGCGCGCTCACCAGCGCCGGGCGTGCGCTGCTCGCGGCCGACCCGTCGTCCGCCGCGGATGTCGAGGCCGTGACGACCGCCATGTCGACCGCGCTCCCGGAGCCGGTCGATCAGGTCATGCTCCAGGGCGACCTCACCGCCGTCGCGCCCGGCCCGCTGGCGGAAGAGGCCGCCACGTTCATGCGTCGCGCCGCCGACGTCGAATCCCGCGGTGGTGCAACGGTTTTCCGCTTCAGCGACGCGAGTCTGCGTCGCCTGCTCGACCACGGGGTCTCCTCGGCGGAGGCGCTCGAGTTGCTGCGTCGCCACAGCATGACGCCGATCCCGCAGGCTCTCGAATACCTGCTCGGCGACGTCGCGCGCCGCCACGGCCACGTGCGCGTCGGCTCGGTCAGTTCGTACGTGCGCAGCGATGACGAGGCCGCCCTCGACGCGCTCGTCGCCGACACGGGTCTCGCGTCGCTGCAGCTGCGCCGCATCGCACCCACCGTCTGCGTCTCCCCGATGCCTGCGGCGACGCTGCTCGACGTCCTGCGCGAGCATCGTCACGCGCCTGTCGCCGAGACCTCCGATGGCGGGGTCGTCGTGCGCGCCGCCACCGTCGAGCGCGCCCCGACGCCGTCGCGCCGCACCACCCCCGTCCAGGTGCACACGCTCGACGCCGGTGAGGCCGAGCAGCTGGCCGGCCGTCTACGGGCCGCCGAGAAGGACGCCGTCCGTCCGAGCGAGCACGACGCGCACACGCGCATTCCGTCCTGTGATCCGACGGTGACGTTGGCGCTGCTGCAGGACGCGGCCGCCGAGAGCGTTCCCGTGTGGATCGGCTACGTGGAGGCCGGCGGCGACATCAAGCGCGGCTTGTTCCGCCCCGCGAGCGTGACAGGCGGGCGCGTCACGGGCCAGCTGGGCGACGCCTCGCCAGTGACGCGGACGTTCTCGATCCACCGCATCACGGGCGTGGCGTCGGCGTGACGTCCGCGACGCCCCTCGAGACCTGCCTCGTCCTTGTCACCCGTACGAGCGACGGGGCGGACGAGGTGCTGCTCGGGCGAAAGCTGCGCGGCTTCGGTCGTAGCCGCGTCGTCGCCCCCGGCGGAAAGATCGACGCCGGTGAGAGCGCGCAGGAGGCGGCCGCCCGCGAGCTCGAGGAAGAGACGGGTCTGCGCGCGCAGACGCTCGCGCCAGCCGGCGTCCTCGACTTTCGCTTTTCCCACGACGACCTGACCCAAGACATGCGGGCGCATGTGTTCATTGCGTCCGATGCCCTCGGCGCGGTGCAGGATTCAGACGAGATCGCCGGCCGGTGGGTGCGTCAGGACGAGATTCCGTACGTCGAGATGTGGCCGGATGCGCGCCACTGGATGCCCCGCGCGCTCGCGGGCACCCTGCAGCACGCCCTGTTCGTCTACGGCGCGGACGGCGTCACGCTCGAGCGCTTCGAGCTCTGACGGCTGGCGCCCAGCCGCGTCAGCGCGCGCGGGCCGAGCACGATGACGACCACGCCAACGAGCAGGAGCGCGCCGCCGACGAACGCGGCAGCGTTGGGGCGTTCGCCGAGGAAGACCCAGCCGGCGAGGAAGCCGACGACGGGGACGAGCAGCGTGAACGGGGCGACGTTCGATGCCGGATAGATGCCCATGAGCCCGTTCCAGATCGTGTAGCCAACGAGGCTCGCAAGGATGACGGTGTACGCCGTCGACGCGATCGCCGCGCCGCCGAAGTGCGTGAGCGCGTCACCGACAGCGCCCGGGCCGTCGACGAGCAGCGACAACACCAGCATAGGCAGCGGGACGAACAGGCTGCCCCACACCGTCAAACCGAGGCCTGACGCTCCCGCGCAGCGTCGCGAGGCGACGTTACCGGCACCCCAGCTCAGCGCTCCCGCGAGACACAGCAGGACGCCGACGAGCGGTGTCGCCCCCGAGCGTCCGAGGGCCACGACGACGAGCCCACCCACGGCGATGCCCATGCCCATGAGTGGGATGGGTCGCCGCCGCTCCCCCCAGGATGGCCGCGGCGATGACGACGGTGAACAGCGCCTGAGCCTGCAGGATCAGCGAGGCCAGCCCGGAGGCCAGACCCGCTGCCATCGCCGAGTACAGAAACCCGAACTGCCCGGCCGACATGAGCAGCCCGACGAGTGCGAGGTCGCGCCACGCGACCTGCGGGCGCGGCACGAACGCCATGATCGGCAGGATGCACGCGAACCGGATCGCCACGAACAGCAGCGGCGGCATGCCGGCCAGCCCTTCGTGGATGACGACGAAGTTGAGCCCCCAGATGAGAACGACGAGCAGCGCGAGCGCGATGTGGCGTGGGGTCATGAGCCCAATCCCACCGCACCGCGCCCGCGGCCGGAAGAACGATCCGTCTGGTGGCCGTTCAGGGCCTCGGAAGGTGCCTCAGAAGATGCGCACGCGCTCGTCCTCGTCGACCCACATGCCGTCGCCGGCCCTGACGTCGAACGCCTCGACGAACTCGGTGAGGTTGCGGGCTGCGTTGGCGCGCACGTCCATCGGCGAGTGCGGGTCGGTGGCGAGCAGACGCTTCGCCTCGGCCTCGCGAGCGGTGCCGCTCCACACCTGAGCCCAGCCGAGGAAGAAGCGCTGCGCGCCCGTGAAACCGTCGAGCTCCGGTGCCGGAGCGTCCTCGCAGGCGATCGTGTACGCCTTGTACCCGATCGTCAGTCCGCCGAGGTCGCCGATGTTCTCACCGACCGTCAGGCCACCGTTCACCTTGAGGCCGGGGGCGTCGCGCGTCTCGAGCTCGGAGAACTGCGCGATGAGCTTGGCCGACAGGGCGTCGAAGCGCTCGCGGTCGCCTTCGGTCCACCAGTCGACGAGTTCACCGTCTCCGTTGAAGCGCGAGCCCTGGTCGTCGAAGCCGTGGCCGAGTTCGTGTCCGATGACGGCGCCGATGCCGCCGTAGTTGACGGCGTCGTCCGCGTCGACGTCGAAGAACGGCGGCTGCAGGATGGCGGCCGGGAAGACGATCTCGTTCATCATCGGGTGGTAGTAGGCGTTGACCGTCTGCGGGCTCATGAGCCACTCGTTGCGGTCGATGGGCTGCCCGATCTTGGCCAGCTGGTAGTCGGTCTCGAATGACGCGGAACGCTTGATGTTGCCGACGAGGTCGTCGGCGACGATCTGCAGGTCGGAGTAGTCGCGCCACTCGTCGGGGTATCCGATCTTGGGCGTGAACGCGTCGAGCTTCTCGAGCGCCTTGACCTGCGTCTCGGGGCTCATCCACGTCGATTCGCGGAAACTGCGACGGAACGCCTCGACGAGGTTGCCGACGAGTTCCTGCATCCGCCCCTTCGCCTCCGGCGGGAAGTGACGCTCGACGTACAGCTTGCCGGCCTCCTCGCCGAGGACGCCCTCGACGAGGCCGACGCCGCGCTTCCAGCGCTCACGCAGCTGCGGCGTGCCCGACAGGGTGCGGCCGGCGAAGTCGAAGCGCTCCTCGACCACGGCGTCGCCGAGGTAGTTCGCGAAGGAGGTGACGAGGTGCCACGTCATCCATGCCTTCCAATCCTCGAGCGGACGGGTGGCGAACAGTTCCGCGAGCCCCTCGAGGTAGCTCGGCTCCCCGACGACGACGTTCGCGAACGCGCCGTCCGGCACGACCTGGCCCTCCATCCACGCGTCGAGATCGAACGCGCCGAGCACGTCGCGCAGCTCGTCGAGCGTGTAGCGGTTGTAGGTCTTGATGGCGTCGCGCGTCGAGACGTTGTCCCAGTGGTGCTTCGCGAGGTCGACCTCGAGGGCGTAAGCGCGGTCGGCGACGGCCTCCGGCGTGGAGACACCCGCGAGTTCGAGCAGCCGCACCATGTGCTCCTGGTAGGCGGCGCGGATCTCGGCGTACTGCGCCTCGCGGTAGTAGGCCTCGTCGGGCAGCCCGAGGCCGCTCTGGCCGATGTAGACGATGTACTCGTCGCTGTTCTTCGCGTCGGCGCTGACGTAGAAACCGAACAGACCGCCCATGCCGTAGCGCTCGAGGTGGCCGAGGAGCATGAGCAGATCGTGCTCGCTCGTCAGCCCGTCGATGGCGGCGAGATCCTCCGCGATCGGCGAGACGCCGAGACGGTTGATGCGCTCGGTGTCCATGAACGAGCGGTACAGGTCGCCGACCTTCTGCGTGGCCGGGCCGAAGCCCTCGGGCGGGTTGCCGTTCTCGGCGTCCTCCGCCTTCTGCGCGGCCTCCTCGATGATGACGCGCATCGCCGCCTCACTCTTCTCACGAAGGCGGTCGAACGCGCCGTAGCGCGACTTGTCGTCGGGGATGGGGTGCTCGCGAACCCACGTGTTGTTGACGTAGGCGAACAGGTCGTCCTGGGGGCGGACGGACGCGTCGAACGTGTCGACGTCGAGGCCGGACTTGCGGGTCATGCGAACACCTCAGATTTCGTGGAGGTCGAGGACTTCTCAGCTGATGTCCATCCAAACACCTCGCACCGACAACCGTCATCCGCGGATCACCGCGCGAGCTCAGACAGCATCGTTGAGACCCACCCCGGGCACCGCCGACGGGTCGTCGCGAACTGACTTGGGGTTCGTCTCCGGCAGCAGCCAGGCCCCGACGGCCGTCAGGACGCTGAGCACCACCATGTAGGCGGCGATCCCGTGCGTGCTGCCCGTTCTGTCGATGACGGAGGCCATGATCATCGGGGTCGGGCCGGCCAGTGCGATGGCGGCCAACTGATACGCCAACGACATGCCCGAGTACCGCATCGACGGGTGAAAGATCTCTGCAAGATAGGCGGCGAGCGGGCCGTAGATCGTCGACTGGAAGAAGCTCGTGAGAAAAGCCCCGATGGCGAACATCGCGATGCTCTTCGTCCCGAGCAGAGCGAAGTAGGGAAAGATGACGACTGCGAGGCCGATGGCTGACCAGAACACGACGGGCTTCCGTCCGATCCGGTCCGAGAGTGCGCCCGACCACAAGATCATGGGGATGTTGAGCACCGAGAGCACCAGAGTGACGAGCAGGAGACTCTCTCGTTTCATCCCGAGCTCGCTCGAGGCGTAGCTCAGGGAACCGACGATGCCGACGTAGAACATCGAATTCGTCGCCCCCATCGTGAGGCAACCGAGCAGAATGCGTTTCCACGCCTTGCGGACCACGTCGAGCGCGGGCGCCTGAGCAGGGGCGTCGTTCATCCGCTCGGCGGAACGCGCCTGCAGCTCCTTGAACTCCGGCGAGTCCTCGACCTTGTTGTGGATGTACAACCCGAGGGGGAACAGGACGACGCTCAGCAGGAACGGGATGCGCCAACCCCACGAGACGAAGTCAGCCTTGGAGACGCTCTGCGACACGACGAGAAAGATGAGGTTGCCGAGCAACACGCCGATCGGGACGCCCATCTGACCGAAGGTGCCGGCGAAGCCGCGGCGTTTCGGCCCCTCGGATTCCGTCAGGAGCAGGATGATGCCGCCCCATTGACCACCGGCCGCAAGGCCCTGGACGAACCTGAGGGTCACGAGGACGACGGGCGCGAGGACGCCGATCGTCGCGGCAGAGGGCAGGAGGCCGATGAGGAACGTCGCCCCTCCCATGGCCAGGACGCAGATCACGACGACGCGCTTGCGCCCGTACTTGTCGCCGTAGTGGCCGGCGAGCACGCCACCTAGTGGGCGGGCAAGAAAGGCCGCCCAGAACGTCCCGAACGACAGGAGGGTTCCGGTCAAGGCGGAGCTGTCGGGAAAGAACACATGAGGGAACACCAGCGCTGCTGCGGTCCCGAAGATGAAGAAGTCGTACCACTCGATCGAACTGCTCAGCAGGCTGGCGGCGAGCAGCCGCTTGCGGCGCTTCGGATCGATGGCGACGTCAGGTGCGGATACAGCAGTCACGGGGGCCTCCTGCTCGACGGGAGATGACATTTTCATGTGATCTGAAGCACACCCTAGAGCCCCACTCGTCACTTGTTGAGCAATGCTCAATAACGCATCGGTAACGGAGATCGCGTCACGGCCCACTCGATGACGGGCGGCGCCGATGTTGTGTCATGAACGCGCGCTATCTCACGCGTTCATGACACAACATCGGCCGTCTCGGTGCTCACCCCGGTCGGAATGCCCCGTCGCTGGCGCCCGTTACCCTGAACGCGGCACCTGTCGATGCCGCAGACCCCACCGAGAGGCAACGCGTGAACAACGGCGCACTCATCGTGCAGAGCGATCGGACGATCCTGCTCGAGGTCGATCACGAGAACGCCGAGGCGGCGCGTCGCGCCATTGCTCCGTTCGCCGAGCTCGAACGCGCCCCCGAGCACGTTCACACGTATCGCGTCACGCCGCTCGGCCTGTGGAACGCCCGCGCTGCAGGCCTCGATGCCGAGACGGTCGTCGACGCCCTCATCACGCACAGCCGTTTCCCCGTGCCGCAACCGCTGCTGCTCGACGTCGCCGAGACGATGGATCGTTACGGCCGTCTCGTCCTCGAGAAGGACGGCGACCAGCTCGTCCTGCACTCCACCGACAAGCCCGTGCTCGAAGAGGTGCTGCGGCACAAGAAGATCAAGCCACTCGTCGGCGATCGCCTCGACGACTTCACCGTCGCCGTCCACCCAAGTGAGCGTGGCGCGATCAAGCAGGAGCTCATCAAGGTCGGCTGGCCGGCCGAGGACCGTGCGGGTTTCGTCGACGGCGAGGCCCATCCCATCGACCTCGACACCGACGGCTGGGAGCTGCGCCCCTACCAGCGTCAGGCCGTCGACGGGTTCTGGGACGGCGGCAGCGGCGTCGTCGTCCTGCCCTGTGGCGCCGGCAAGACGCTCGTCGGCGCCGGTGCCATGGCGAAGGCCAAGGCGACGACCCTCATCCTCGTGACGAACACCGTCTCGGCCCGTCAGTGGCGCGATGAGCTGCTCAAGCGCACGACGCTGACGGAGGACGAGATCGGCGAGTACTCCGGTGCGCGCAAGGAAATCCGCCCCGTCACGATCGCGACGTACCAGGTGCTCACGCTCAAGCGAAAGGGCGTCTACCCGCACCTCGAACTGCTCGATGCGCGCGACTGGGGCCTTGTCGTCTACGACGAGGTGCATCTGCTGCCCGCGCCCATCTTCCGCATGACGGCCGACTTGCAGGCCCGTCGACGTCTCGGCCTGACGGCGACGCTCGTGCGTGAGGACAACCGCGAGGACGACGTGTTCTCCCTCATCGGCCCGAAGCGCTACGACGCACCCTGGAAGGACATCGAGAGCCAGGGTTACATCGCGCCCGCCGATTGCGTCGAGGTGCGCGTCGGGCTCTCCGACTCCGACCGCATGGCCTATGCGACGAGCGAACCCGACGAGCGCTACCGCTTCGCCTCGTGCGCGACGGTCAAGGATCCGGTCGTCGAACGCATCGTCGCCAAGCATGACGGCGAACCGACCCTCGTCATCGGCCAGTATCTCGACCAGCTCGAGACCATCGCGGGACGCCTGAACGCCGACCTCATCACCGGTGAGACGTCGGTTGCGGTGCGGCAGAAGCTGTTCCAGCAGTTCCGTGACGGCGAGATCACCAAGCTCGTCGTGTCGAAGGTCGCGAACTTCTCGATCGACCTGCCGGAGGCGAGTGTCGCCGTCCAGATCTCCGGGACGTTCGGCTCGCGTCAGGAGGAGGCCCAGCGCCTCGGTCGCGTCCTGCGCCCGAAGGCCGACGGACGCACCGCGCACTTCTACTCGATCGTCACGCGCGACACCGTCGACGCCGACTTCGCCGCGCACCGTCAGCGCTTCCTCGCCGAGCAGGGCTACGCCTACCGCATCGTCGACGAGAGCGACATCTGAGCCCTTCCCCGCGCAGCTTGGTTCGGTAGACCAACCACATGACGACGGTCAACATCCACGAGGCGAAGACTCACCTTTCCCGGCTGCTCGCCAGGGCCGAGGCCGGCGAGTCGATCACCATCGCCAAGGCAGGGCGGCCCATCGTCGACCTCGTCCCGCACGTCGCCGAGCCCGTCAGGTTCGGCACACTCGATGCGTCGTGGACGACGGCGGACGACGCCTTCGGCGATGAGACCGACACGCTCGTCGGGGCGCTGCTCGGCGCCGAGCGATGAGCATCCTGCTCGAAACACACGTCGCCCGGTGGCTACTGCAGGACGACCGTGGTCTCGGCCGAAGTGCGAAAGACGCCGTCCGCGGAGCTCACGCAGCTTCGGCGTTGCCACGTCCGCGACGCACGTAGGCCCAGCCCATGAGTCCGAGGACGGCGCCCGCGACGCACGTCCACGGCCACCAGTCACGCTCGCCCGTGTGCAGGGCGGGCACGAGAAGCGTCACGACGAGCATGACGACCCAGCACGCGACGCCGACGAGGATCACCTTGGGTGTGTCGACGTGCAGCGGCTGCGGCTTCGGAATGACGGTGTCGCCGCCGGTGAACAACTTCTCGTACGGCGATTCCTCGAGTCGCGCCTCGCCCTCGGCGGGGAGCACGACGCCAGCTTCGTAGGACATCGAGTGTTCGGCGCGCTCCCGCATCTCGCGGGCGCGCTCGATCGAGCGGGGCGTCGCACCGTCAGCACGCGGCGCGCGCTTCGGCTGACGCTGGTCTGGGCTCACCGTCACAGCCTAGTTGACGCGCCCCTGACGGGCGGCGAAGCACCGACGGCCGAGCTCGGTGCCGGCGCCCTCAGACCCGGCGGTGCGCCTCTGCTGAGCGGGGCGAAGGGACGGCAGACGTCACTCACGGGCCCGGTCATGGGCGCGCACCCGACGAGGCGGCGACGACCACCCGCTGAGCACGTTTCCCGGCGCACACGGGCGCCAAATACGATGTGCGCCATGTCGAGCACAGTCACTTCGGCCCCCGCCCCCGGGCCGCCCGCGAACGCCCTGGATCGCTACTTCAAGATCAGCGAACGCGGTTCCACCGTCGGACGGGAGATCCGCGGTGGCCTCGTCACCTTCTTCACGATGGCGTACATCGTCGTCCTCAACCCCATCATCATCGGCACGGTGCCGGACTCGACGGGCCATTACATCGGCGGCGGAACGTCGCCGAACCTCACCCTCGTGGCATCCGTGACGGCCCTCGTCGCTGGTGTGATGACGATCTTCATGGGCGCGATCGCCAAGTTCCCCCTCGCCATCGCGACCGGCCTCGGTCTCAACGCATTCGTCGCCTACTCCGTGGCGAAGCTGCCGGGCATGACCTGGCCTGACGCCATGGGGCTCGTCGTCATCGAGGGCTTCATCATCTTCCTGCTCGTCATCTCCGGTTTTCGCAAGGCACTGTTCGCGGCGATTCCGCACTCGTTGAAGACGGCCATCAGCGTCGGCATCGGGCTGTTCATCTGCCTCGTCGCCCTCCACGACGCGGGTTTCAACTCCGCCGGCGGCGGTTTCCTCCAACTCGGCCCGAGCGGCACGCTGCAGGGCTGGCCGGTGCTCATCTTCATCATCGGCGTGCTCGGTATCGCCGCGATGATGGCCCGCAAGGTGAAAGGCGCCATGCTCGTCGGCATCCTCGGTGCGACGACGCTCGCCGTCATCGCCGAGACGGTCGGCAACATCGGCAGCAAGACGAACGCCAAGGGGGACGTCGTGAACCCGGGAGGGTGGTCCCTCACCGTGCCGCAGGTGCCCGACTCGTTCGTCTCGCAGCCGAACTTCTCGATCATCGGCGACTTCTCGCTGTTCGGTGCCTTCGGCAAGATCGGCACCATCTCCACGATCCTCATCATCTTCACGCTCGTGCTCGGCGCTTTCTTCGACCTCATGGGCGCGATGTACGCCGTCGGCGCCGAGGGAGACCTGCTCGACGAGGATGGTGTGCCCGAGCACTCCGAACGCATCATGATCGTCGACTCCGTGGCCGCGATGGCCGGCGGCGCCGGCTCCATCAGCTCCAACACGGCCTTCATCGAATCGGCGTCCGGCGTCGGCGAGGGCGCGCGAACCGGCCTCGCCTCCATCGTCACCGGCGTGTGCTTCCTGCTCACGACCTTCCTGGCCCCGCTCGTCGAGATGGTGCCTTCGGAGGCCGCCGCGCCTGCCCTCGTCATCGTCGGCTACCTCATGATGACGCAGGCGAACGACATCGACTGGAAGGACATGGAGATCGGCCTTCCCGCCTTCCTGACGATGGCGCTCATGCCCTTCACCTACTCGATCGCCGTCGGCATCGGCGCCGGGTTCATCAGCTTCATTCTGATCAAGCTGGTCAAGGGCAAGGCGAAGGACGTGCACCCACTCATGTACGTCGTCGGGCTCTTCTTCCTCGTCTACTTCGGCATCGAACCGGTCAAGCAGATCCTCGGCGTCAGCTGAGGCAGCGATCATGCGGCGAGGGCCGCCCACCACGTGGTGGGCGGCCCTCGCCGCATGATCGCTGCCTCAGGCCTCGTCGTGCTCGGTGTTCTCGTGCTCGGTGTTCTCGCGCGCACCCTTGCCGCCGTCCGAGACCTCGAGGTCGACGTCAAGTTCGTCGAGCACCGGCGCATCCTGATGGTCGTGCGCCTGCGGAGCTTCCATGTCGGCCTCGGAATGGGCGCCGCACCCGAAGTCGAGGGCGACGACCTTGCCGTCGGCGGGCGACCAGTCGTTGGCGCAGACACCGAACTGCTGACGCAGCACACCCGCCATCGGCAGGAAGTAGCCACACGTCGCGCACGGCGCGGGAGCCTTGCGGGCGACGTCGGACGACGGCCCGTTCTCTCCGTCGTACCAGCGCTGAGCCGCCTCGTCGCGCCCCTCTGCCGAGAGCACGCGCGCGCGGCCGAGGCCGAGCTCGAAGATGGCGACCTGGTCGACGTCCTCGTTGCCGGTTGCCTCGAACCCGCCTTCGAGGCGCGGGTCGTCCTCCTTGTACGGCAGCACGTCGCCGGCGCTCAGGTCGCCCGGGGCGAGCCGGTCAGCCCACGGCACCCACTCGGGCGCGAGGATCGACGACGCCGTCGGCACGAGATTCGTCTCGCAGACGGTGGCGACCTTCGCGCGGGGCGCGCGGGCCACGGAGACGGCCCACTGCCAGTCGGGGTAGCCCTTGGCCAGGCTCGCGAAGTAGTGCGTGCCGAGTCGCTCCGAGTTCATCTCGAAGCGCACGTGCTCACCGACCGTGTCGCGGTAGGCGATCTCGACGACGGCGGCGCGCGCCATGTCGCGTGCGGCGTCAGCGGCGAGGACGGCGTCGTTCTTCACCACCTTGACGCGGCGAGCCTTCGGTGACGACGCGGGCGCCGGCTCGACGGGTTCGCTCGCCGCGGAGGGCACGAAGGGGACGTCAGACATGATCAGACCTCGAGGTCGTCGGCCACGGCGCGCAGCACCGTCGCGATCTTGTTCGAATGGCTGCGGTCGGCGTAACGCCCCTTCTGCAACCCGGAGGACAGGTCATCGAGCAGACGGATCACGTCTTCGACGATAACGCTCATCTGCTCAGCGGGCTTGCGCTTGCGCTCGGCGATCGACGGCGGCGCGTCGAGCAGCTGAACGTGCATCGCCTGCGCGCCCTTGCGCCCGTCGACGACGCTGTACTCGATGCGCATTCCGCCACGCAGCTGGCTCACCCCGGCAGGCAGCGCGCTCGCGGGCACGAAGACGTCGACGCCGTCGTCCCCGGAGACGAAGCCGAAGCCCTTCTCGGCGCTGTAGAACTTGACCTTGCCGACCGGCACGTCGCACCTCTTTGCTCATGAGGCCGACGGGCGACCTCGGGTGGGATGGCTCGCGCGTGCGGCACCCCGTCGAACAGTAACTTTTCGAGTTTACCGGCGCGTGTGCGGCGGGTCCGAATCGTCGGACTCGACGCGCGTCACGCTCGGCTCGGCGGCCTCGATGCCGGCGTCATCCGAGCCTGCATCGCGCTCGTGCTCGCCGTCCCTGCTGCCGGCGTTGTCCTCACGCAGTTGCTGCTGCATCTGCCGCAGCATGTCGGCACGGGCCGAGCGCGACGCAGCATCGCCCGCCGACGCACGGCGGGCGGTCGGCGGCTGCGTGACGGCGCGCGAGCGCCACCAGAAGAACACCCCGCCGAGCAGCATCGCGAACCCGGCGAGCAGGACGACGAGACAGACCAGCGCCCACACCACCATGGCGGCATGGAGCAGCGCGCCGACATGCCCCCGGTCGGCCAGCTTGACGGCTACCGTCACCCACGCGCCGATGAGCAGTGGCGAGGCCACCCACAGCAGCGCAGCGCCGACGATCGCGAGCCGTTTGCCGCGCGCCAGCAGCGCGGTCGAGAAACTCTCCTCGTGCACGTCGTCCATGGCGCGAACGCTACCGCGCGCCGGCGACAACCCTTTCATTCCAGGCCTTCGGCGCCGCCCGTCAGGTGCCGAGTGCTGCCCGGACGCCGGCGCGTCGCCACGCCGTCACGGGGCCGGAAAACCCCGAGCCGACGGGGTTGTCGGGGCCGCCCACTACTGTCGGCGACATGACGAACCGCAGTCCGCGACGCCTCAGCACCGCGCAGGCACGCCGCATCGCGTTGGCCGCCCAGGGGTTCGCGAAGGCACGCCCCGAGAGCGTCACGACACGCCACCTGACGGCGACCGCCGCGCGCCTGCAGGTCGTGCAGATCGACAGCGTCAACGTCCTCACGCGCAGCCACTACCTCCCCTTCTTCAGCCGCCTCGGCCCGTATGCGCAGCGCGACCTGGACGCGCTTCGGGACCGCGCGCCACGTCGTCTCGTCGAGTATTGGGCGCACGAGGCCAGTCTCGTGACGCCGCAGGTGTGGCCGCTGCTGCGTCACCGCATGGCGCGCGCCCATGAGGACGCCTGGGGTGGCATGCGTCGCGTCGCAGCCGAGCACCCCGACCTCGTCGAACGCGTCCACGCCCACGTCACGACGCACCCGCCCGCCACAGCCCGCGAGATCGAGGTCGCGCTCGAACACGACGAGCAGCTGAACAACGACCACTGGGGCTGGAACTGGTCGCTCGTCAAGGCAGCCCTGGAGCACCTGTTCTGGGCGGGCCGCATCACCTCGGCCGGACGCACGCCGCAGTTCGAACGTCGCTACGCGAGCCTCGAGCGCGTCCTGCCGAACCAGATCGCCGACGCCGCACTGGCCGAGGAGTTCTTCTCACCGACCCCCCTGATCGACGCCCCTGCGGGCAGCGACGTCGCCTACTTCGACGACGTCGTCGAACTCGTGCGACGCAGCGCGATGGCGCACGGGGTCGGCACCGAGCTGTGCCTACGGGATTACTTTCGACTCAAGGGCGCGCAGGTGCGTCCGGCGATCGAGCACCTGGTGACGGCGGGCGAACTCGAACCCGTCGACGTCGAATGCTTCGACAAACCCGCGTGGCGCCACGTCGATGCAAAGATCCCTCGCCGCATCGAGACGGCCGCGCTGTTGTCGCCGTTCGACTCACTCATCTGGCAGCGCGAACGCACCGAGGCACTGTGGAACTTCCGCTACCGCCTCGAGATCTACACCCCCGCCGCGAAGCGTCAGTACGGCTACTACGTCCTGCCGTTCCTGTTCGGCGAGCGCCTCGTCGCGCGCGTCGATCTGAAGGCCGACCGCGCCGCCGGGGTGTTGCGCGCTCACGCGATCCACTGGGAGCCGGGCGCCCCCGCCGCACACCCAGGCGCCGCGGACGCCTTGAGCGACGAGCTCACGACCATGGCGACATGGTTGGGTCTCGAGGGTTGGCGCGCCGCATGAACGACGCACGCGCACCGGTGACGGGCGGGTCCGCCCCACCCGTCACCGGTGCGCGTTTGGCTCATGTCAGACGTGACGCTCCTGACGCGGCTCCGACGATGCCTTCGGCTGCTTCGCTTCCTTCGAGGCCAGCGCGTAGGTGCGGGCATACGTGGTGCCGGCCGCGAGCAGGACGAGGCCTGCGACGACGCACGTCATGGCCCGCGTCATCGCGCCCATGTAGGCGAGATCGAACATGAGCAACTTGAGAAGGGCGCAGCCGAGCAGCGCGAGACCCCACGTCATCGACGCCGACAGGTGGCGCGGCCGCGTCAGGCCGGCGACGAGCACGAGCGCGGCGAGCGCCATCGCGCCGACGGTGATGACGAGGTGCACGAGGAAGAAGCCCGACGGCGTGCGACCCAGGCAGGTGATCAGCGACATCGCGAAGCCCAGCAGACCGATGAAGCCGGCACCGACGAGCGTCATCTGGACGTGCGGCGCGGGCATCGTCCGGCCCCGGACCGACCAGGTCGCGACGGCGGCCACCGTGAGCATGAGCAGCCCGCTCACCGCGACGGATGCCGGCAGTTCAGCGGCACGCCCCCGGTAGAACAGGTCGATCGTGGGAGAGGCCACCTGCTGCGCAACGGCGGCGAGACCCAGCGCTCCGAGGGCCAGCTGACCGTCCATGCGCTGACGCGTCATGCCCTGCGCGGCGAACAGCACGAGCGCAGCGGCGAGGAACGGCAGGGCGAGCCACGGCCCGGTCGTCATGGCGAAGGCCAACGTCAGCGCGTTGATGACGGTGACGACGAGCGCGCCCAGGCGCAGCTCGCGCCCCGCGTGCCGCAGGGCCCACCACGTCAGTGCCGCGACGAGCATCGCCCCGAGGGCCAGCAGCGTCCACGTCGAACGGTCGGCGCGGATCATGAAGACCCACATCGGCAGCCAGGCGCTGACGTAGGCGGCCGCACCCCAGCGCGCGTCGGGACGAACCGTCGCGGTGAGCAGCGTCGTCGTCACCGCGGTGAGGGCGATGAGGCCGATCATGACGGGCACCTGGACGCTGTGGTCGAGGTCGATCCAGAACGTCGCGGCGAGCACGACGGGGACGGTCCGCGCGAGGCCGAGCTCGTCCCAGCGACGCGTCAGCTCGGGTGCGACGCCGACGAGCTGGATGACGAACAGGAACGCGACGAGCGCGAGGCCGGGGCCCTGCGTCAAGGAGGGCGCGAACACGCAGACCGCGACCATGATCGCGATGGCGAGCCATTTCTCGTCCCAGCGCATCGCGAGCAGGAACGCGGCTGCCGCGACGACGAACGCCATCGCGAGGCCGACACTCAACGGCACCCACGCGTAGAGGCGGGTGACGGCGATGACGTCGAAGTACGCCGCGGACGCTGCCGTCGCGAGCAGCGCGATGGAGCCGATCTGGCCACCCGGTCGACGGCGCACCCACGACGCGGCCGCGGCGAGAGCCGCCGAACCCGCGGCGCCACCGACGACGCGGACCGGCGGCGTCAGGATGCCTTCACGCGCCGCCATGACGAGCAGGAGCACGACCCCGACGAGCGTGACGACGACACCCGCGGCTGCCAGCAGCACCGCGACGATCTGCTGGTTGTCGAACCGTCGAGGCTTTAGTTCGGGAGGTGGCGGCGGGATGAACGCGAGCGAACCGGGAAATGCGGGTGCCGGTCCTGCACCAGGGCGCCCGTCATGGGGGGCCGGGCCGGGAGCGGCACCGCTGTACTGGCCTTGCCGATGACCACTGTTCGGCGTCGCCCCCATGAACGGTGGCGGCGGCGTCGAGTGGCCGTCAGGAGCGTCGAAGGCAGGGCGTCCGGAGTACGACGGACCGTAGGGCGGCACCGGGCGGGACGGGTCGAAGGAGTTCGAGGGCTGGTTCTCATTCATGCCTTCGAGCCTCGTCGGCCGTCGGCTTCGGCGCCTGAGCAGGACTACTCAGACGACGTGAGTAATGGACGCGAGTGAGTGCTCAGGACGCCCCTGTCCACGCAGGTGCGGCGAACGTCAGTCGAGGCCGTTCTCGAGAGCGAACCGCGTCAGTTCGACGCGGTTGGCGAGGTGCAGCTTGCGCAGCGTCGCGGCGACGTGGTTGTCGACGGTGCGGCTGCTGAGGCCGAGCCGCGAGGCGATCTGCTTCGACGCGAGCCCCTTCGCAACCATGCGCAGCACCTCGCTCTCGCGGGGCGTCAGGGCGCTCGCCGGGTCGTTCGTGGTGTCGACGCGGCCACGCAGGTGCGCGAGCACCAGCCCGGCGAGTTCGGGGGTGAACACCGCGTCTCCGCGCAGCGTCGCCTCGACCGCGTCGACGAGTTCGGCGGCGCTGGCACTCTTGAGCAGGTAGCCCGACGCACCAACCTTTACGGCGTCGAGCACGTCGCTGCGCGCCGACGACGCCGACAGCACGAGCACCTTGACCTCGGCGAGCGTCAGCATGATGGCGGACGTCGCGTCGGCACCGTTGCCGTCGGGCAGATTCATGTCCATGAGGACCAGGTCGGGGCGCGTCGCACGAGCGCGATCGACGGCCTCGCGCACGGACCCGGCGGTGGCGACGACGTCGTAGCCGCGCGCGACGAGGTCGCGTTCGACGGCGTCACGCCACATCGGATGATCGTCGACGATCATGACGCGGGCCTGGGGCTCACGGGACGAGTCATTCATGACGACATTGTCGCGGACGCCAAGATCGCGAGCCACCGTGGCGCTGCGGCGCTCCACTGCTGCGGCGGATGAGAACGCCCGTCGCGCGACACGATCATGATCGAGGCCGCTTGCCGCGCCTCAGCGCGGCACCGTGAACTCCCACTCGACGCCCTCGCCCGGCGCGGTGGTGAGATGCGCGCGTCCGCCGATCGCCTCGATGCGTCCGACGATCGATCCGCTGACGCCCAGTCGCCCTTCGGCGCGTGCCTGCGCCGGCCGTTCCGGCGACATGCCCACGCCGTCGTCACGGACGGTGACGACGACCTCATCGCCGAGATCCTCGAGCAGGACGTACGAGGTCGCGGGTGCGCCACCACGCCCGGCGTGCAAATCGGTGTTCGTCAGGGCTTGCCGCACCGCCGCGGTGATCTCGGCGACGACGTCGGGGCGCAGCGTCACCGCCTCGGCTCCGGCGCTGACGTGGCACCGACGGCTCTCGAGGGCGAGCAGCGCCTGGCGCAGATCCGTCGGGTCAGGCGCGTCAGACCGGCGGGCAGCACCCCGCGCCGGCGCGTCCACCGACGACGCCTCTATGCCGGCGTCGAGAGCTCCCCCACCCCGCGCCACCCCGTTCTGACCCGCATCACGCAGGCTGGAGGCGACTCCCCCGGCGAGACCATTAAGACGCACTGCCCCCGCGTTGCCCGCCCACGTGCCGTCGCGGCGCGCGCTGTCGTCGCCGTCCGCGATGAGGTGGCGTAGAGCCTGCTCCTGCTCGGCGGCGAGCTGCCCGACACGCGCGAACTCACCACCCGCGCGCTCCCCTTCGCGCGCGGTCAAGGCGAGCACCTGCAGCACTCCGTCGTGCACCTGCCGGGCGAGCCGTTCGCGCTCCGCGGCCCGGGCGCGCAGCTCGAGCGCCCTCGTCAACTGCTCGTGGGCGCGCTGCACACCGTGGCTCGCCACCCCCGCGGCGATGCCCGCACTGACGAGAATGGGCAGCGTCGGTGAACGTTCGAGCCACGACAGATCTCCGCCGACGTGCAGGCACGCGAGCCCCAGGACGACGGCGCTCGCGAAACCTGCGCCGACACCCCACATCATCCCGGCGGTGAGCACGGCGTTCGTCACCCACATCGTCGTCGGCAGGCTCTGTTTGTGATCCCACCAGCTCTCGGGTGCGACGATCCACGTCGAGTAGACGAGCGCGAGCGTGACGACCTGGTCGAGCCCGATGAGCACAGGCCGCCAGGTGCGGCGCGCGAACATCGTGTACGCCGCGATGCCGGACCAGATGCACTGCACCGCGATGAGGGCGCTTGCCAGGTGGGGGCGCGAATAGTGCGAGATCGCCATCGAATGGATGAAGAGGCTGTACGCGAGCGTCAGGACGCGAAACGCGCCCGAGGTTGCCCAGAGCGACCCCATCGCGTCGTCGGGCAGGCCCACGCCCCAGCCCGTCCATCGGGAGGCGACGGACGACGCCCCGAACCGCACAGGCGATTCGGGGCGTCGACGCAGGTGGGCTCGGCTCACTTGCGCTGCTCCGGGTACGGCACCCCGTAACCCTCCTGGCCGGGCGCCTGGTACTGGCCACTCGCGGTGTTCTGCGTCGGGTACGGCATCTGCGACGGCGGCAGCTGCGGCTGCTCGTTGTACGGACGCTGCTGGCTCTGCGGCGCGTCGAACTGCACGTTCGGCGCCTGGTCGTTCGTCATGTTGACGCGCGGGGCACCCTTCGTCGCCTCGTCGGCCTCGTAGTACTCGGCCTTCGTCACGCCCGCGGGGCCGGCCATGAACTTCGTCGGGATCGAGTCGACCTTCGAGTTGAGCGAGCTGACGCACGCGTTGTAGTAGCGGCGCGCGTTGGAGATGCGGTCCTCGGTCGAGCTGAGCTCGCCCATGAGCTGCTGGTAGTTCTGGTTCGACTTGAGGTCGGGGTAGGCCTCGGAGACGGAGATGAGGCGACCCAGCGCCTGGCTCAGCTCACCCTCGGCCTCGGCGACCTGCGCCGGCGAACCGTTCGTGTTGACGGCCGCACCACGCGCGCGGATGACGGCGTCGAGCGTGCCCGCCTCGTGCTTCGCGTACGCCTTGACCGTCTCGACGAGGTTCGGGATGAGGTCGTGACGACGCGTCAGCTCGACGTCGATCTGGTGCCAGGCCTCTTGCACCGTGTTGCGCTGCTTGACGAGGCCGTTGTACATCATGACGGCTGCGACGACGAGCGCGACGATGATGACGAGAAGGATGATGACGAACGTCATGAGTGGCTCCTGCTTCGAGGGGTCATGTCTGCTTCGACCCTAGCCGACGGCAGCGACCACCGTCAGCGCTCGATGCGTGTCACGGCGCGATTCGCCCCCGGCGGGGCCGGCTGCGCCTGGGGACTGGAGGTCACTCCTCGTCGAAGCGGGTGAGGATCTGCTCGACGATCTGGGGGGATGCGCCCAGCGGCGCGGTGACGATTTCGGCGCCCGAACGCGTCAGCTTGTCATGGAAGTGCCCCTCGCCGAGCAGCAGCGCGGCGACGGCGACACGGACGTGAGGGTGGTCGCGGTTTGCGCTCACGGCGTCGGGCACGGACGGGGTGGCAGCCGAGCCGAAGGCCACGTCGATCGAGGTACCCCAGACGTCAGCGAGCAGACGTGCCTGGGCGCGGGCGTCGGCGGTGGCCTCGGCGCGGCTGGACCCGGCGGCGGCCATGACGATCGCGTCGCCGGGACGCGCGCCTGCCTCGCGGAGGCGCTGCGCGAGCAGTTCCGCGATGGGTCGCGACGGGCCGAGCGCGCCCGTCGAGCGCGCGTTGTCGTGCGGCGCAACGGCTTTCGCGACGTCGACCCGCACGTGGTAGCCGCCGCAGAACAACAGCGGCACGGCGACGACCTCGTCGAACTCGGGCACCAAGCGCGCCACGACGTCCGCGACCTTCGGCTCCTGCACGTCGACATACGCCTCGGTGACGGTGAGGTCGGGGCGCGCGGCGCGAACCGCGTCGGCGAGATCGTGGACGACCCGCCGGCCCTGTGGGCTCGCCGTCCCGTGGGCGACGAGGACGAGTGCGGCTCGCCGGCCGCCACGCGCGGGCGCCGTTGCAACAGCGGAGGATTCAGGGGGCGCGAGATCGGGCGCGGTCGGGGCGACCGTCATGTCGTCAGGCATGGCCGTCATTGTGCCCGCCGAGGGTGTCGGCGACCAGGCGCGTCAAGGCGCCGAGGCGAAAGCGCGTCGGCACGATCGGTTCGACGCCGCACTCGCGCAGCGGCGCCGCGGTGGTGTCACCGACGCAGGCCGCGATGACGCGCCCCTCGCGCAGCATGTCCAGCACGGCATCCTGTTGACCCGAGGCGCGCGCGGCGTCGAGAAAGGCGAAGACGCCGGGAGCTGCGGTGAACGCGACGACATCGACGTCGGATCGCGCGACGAGATCGACGGCGCGCGCGACCGCAGAGGGGTCGGGCGCCGGGCCCCAGCGGTAGACGACGAGCGAGACGACGTCAGCACCTGCGGCGCGCAGGGTCTCGTCGATGCCGTCGGAACCGGCGCCGTGGTGTTGCACAGCGACGCGGACGCCGTGGAGCGACTCCCCGCGCAGACGTTCCTTGATCTCCTCGGCCGTCTCCGAGGCGGCCGTCCACGTGACCTCGAGACCCGCTCCGACGACAGCGCCGCGCGCCTTCGGCCCGCGGGCGTAGATGCGAGTCGTCCGCAGTGCGTCGAGGAGTCGCTCGCGCAGCCCGGCTGCCTCCGCGGCCTCGAACCAGCCCCGGAACCCGATGCCCGTCGTCACGACGAGCAGGTCGGGCGGCTCCTCGGTCAGCGCGCGGGTATGGGCGAGCAGCTCAGGGTCGTCGACGTGCGGCACGTGCGACATCGTCGCTGCCCGGACCACCTCGGCGCCGCGACGTTCGAGCGGTGCGGCGAACTCATCGGCCTTGCGCTGCGCGGTGATGACGATGCGCCGCCCGGCGAGGTCGTGCGGCGCCTGTCGCTGCTGGGGAGCGGAATCCGAAGCGAACTCCACCGAAGCGACGGCAGAGGCGTGCGACGCACGCCGAGCGGCGTCTCGAGGGGCGCTCGCGCCGTCCGGCTGCTGGTCACGCATCGGTCTCACCCGTCCCCTCGGTGGTGGCTTGCTGCGTCGTCATGTCGATGATCGCCGCGTCGGGCAGGACGTCGACGACGTCGCCGATGACGATGACGCTCGGGTTGCCGATGCCCCGCGTGGCGCACTCGCCGGCGAGCTCGTCGAGGGTGGAACGCACGACCTGCTGCAGCGGCGTCCACGCACGGTGGACGACGCCCGCGGGCGTCGCGGCC
This sequence comes from Dermacoccus sp. GAS27A, assembly GCF_044909235.1. Lineage (NCBI taxonomy): Bacteria > Bacillati > Actinomycetota > Actinomycetes > Micrococcales > Dermacoccaceae > Dermacoccus > Dermacoccus sp. GAS27A. Next base: position 61,143 of record NZ_JBIYDW010000005.1, on the reverse strand, counting down.
GGTTTGCCGTGCGCGACGAGGCCGGCCGTCAGCTCGCCCAGGCGTCCCATCCCCATGAGGACGACGATGGTGTGCGGCCATGCCGCCAGCGCCGGCAGCGCCAGTTCGTCGTGCCCGGAGAGCACGAGCAGGCCCGCCGACCATCCGCGATGCGTCACCGGGATGCCGCCGGCGAGCGGCGCGGAGAGCGCGCTCGTCACGCCGGGCACGACATCGACGTCGATGCCGTGCGCGTGGCAGGACAGGTATTCCTCCCCCCCGCGGCCGAGCAGGTACGGATCGCCGCCCTTGAGGCGCACCACCCGCCGCCCGGCCCGCGCCTCACGCACGAGAATCGCGTTGATCTCGTCCTGCGGAACGGGGTGATGGTGCGGGCTCTTGCCGACGTCGATGATCTCGGCGCTCAGATCGAGACGCGCCAGTTCGTCCCGCGGGCCAAGGCGATCGGCGACGATGACGTCCGCCTGCTCGAGCTCGCGCAGGGCACGCAGCGTCAGCAGGTCGAGCGAACCCGGTCCGCCGCCGACGAGGACGACGCGCCCCGCCGCGACTGCGTCGCTCATCCGTTCCTCCTCGCTGCGGCCCTTTGTGTTCACTCCCCGACCTTAGGCAGCGACGCGCCGCGGCCGCCGTGATGTTCGTGACGCGAGAAGCGACGCGCACTCACGCCCGCGCAGCACCCGTCGAGCAGTTTCATGATCGGCGCTCCACGGCACGAACCCGCACACCGCCGGCGATCAATCGGCGAATGAGCTCAGTGGCGCGCACGGGCAGCGCGCCACCCGCGACCAACGCGTCGTACATGCGCTCCGGCACGTCGTAGTGGTCGACGTCGAACGCAGCATCCGGAACGCCATGATCGTGCGCGAACGCGTGCAGCTCGTCGAGCGAGCTGTCGGAGACGAGATGCGAGAACACCGTGCCCCACGCGGGCCACATCGGCGGGTCGATGAGGATGGCCACCGTCCCATCATCGCGGTTGGCCGGGCACATCGCCACCGTCCCCGCCGCAGGCGACCGACCTGGCGAGGCGGCCGGACGATCAGCGCGTCGTCTGCTCCGGTTCTGCGTAGTCGCTCGTGCGCTCGCCCAGCTCGATCATCCCGTCGCGCTCACGCACGGCCCAGGTGCCGAGACGGACGGCGCGGTCGGCGACGTCCTCGCCCGTCCGCACGTCGAAGGCCTGCTTGTACAGCGGCGACTGGATGACGTCGTACGTCTCACCGTCCAGAGTGCGCGTCCCGACGACGCCGCGGGCGATGACGTTCGCGAGGGCGTACGGGTCACGGTGGCCGACGGCGAACACCTCGTCGTTCGCGAGGCGCACGAGGGCGACCTGCGCGCCGTCCGGCGTGAGTGCCGCAACGGCCCGCTCCGGTGTCAGCCGGTCGACGGCGCACACCGGGGTCCACGAGGTACCGGCCTCGCTAGGCGTGGGGGTTGTCATCCCTGGCCTCCTTGTGCAGCGCCTGCGCCGACGGGGATGCGCTCGCCTGCGATCCGGACGGGACGTCGGTTGGAGTCGATGAGTTCGAGGGTGGCGTCGGCCTTCTCGGCCGGGGTCGCCGGGCGGGGCTGGTCACGTTCCACGACGTAGAGCAGATCGGGGTCGACGTTCGTGTCGTCGTTGACGAAGGCCGTGAACCGGGCGAGCTTCTCAGGGTCCTCCAGGACGTCGCGCCACTCGTCGGAGTAGGCGTTGACGTGACGTTCCATCATCGCGTCGAGGTCGGCGCAGATGCCCAACGCGTCGTCCATGATCACCTCGCGCAGGTGCTCGGTGCCGCCCTCGAGCTCGGCGAGCCACGGCGCGGTGCGCTGCAGCCGCTCGGCTGTCGAGATGTAGAACATGAAGAACCTGTCGATGGTGCGGATCAGTTCTTCTTCGTCGAGGTCCTCAGCGAGCAACTGCGCGTGCACCGGCTTGAAGCCACCGTTACCCCCGACGTAGAGGTTCCACCCGTTCTCCGTCGCGATGATGCCGGCGTCCTTGCCGCGCGCCTCGGCGCACTCGCGCGCGCACCCGGAGACACCCATCTTGAGCTTGTGCGGGCTGCGCAGCCCCTTGTACCGGGTCTCGAGGTCGATCGCGAGACGGACGGAGTCGCGCACGCCGAAGCGGCACCAGGTCTGCCCGACGCACGACTTCACCGCACGCAAGCTCTTGCCGTATGCCTGGCCGCATTCGAAGCCCGCGTCGAGCAACTCGCGCCAGATGGCGGGGAGCTGGTCGATGCGGGCACCGAACATGTCGATGCGCTGGGCGCCGGTGATCTTCGTGTAGAGGCCGTACTTCTCGGCGATCTGCCCGATCGCGACGAGACCCGACGGCGTCACCTCACCACCCGGGATGCGCGGCACGACCGAGTACGTACCGTCCTTCTGCATGTTGGCGAGGACGTGATCGTTCGTGTCCTGCATCGTCGCCTGCTGACCGTCGAGCACGTGGCCGTTCTCGAGACTGGCGAGGATGTTGGCGATCGTCGGCTTGCACACGTCACAGCCACGCCCGGCGCCGAAACGCTCGATGACGTCGTCGAAGGACGTGAGCTTCGCGACCTTGATCGCGTTGAACAGCTGGCTTCGTGACAATGGCATGTGCTCGCACAACGACCTGTCGACCTCGATACCGGCCTTCGCCTGCTCGACCTCGACGAGCTTGATGACGAGCGGCAGGCATGATCCGCACGAGGTCCCTGCCTTGGTGCAGGTCTTGATGTCCGAGACCGTCGTGGCACCGTCCGCGAACGCCGCACGGATCTGGCCCGCACTCACGTTGTTGCACGAGCAGACGCCCGCGTCGTCGGGCAGTTCGAGGTTGATCTCGGCCTTCGCGCCGCGTTCGTCCTCGGGGATGACGAAGGCGCTCGGCGCTGCGAGGTCGTGGCCGACCATCGCCCGCAGGCTCGGGAACGCGCTCGCATCACCGACGAGCACTCCGCCGAGGAGGGTGTGTCCGTCATCGGCGACGACGAGCTTGCGGTACCAGCCGGTCATGGCATCCGAGTAGACGACCTCGCGCGCGCCGGGCGTCGCGGCGAACGCGTCGCCGAAGCTCGCGACGTCGACGCCCATGAGCTTGAGCTTCGTCGAGGAATCGGCGCCGTCGAAGTCCGGCGCTTCGCCGAGCAGATGCGCAGCGGCGATCTCGGCCATCGTGTACCCGGGTGCGACGAGGCCCCACACCTCCCCCTGGATGCACGCGACCTCACCGATCGCGTGGATGGCCGGGTCCGTCGTGGCGCAGTGGGTGTCGACGAGGACGCCGCCGCGAGGCCCGAGCTCGAGGCCCGCGGCACGCGCGAGTTCGTCGCGAGGACGGATGCCCGTGGCGAAGACGACGACGTCCACGTCGTCCCGCTCGCCACTCGCGTAGTCCATCGAGGCGACGCGACCGTCGTCGCCCGCGTTGATGCGTGCCGTGGCGGTCGAGGTGCGCACGTGCACGCCGGTGCCTTCGATGATGCGCTTGAGATCCTCGCCGCCTCCCGCGTCGACCTGCATGGGCATGAGGCGGTCAGCGAACTCGACGACCGTCGTATCCGCTCCCATCGCCTGCAGCGCGCCACCGGCCTCGAGGCCGAGCAGACCACCTCCGATGACGGCGCCGCGCACCTGCCGCTCGGGGTGGCGTCCGGCCGTGTCCGAGACGTAGCGCCGAAGCGCCTCGACATCGTCGAGGGTGCGGTAGACGAAACAACCCGTGACGTCGCGCCCCTCGATGGGCGGCACTGCGGCGTGCGAGCCCGTTGCCAGGATGAGGGCGTCGTAGGAGATGTGCTCGCCGCCCTCCGTCTCGACGGCTCGCGCGTCTCGGTCGATGCCGGTGACGAGCGTGCCCGTGCGCAACGTCACGCGTTCGTCGTCCCAGACACTCTCGTCGAGCAGCAGATCTGACGCGGTGGAGCCCGAGAAGAAGCTCGTCAGATGCACCCGGTCGTACGGCGCGAACGGCTCGTCACCGATGACCGTGAGCGAGACGCGGCGCGCTTCGTCCTTCGCGAGGAGCGTCTCGGCGAACTTGTGGGCCACCATCCCCGCGCCGATGACGACGACGTGGGTGGGTCTGTCTTGGCGCATGCTTCCTCCGGGAACGGGTCGTGTCATCCCACCGTACGAGCGCAGCGGGACGTCGGCGAAGGGGCCATGGTCCCGATTCACCGGGTGTTCACCTGCAGCGGTGTCCGGCTCCGTGGCGACGGCGCGCACCCCTGGTGCACAGACGAACGAGCCGCCACCGGTGACGGTGGCGGCTCGTTCGCGTACAGCCAAGAGGCGCGGCGTGACAGACGCTCAGGCGAGGCCGAGATCTTCCATCGAGAACGCGCTGACGTAGGTGAGGCCCTCGGCCTCGATCTTCTCCTGCGCACCGGTGGCACGGTCGGCGATGGTCGCGACGCCGACGACCTCGGCGCCCTCCTCACGGCACGCGGCGACGGCTTCCAGCGGCGAGGCACCCGTCGTCGTCGTGTCCTCGACGACGAGCACGCGACGACCCTTGATCGAGGGGCCCTCGATGCGCTGTTGCAGGCCGTGCGCCTTGCCGGCCTTGCGGACGACGAACGCGTCGACCTGCTCCCCCGCAGCAGCCGCAGCGTGCAGCATCGACGTCGCGACGGGGTCAGCACCGAGCGTCAGACCGCCGACGGCGACGTAGTCGAAGTCCTTCGTCAGATCGCGCATGACGCGTCCGACGAGCGGCGCAGCCTCGCCGGAGAGAGAGATGCGACGCAGATCGACGTAGTAGTCGGCCTCCTTGCCGCTGCTCAACGTCACCTTGCCGTGCACGATGGCGTTGTCCTTGATGAGTTGCAGCAGGCGGGCGCGGTCTTCGGCGATGTTCGTCATGCCGTCCATTCTATTTGGCGGGGGTTCCTCAGTCGCGCGGCCGATGACGGTTGCTCAAAGCGCCCGCGCGCACGATGGAGCGCGGCACGTGGCGCAGCAACTGCGTCGCGACCTTGTACTGCTTCCCCGGCACCGAGATGACGCGGCCGGCGTCGACGTCGGCGAGGCAGTCGCGCACGAGGCGGTCGGCGTCGAGCCAGAGTCGCTTGCCGATGGCCGAGGTCTTGTCGACGTCGATGTCGGCGCTCGCGTGGAAGTCGGTGTGGGTGAAACCTGGGCACAGCGCGGTCACCGTGACGCCCGTGCCCGCGAGCTGGCCGGCGAGCGACTCGCTGAACACGGTGACATACGACTTCGCCGCCGAGTAGGTGCCGCTCGCCATGAACCCCGCGACCGACGAGACGTTGATGATCGCGCCCCGCCCCCGCTCACGCATCGCGCGGCCTGCGGCGTGGCTGAGCACGACGACGGCCTTGACCATGACGTCAACGGAGGCGATCTCCTTCTCGACGTCGGTGTCGAGGAACGCCGTCTTGAGCCCGAAGCCGGCGTTGTTGACGAGCACCTCGATGGGGTCGCTCGCCTGCGCGACACGCTCGGCGACGCGCTTGAGATCGTCAGCGTTGGCGAGGTCGGCCGCGAGGACCTCGGCGTGCACGCGGTAGCGCTTCTCGAGGTGTTCCTTGAGCTCCTCGAGCCGGTCGGCGCGCCGCGCGACCAGGACGACGTTGTCGCCGCGCGCCGCCAGCTGCTCGCAGAACTCCTTGCCGATGCCGGCGCTCGCGCCGGTGACCAGTGCCCATTTCGTCATGCTCACCACTGTGCCACTCGTCGCCGACAACCGCAGGATCCCGCTGGTTTCGAGGGTTGTCGCAGGGCCCGTCTAGGGTTGAGGCATGCGAATCGCCACGTGGAACGTCAACTCCATCCGCACCCGCGTCGACCGCGTCATCGCCTTCCTCGAACGTGGTGACGTCGACGTGCTCGCCATGCAGGAGACGAAGTGCAAGGACGAGCAGTTCCCCATGGCCCGCTTCGAGGAAGCCGGGTACGAGGTCGCCCATCACGGGCTGAACCAGTGGAACGGTGTCGCGATCGCCTCGCGCGTCGGCCTCGAGGACGTGCAGATCGGCTTCGAGGACATGCCCGGCTTCGGCGACCCCATCGCGGCGGAGGCCCGCGCCATCGCCGCCACGTGCGACGGGGTGCGCATGTGGTCGCTCTACGTGCCGAACGGTCGCGAGATCGGCCACCCGCACTACGAGTACAAGCTCGACTGGCTCGCCGCGCTGCGCGCCGACGGCGAGAAGTGGCTCACCGAGAACCCCGAGGCGCAGATCGCGCTGACGGGTGACTGGAACATCGCGCCGAGAGACGAAGACGTCTGGGATCCGGCGTTCTTCGAGGGCAAGACGCACGTGACGCAACCCGAGCGTGACGCGTTCCAGGCGATGATCGACACAGGCTACGCCGACGTGGTGCGCCCGCACACGAACGAGCCGCGCACCTACACGTACTGGGATTACACGCAGCTGCGTTTCCCCAAGAAGCAGGGCATGCGCATCGACTTCGCCCTGTGCTCCCCCGCCCTCGCCGGGCGCGTCCAGGGCGCCGTCATCGACCGCGACGAGCGCAAGGGCAAGGGTGCGAGCGACCACGCGCCCGTCATCGTGCAGCTCGACTGACAGCGTCTTGACTGACGAGTCGGCTGGCAGCGTGACGGCGCACGGTGCGATCAGCCGAGCCCAGCTGCGTCAGTCCGTGTCGTTCGAGTCAGTCCTGCGTGACGCAACCGGCACTGACTGACGCAGTGGCGGCGCGAGCAGCGCCATCACGCGCCGTCGGCTGTGTCGGTGCGCGATGGCGGCGGTCGGCCCCGTTAGGTTGGTGCGGTGAGCACTGTGGCAGAGGTGGACGTCGTCGTCGTCGGCACCGGTTTCTCCGGGATCGGCATGGCCGTGGCGCTGCAGGACGCCGGCCGCAGCTTCGTCATCCTCGAGAAGGCCGACGAGATCGGTGGCACGTGGCGTGACAACCGTTATCCCGGTGTTGCCTGCGATGTGCCGAGCCACCTGTACTCGTTCAGCTTCGAGCTCAACCCGTACTGGTCGCACACCTATTCGCGCGGTGACGTCATCCAGGACTATCTGCTCGCCGTCGTCGAGAAGTACGAGCTGCGCGAGCACATCCGCTTCGACACGGCGCTGCACGCCGCCGACTTCGACGAGTCGAGCGGCGTGTGGACGATCGCGACGCACTCCTCGGACGGTTCGACGCACACCGTCACCGCCCGCGCACTCGTGCTCGGCGTCGGTGCGCTGCACCTGCCGCACATCCCCCTCATCGACGGGCTGCACACGTTCGCCGGCGAACTCATCCACACCGCAGCCTGGCCTCGCGACAGTTCGATGTTCGGCCGCCGCGTCGGCATCATCGGCACGGGCGCGTCGGCTGTGCAGTCCATCCCGGCGCTCGCCGAGGACGCCGAGCACCTCACCGTCTTCCAGCGCAGCGCACCATGGATCATGCCGCAGCGCAACAGCGAGTACTGCGACGCGACGATCGACCGCTTCCGGCGTCACCCCGCGCTCATGCGGGCCCATCGGGCTGCACTGCGCCGACGCAACGACCTGCGTGCCGTCGCGTTCGACAGCCAGCCGCGGCTGCTCGAACTCGCCTCCCGCGAGGCCCGACGGCACCTGGCCAACCAGATCAAGGATCCGCAGCTGCGCGAGAAGCTGACCCCCACCTACACGATGGGGTGCAAGCGCGTCCTGCTGTCCGACACGTACTATCCTGCCCTCGCGCGCGCCGACGTCGACGTCGTGACCGACGACGTCGTGGGCGTGACGCCCGACGGCGTCGTCACCGCCGACGGTACCCTGCACGAGGTTGACGCCCTCGTGCTGGCCACCGGCTTCGACCCCCGCGGCTCGTACGCCCACCTCGACATCACCGGGCGTGACGGCCGCTCGTTCGCCGAGGAATGGCAGACCGGTGTCGAGTCCTATCTCGGCGTGACGATGGCCGACTTCCCCAACCTCTTCATGCTGCTGGGGCCCAACACGGGCCTGGGGCACACGAGCGTCGTGCTCATGATCGAAGCGCAGATCGCCCACGTCATGACGCTGCTCGACGAACGCGATCGCCGAGGCGCCCACGCCGTCGAGGTGCGCCCCGAACTCGTGCCCGCCTTCACGCGTGAGATGCGCGAACGCAGCGGTCGCTCGGTGTGGACGCAGGGCGGCTGCACCTCCTGGTACCTCGATGACGACGGCGAGAACCGCACCCTGTGGCCCGGCGGGGTCGGCGAATACGAACGGCGCCTCACCGAGCCGTCGGCCGTCGACTTCCTCTTCACCTGAGCACACCGGCGAGCCGGCCGGAGTCGTTCGCCTTACCTGCGCTCCCGCGCCTTGTCATGCGCGAACGAGAGCCCGGCTACCGTCGCCCGATGCCGGCGAGTTGCGCCTGACGATGGCGCTCCCGATGAGTCATCCGCGCGAGGACGAGTTGCTCAGGCGTCCGACGGTTCTTGGCCTGCTGGAACGAGACGGCGTAGATGAGCGGGCCCACGACGGGCAGGACGCCGACGAGCAGGGCCCAGCGGTACATGGCGTCCTCGGTGTCGGCGACGAGACTCGGCCACTTCTTGAGGCTGCGGGTCGCCACGATGGCACCGGTGAGCCACAGCGCCGGGGCGACGACGAAGAGCAGGACGGCGACGACGACGAACCAGTGGATGAACGTCGCGAGCGCCTCCGCGTTGGGATCGTCCGCGACCGCGAGCACACCGTGAGTTGCGAAGATAGTCATGCGTCGACGGTAGGCATGTCACGGGGTGTGCCGTCGGCGCCGGTCGCAAACCCTGTGGACGAGGGTGCAGGACGGCCGCGGAAGGCCGCGCAGCCGTCATCGTCCACAGCCGTCGGCGCCCCTGCGTCACCCCACGGGGTTGCCGGGGCGCCCCCGGCGCGGCTCAGCCAACCACGTCGCCGGGTTCGATCTGCTCCCCCGGCTTCACGACATCGCGCACGGTGGCACCCGCGCCGATGACGGCGATGTCCGCGTCGCGCGCCGCGGTGGCGGCAGGGGCTGAGCCGACGCGCGCTCCTCGGCGCACCGCGACGTCGACGTCGACGATCGCGGTGCGCACCTCGGCACCCTTCTCGATGACCGTGCCGTCGAGCACCACGGCATCCTCGACGACGGCCCCCGCGCGCACGATCACGCCCGGCCCGAGCACCGAGCGGCGCACGGTGCCGGCGATGTCGCACCCCGGCGACACGTAGGACGCGTCGACGACAGCCCCTTCGCGCACGCGCGCCGCGCACTTGTTCGTCGCGAGGGTGCGCATCGGCCACGCCTCGTCGTCGAAGATCGGCACGTCACCACGCACGAGGTCACGGTGGGCCCGCAGGTAGGTCTCGGGGCGGCCCATGTCCATCCAGTACCCCTCGAGCGCGTGGGTGCGCACACGTCCACGCGCGACGAGCGTCGGGATGAGGTGCTCGGCGAAGTCGCCGAGGCCGGTCTCGTCCTCACCGTCGGCTTCAGGGCGCGTCGCTTTCTCGGCTTCGTCGAGGGCGTCGAGCAGCGCCGCCGTGCGGTAGACGAAGACCTCCGCGGAGATCGTTCCGTGGGCCGGGTCCTCGGGCTTCTCGTCGATGCGGGTGACCTTGCCGGTGGCGTCGCTCGTCACGACAGCCTTGTTCGACGCCTCCGTCACAGGCACCTCGGTGGTGACGATGGTGAGGTCGGCGCCCTTGGCGAGGTGAGCGGCGACGACGTCCCGCAGGTCGAGCGTGAACACCTGATCGGCGCTCAGCACGACGGTCACGTCAGCGTTCTCGTCGGCGATCTGATGACGGATGCGGTACAGGTCGTCCGCGTTGCCGCTGGCGAACCCACCCGTGCGCACGGCGTCGATCTCCTCGGGCACGATGCGGCGGAAACCGCCGTCGTTGCGGTCCAGATCCCAAGGGCGTCCGTGCTGCAGGTGCTTGTCGAGCGTGCCCGCGCGGTACTGCACGGAAACCCAGACGCTGGAGATACCCGAGTTGACGAGGTTCGACATGGCGATGTCGACGAGCTGGTGCGTGCCACCGAACGGCAGCGCCGGTTTCGCGCGGTGCGTGGTGAGCACACCCATCCGTGAGCCCTTACCTCCGGCCTGGACGATGGCGAGCACGCGCGGAGCGTCGGTCAGGGGCATGTGAGCGGCCATGCCGCCATCCTGCCAAGGCGACCTCCCCGCGTCGAGCCGGCGTCGCATCCTGTGTTCATGACCGCCCCGCCGCACACCCCGCACCGGGCACCTCGCGTCTCACGCGGGAAACTCATGCCTCCCGTCGTTGGGCGTCAGCGCTCAGCGCCTCGAGGGTGCCGGTGCCGTCATCAGCCGCGCCGGTGAAGCCGAGCTGACGCCATGCCTCATACGCGACGACGGCGACCGCGTTGCCGAGGTTGAGGCTGCGGTTGTCGGGGCGCATGGGGATGCGCAGTCGCTCGTCAGCGCTGAACGTCGCGAGGAGATAGTCAGGCAATCCTGTTGACTCGCAACCGAAGACGAGGACGTCGTCGTCACGGTAGTCGACGGCGTCGTACCGTCGCCGGGCATGCGACGTCAGCGCGAGCCATCGCCCGGGGCAAGCGGCGCGGGCCGCGTCGATGTCCGCGTGCACGTGGACGTCGGCCAACTCGTGGTAGTCGAGCCCGCCGCGGCGCAGCAGGCGGGCGTCCATCGAGAAACCGAGCGGTTCGACGAGGTGCAGGCTCGCGCCGACGTTCGCGGCGAGGCGGATGATGTTGCCGGTGTTGGGCGCGATCTGCGGCGCGACGAGGACGATCTGCACGCCCGCGAACCTACCAGCGTCACTTCATGTACTGCGGCGCCTCTTCGCGCAGGTCGATCTTGCGGATCTTGCCCGTCACCGTCATCGGGAATTCATCCATGACGCGCACATAGCGCGGCACCTTGTAGTGCGCTAGCTTGCCGTCGCAGTAGGCGCGCAGCGATTCGACCGTCAGCGGCTTGGCGCCGTCGACCATGCGGACGCAGGCCATGAGTTCCTCGCCGTACTTCTCGTCGGGCACGCCGATGACCTGCGCGTCGACGATGTCGGGATGGTTGTAGAGGAACTCCTCGATCTCTCGCGGGTAGATGTTCTCGCCGCCGCGAATGACCATGTCCTTGATGCGCCCCGTGATCGCGACGTACCCGTCGTCGTCCATGGCGGCGATGTCGCCTGTGTGCATCCAGCCGTCGACGATGGCTTCGGCGCTCTTGTCGTCCTGGTTCCAATAGCCGAGCATGACCGAGTACCCCTTGGTGCACAACTCACCCGGCTCACCGCGCTTGACGGGCTCGTACGTGACGGGGTCGACGACCATGACCTCGAGGTGCGGGCCGACGCGCCCGACCGTCTGCGTGCGCTGCTCGACGGTGTCGTTCTTGCGTGTCTGCAGCGACACGGGCGAGGTCTCCGTCATGCCGTAGCAGATGGAGACCTCCTCCATGTGCATGCGCGCCATGACCTGACGCATGGTGTGCTCGGGGCAGGGCGAGCCGGCCATGATGCCGGTGCGCAGGCTCGTCAGGTCGTAGCGGTCGAAGTCGGGCAGCGCGAGTTCGGCGATGAACATGGTCGGCACGCCGTAGAGGCTCGTACAGCGTTCGTCGACGACGGTCTGCAGGGTGACGGCGGCGTCGAAGCCCGGCGCGGGGATGACCATCGTCGCGCCGTGCGAGGTGCAGGCCAGGTTGCCCATGACCATGCCGAAGCAGTGGTAGAACGGCACGGGGATGCAGACGCGGTCTTCGGCTGTGTACGAACAGAGTTCGCCGACGAAGAAGCCGTTGTTGAGGATGTTGCGGTGACTCAGCGTCGCGCCCTTGGGGAAGCCGGTCGTGCCGCTCGTGTACTGGATGTTGATGGCGTCGGTGTTCTTCAGCGACTTCTGGACGGCGGCGAGGCGCTCGCGTCCGCCGTCAGCGAGAGCCTTCGCGCCCGCGTCGGCGAGGTCGCTCCACGACGTCTCGCCGATGAGAACGACGCACGCGAGGTCGGGGCACTCGCCGCGCACCTGCTCGATCATGCGCGCGTAGTTGCTCGTCTTGAACTTCGGGGCGGCGATCAGTGTCGTGATGCCGGCCTGGCCCAGCACGTACTTGAGTTCGTGGCTGCGGTAGGCGGGGTTGATGTTGACGAGGATGGCGCCGATCTTGGCCGTCGCGTACTGGGTGAGCGTCCACTCGGGGCAGTTGGGCGCCCAGATGCCGACGCGGTCGCCCGTCGCGACGCCGGCGTCGAGCAGGGCCAGGGCAAGTGCGTCGACGTCGTGGAGGAGCTGGGTGTACGTCCAGCGACGGCCGCTCGCCACGTCGACGAGCGCCTCACGATCGGGATGTGCAGCGACGGTCGCGTCGAGGTTGTCGCCGATCGTCTGCTCGATCAGAGGCGATTCGGGCGCCCCACGCGTGTGGCTGAGCGTCGGGTCGAGGTCGTTCTCGAGGGTGTCGGTGGCGGACATCGGCTCTCCTCCGGTCGAGTCATCCGTGACTCGCATCACAGGATTTCAGTGAACCACATCACACCGTCTCGGTTAATGGTTCTTAACTGAATTTCTCGACGGGCGGAACGACCCGGCTTCACCCAGCAGGGCGCAGCGCCGCGAGCGCCATCGCGCGCAGGACGGCTCGGGTGCGTTCGCGGTGAGCTTCGACCGCGGTCTTCGTCCTGCCTGTCGAGTGCGGCGTCGAGTTGAGCGCGCCGAAGCCGGCGTGGGCCTTGATGCGGGCTTCGGCGTCGTTGAGAGAGGGGTCGACGTCGCGCAGCACGCCGACCCAGATCTCGACATATTGGCGCTGCAGCTGTCGCACGTCGCGACGAGCGGCTGCGTCGAGGCTTGCGAGATCGCGGCCCTGCACGCGGATGAGCGCCGGCTTGGTCAGGGAGAAGTCGATGTGGAAGTCGACGAGGTTCTCGAGCGCCTCGTCAGCCGTGGCGGCGTCGGCGACGACGCGCGAACCGTTCTCGAGGAGATATCGACTGATGCCGACGAGCAGTTCGGCGAGCACCGCTTCCTTGTTCGCGAAGTGGCGGTAGACGGCGGGGCCGCTGATGCCGACTGCGCTGCCCAGGTCTTCGAGACGCACCCCCGCGAGCCCACGCTCGGCGATGAGGCCCGCAGCGGCATCGAGGATTTGCTGACGCCGGGCAGCCTTGCTGCGCTCCCGGGCCGTCAGCTCCGCGCCTGCCGCGACGTCGAGCGCCATGCGAACCCCCGTGGGCGAGAGACAGATACCAACGATTGAGTTAATCACAATGAACTGAAATTGCGGAGGTCCGACGATGCCCTCGAGCCTCACCCGCCTCCCAGCGGCCACTCACTGCGCAGGCTGCTCGGGGAGCACGCCCGCCGGAGACGGACGAACTGCTCGCCGCAGCCGAACGTGGCGTCCGCACGCTCTCGCAGGCAGCGGGCGACCTCGCGGGCATCCCCAGTTTCTTGCTGCGATCGGAGGCGATCGCCTCGTCGCGCATCGAGGGAATCGCGCCGTCAGCTCGCCAGGTGGCACTCGCAGAGCTGGGGCAACGTGAGGCCGTACACGGAATCAGCGAACAGGCCCAGATGGTGGCCGACAACATGACGGTTGTGCGCGACGCAACGAGCCGACTCGTCGAGATGCCCGGCCTCACGACGGAGGCAATTGTCGAGGTCCACGCCGCCCTCCTGCCGAACGAGCCGCGACGTCACGGCCTGAGAACCGTGCAGAACTGGATCGGCGGTTCCGACTGGCACCCTATCGACGCAGACTTCGTTCCTCCGCCCCCCAACGAGGTGCGCCCCCGCATGGGTGACCTCGCGGCGTATGTCAACGGCGCCGCGCATTCACCGATCGCGCAGGCCGCCCTCGTTCATGCCCAGTTCGAGACGATCCACCCGTTCACCGACGGCAACGGACGCGTCGGACGAGCCCTCATCCACACGGTGCTGGCCCGCCGCGGGTTCACCACGGACGCCATCCTGCCCATCAGTCTGGCGCTCTCGACGCTGCGCGAGACCTACGTCGAGGGTTTAACGATCTACCGTACGGATGCGCCGCCCCTGACGCCTGCCGGTCTGCGGGCGCGCGCGCAGTGGGTCCACTCGTTCGCCGAGGCCGCGTTGCTCGCCTGCGAGTAAGCCGGTCGGATCGCACACGAACTGCACGAGATTCGTGCGGACTGGGACGACAAGGTCACCCGCGCACGCCGGGAGCGCGGCACCCGCACCAGACCGCGCGCCGACTCCGCCACCGCCAGGGTGCTCTCGCAGCTTCCCGCGACGCCTGTGCTCACGGCCGCCACCGTCGCGAGCATCCACGACGTCTCCGAGGTGGCAGCCATGCGCGCTCTCGACAAGCTCTGCTCGGCGGGCATTCTCGAGACGAAGTCGATCGGCGACGCTCGTCGCGCTTTCGTCTGCCCCGGCGTCCTCGACACCATCACGTGGGCAGAGCGTCGCCTCGCCAGCACCACGTTCGACACCCGTGCCAGCGCCCCGCTGCCCGGAACATCCGCGGCTCCCGCTCGCAGGACCGCGGACTGACGGGCAGTGGACCCGGCCGCGCGATGGCTTCGTCGCGCCATGACGCTCGAACCCCGCACGGGGCCGCGCTGCGACCGATACCCTCGACACGTGAACAAGACCAGCCTCCTCGCCCTGACCGCGGCCCTCGCCCTCGCCGGTTGCTCGAGCAACGACACCGACAAGGCCGAGGACGCCGCAACCAGTGCTGCGTCGCAGGCCACGAGCGCGGTGGCGAGCGCAGGCTCCGCAGCATCGAGCGCAGCCGGCGATGCCAGCTCCAAGGCCGTCGGGGCACAGGCCGAGCCGTTCACCATGCCCGACGAGACCGGCAAGACCTTGCAAGCCGCGCAGGACGACGTGCAGCGGGTCTCCGGCAACCCGCTCTACGTCTCGTACTCGGACGACGCGCTCGGCACGAGCCGCCCCCAACTGCTCGACAAGCACTGGAAGGTCTGCTCACAGACCCCTGCGGCCGGAACCGAGGTCAAGGACGGCGTCGACGTGCGGTTCAAGACCGTCAAGCTCGACGAAACCTGCCCCTGACACAGGGCCCCGCCACCCGACACCGGGTGCCGGGTTATGCCGGTCGTGCCGCCACGGCGCAGAAGCGAACTGCGGCACCCCGTCAAGAAACGACACTGCGGCTCACACGCGCCGCGCGAGCCGGCCGCGCTCGCGGCCACCCCTTCACATGCGATGCCGCGGCACGTACGGCCGTCGCCATCCAGCCGCGCGCATGCGCAACCCCACTCACCATGACGCTCGCCTCGCCGACTCGGAAACCCCGTGACACGAATGCGACACGGCCGGATGACGACGCTGCGCGCCGCGAGCGGCCCACCGCCCACCGCTCACTGCGACGACTCCCGCCACGTGCTCGGGCGAGGACACCGGGCAGACCTCCCCGCTCACCACACTTGAGTTAATTGTGATTAACTGAATGCGCGAGTGACGCAGGTCACCTGATCGCTCGCACCGACCCGTCCCACCGACGTCACGGGGTGAGCGAACGCATGGCCTTCGACCAAGCCGCCAACCGAGCCGAGCATCTGCGCCTGCTCGACGAGCTGAACGACAAGCTGGCCCGCGCTGCGAAGGGTGGCAGCGACAAGTCGCGCGAGCGCCACGTCGCCCGCGGCAAACTGTTGCCGCGCGACCGCGTCGAGACGCTGCTCGATCCGGGCAGCCCGTTCATCGAGCTCGCGCCCCTCGCCGCCGACGGCATGTACGACGACGAGTGCCCCGGCGCCGGCGTCATCGGCGGTATCGGCCGCGTCGAGGGTCGCGAGTGCGTCATCGTCGCGAACGACGCGACCGTCAAGGGCGGCACGTACTACCCGATGACGGTGAAGAAGCACCTGCGCGCGCAGGAGATCGCGCGCGAGAACAACCTGCCGTGCATCTACCTCGTCGACTCCGGCGGAGCGTTCCTGCCCAAGCAGGACGACGTGTTCCCCGACCGCGACCACTTCGGCCGCATCTTCTACAACCAGGCGACGCTGTCGGCGAAGGGCATTCCACAGATCGCCGCCGTCATGGGTTCGTGCACCGCCGGCGGCGCCTACGTGCCCGCGATGAGCGACGAGACCGTCATCGTGCGCGAGCAGGGCACGATCTTCCTCGGCGGCCCGCCGCTGGTGAAGGCTGCGACGGGCGAGGTCGTCACGGCCGAGGATCTCGGTGGCGGCGACCTGCACTCGAAGGTCTCCGGCGTCACCGACCACCTCGCCGATGACGACCACGACGCGCTCATGACGGTGCGCAGCATCGTCAGCACGCTCGGGCCGAAGCCCGAAATCCCTTGGCGCACCGTGGAACCCCGCGACGCGGTCCATGACCAGGAGCGCCTCTACGACGTCGTCCCCGTCGACCTGCGCACACCGTACGACGTGCACGATGTCATCGAGACGATCGTCGACGCCGGGGGGTTCCACGAGTTCAAGGCCGAGTACGGCAAGACGCTCGTCACCGGGTTCGCGCACATCTACGGCCACCCCGTCGCGATCATCGCGAACAACGGCGTGCTGTTCGGCGAATCCGCGCAGAAGGGCGCGCACTTCATCGAGCTTGCCGACAAGCGCAAGACGCCGCTGCTGTTCCTGCAGAACATCACCGGTTTCATGGTGGGCCGCGAGTACGAGGCCGGGGGCATCGCCAAGCACGGCGCGAAGATGGTGACGGCCGTCGCCTGCGCGCGCGTACCGAAGTTCACCGTCGTCATCGGCGGCAGCTACGGTGCCGGCAACTACTCGATGTGCGGGCGCGCCTACTCGCCGCGATTCCTGTGGATGTGGCCCAACGCGCGCATCAGCGTCATGGGCGGTGAACAGGCCGCGAGCGTGCTCGCGACGGTGCGCGGCGACCAGCTCGAAGCCGCCGGCACCCCGTGGAGCGACGACGACGCCGAGACGTTCAAGGCCCCGATCCGCGAGCAGTACGAGACGCAGGGCAACCCCTACTACTCGACCGCCCACCTCTGGGACGACGGCGTCATCGACCCCGCCTCCACCCGCGACCTCGTCGGACTCGCCCTCGAGGCCTGCTCCGGCACCGACCTGCCCGACGTCAGCTACGGCGTCTTCCGGATGTGAGTGAGATGACCTCGAACACGACCTCCGCCCCCGACGCGAACGTCGAGAAGCGCGACATCGCAACGGTTCTCATCGCCAACCGCGGCGAGATCGCCGTCCGCGTCATGCGCACGCTGCGCCGCATGGGCATCCGCAGCGTCGCCGTCTACACCGACGCCGACGCGAGCGCGCTGCACGTGCGCGAAGCCGACGTCGCCATCAACCTGGACCGTCTCGACGTTGCGCGCGGTGACGCCAGCGCCCCGGTTCGCACGAACTACCTCAGCATCCCCGCCGTCATCGAGGCGTGCCGCATCAGTGGCGCCGACGGCGTGCACCCGGGCTACGGGTTCCTGTCGGAGAACACCGCGTTCGCGGCTGCGTGCGAGGAGGCGGGCATCGCCTTCCTCGGCCCCGGCAGCCGCGCCATCGAGACGATGGGCGACAAGATCACGGCGAAGACAGCCGTCAGCGCGTTCGACGTGCCCGTCGTGCCCGGCCTCGCCCGACCCGGCCTGAGCGACGACGAGCTCGTCGCGGCCGCGAGCGAGGTCGGTTTCCCCGTCCTCATCAAGCCGAGCGCCGGCGGCGGCGGCAAGGGCATGCACGCCGTCGAGCGCGCCGAGGACATGGCCGACGCCGTCGCGCGCGCCCGTCGGGAGGCCGCCTCGAGCTTCGGCGACGACACGCTGTTCCTCGAACGGTTCGTGCTGCGCCCGCGGCACATCGAGGTGCAGGTCATCGCGGACAAGCACGGCAACGTCGTGCATCTCGGCGAGCGCGAGTGCTCGCTGCAGCGCCGTCACCAGAAGGTCATCGAAGAGGCACCGTCACCGCTGCTCGACGACGCCACGCGTGCACGAATCGGCGAAGCGGCCTGCAACACAGCACGATCCGTCGACTACGTCGGTGCGGGGACGGTCGAGTTCATCGTCAGCGCCGACGTGCCCGACGAGTTCTTCTTCATGGAGATGAACACGCGCCTACAGGTCGAGCACCCCGTCACCGAACTCGTCACAGGCCTCGACCTCGTCGAGTGGCAGGTGCGCGTGGCCGCCGGTGAGCCGCTCGGGTTCACGCAGGACGACGTGACGCTGACGGGCCACGCCATCGAGGCGCGCGTGTACGCCGAGGACCCGGCGCGCGGCTTCCTGCCCACGGGCGGCGAGGTCATCTCGCTGTCCGAGCCGACGGGCGCCGGGGTGCGCGTCGACTCGGGGTTGCGCGTCGGCACGATCGTCGGCAGCAACTTCGACCCGATGCTGAGCAAGGTCATCGCCTACGGCCCCGACCGCGCGTCCGCCCTGCGAGGCCTCGACGCGGCGCTGGCGAAGACGCACATCGGCGGCGTCGTGACCAACATCGATTTCTGCCGCTTCCTGCTCGCCGACCCCGACGTCGTCGCCGGGCGCCTCGCCACCGGCCTGCTCGACGCGCGCGTCGCCGACTACGTCGCCACCCCCGCGCCCGACGGCGTGCTCGTCGCCGCAGCGTCGGCCTCGTTGGGGCTCGCCGACGGTGGCGACCTGTGGGCCGGGCGAGACGGATGGCGCACCGGCCACAACAGCCCTCGGCGCGCCCGCTTCGCCGTCACCGACCCGAGTGAGGATGCCAGCGGCATCGTCGAGGTCGCCCTCACCCACCACCGCGACGGCGAGGACGTCACGATCAGCCGCGACGTGCCCGCCTCCGTGACGGCGGCCCGCGGCGACGGTGAGTCGACGCGACTCGCCGTCGTGATCGCGGGCGAAGACACCGGCGACGGAACGCGATTCGTCATCGACGCCGACGGCGAACGCCGCACGTATCGCACCGCGATCTCGAGCGACAAGAGCGGCACCCGCACGGTGTGGGTCGACTCACCAGACGGGACGTTCGCGCTCAAGGAAGCACCACACGTCAGCCTGCGGTCGTCGGCTGCGGCCAGCGCCGGTGGTGGCATCACGAGCCCGATGCCGGGCGCCGTCATCGCCGTGCAGGTGGCCGATGGTGCCGAGGTCGTGGCGGGTGACGTCGTCGTCATCGTCGAGGCGATGAAGATGGAGCACTCCCTCACCGCACCGATCGACGGCACCGTCGAGATCCTCACCCCCGCAGGCACTCAGGTGGCCGTCGACGAGGTGCTCGCTCGCATCACACCGCCCGACGCCTCCTGACCCCATCCCTCCGCATCCCACCCCACTCTTTCCGCCTCTTCAGCCCCCCGCCGAGCCCTGAAACTCTGCGTGCAAGTGCACCCGGGTGCACTTGCACGCAGAAGGGGTAGACGCCCACACACCCGTAGGAGACCGCCATGACCGACTTCATCGCGCAGGGCAATCTGCCCGACGAGTACGCCGACCTCGCGAAGGGCGTGCGCGACTTTGCGCAGCGTGTCGTCGCGCCTGTGTCGGCGCAGCACGACAAGGACCACACGTTCCCGTACGAGGTCGTCTCCGGCATGGCCGAGATGGGCCTGTTCGGCATCCCATTTCCCGAGGAGTTCGGTGGCATGGGCGGCGACTACTTCGCCCTGTGCCTCGCGCTCGAGGAACTCGCGAAGGTCGACCAGAGCGTCGCCATCACCCTCGAGGCGGGCGTCGGGCTCGGCGCGATGCCGATCTACCGCTTCGGTTCGCAGGAGCAGAAGGAGCAGTGGCTACCGATGCTCGCGTCCGGTGAGGCGCTCGGCGGCTTCGGTCTGACGGAGGCCGGCGCCGGTTCTGACGCGTCCGGCACGCGCACGACGGCCAAGGAAGACGGCGACGAGTGGGTCCTCAATGGCTCGAAGCAGTTCATCACCAACTCGGGCACCGACATCACGAAGCTCGTGACGGTGACGGCGGTGACGGGCGAGTCGCAGACGGCTGATGGGCGCGTCAAGAAGGAGATCTCGACAATCATCGTGCCGGCGAACACGCCGGGTTTCACGGCTGAACCCGCCTACGACAAGGTCGGTTGGAATGCCTCCGACACGCATCCGCTGTCGTTCTCGGACGTGCGCGTGCCGAAGGCGAACCTGCTCGGCGAACGCGGCCGCGGGTACGCGAACTTCCTGCGCATCCTCGACGAGGGCCGCATCGCCATCGCGGCCCTGGCGGTCGGTGCGGCGCAGGGATGCGTCGACGAATCGGTGAAGTACGCAAAGGAACGTCAGGCGTTCGGGCACGCGATCGGCGAGTACCAGGCCATTCAGTTCAAGATCGCCCGCATGGAGGCGCGGGCTCACACGGCGCGTTCGGCGTACTACAACGCGGCGGCACTCATGCTCGCCGGCAAGCCGTTCAAGAAGGCCGCGTCGATCGCGAAGATGGTCGCGTCGGAGGCCGCGATGGACAACGCCCGCGACGCCACGCAGATCCACGGCGGCTACGGCTTCATGAACGAGTACGTCGTCTCGCGTCACTACCGCGACTCGAAGATCCTCGAGATCGGCGAGGGCACCACCGAGGTGCAGCTCATGCTCATCGCCCGCGAACTGTCCTTGTGACCCCCGATGTTGCCCGGGTTTCGGGGCGCGGGCGCCCCGAAACCCGGGCAACATCGACTCGACGAAAGATCGACTCGACGAAAGGCCGTCATGCCCCTTCCTGAAACACCCCAAGACGCCTCGGGCGACGACGCCGCTACCGGCCCCGAATCGGGCGAGCGACAGCCCAAGCGCATCACGCAGCGTGGACTGTGGTTCGAGGAGTTCGAGGTCGGCGCGATCTATGAGCACCGCCCCGGACGCACCGTCACCGAGGCCGACAACGTGCTGTTCACGACGCTGACGATGAATACTCAGGCCCTCCACCTCGACGCCGAGTACGGCGCGGGGACGGAATTCGGCGAGCGCCTCGTCAACTCGATGTTCACGCTCTCGACGCTCGTCGGGCTGTCGGTCGCCCAGCTGACGATGGGCACGATCGTCGCGAACCTCGGGTTCAGCGAGATCAGCTTTCCCAAGCCGATGCGCCACGGTGACACGATGTACGCCGAGACGCTGATCGAGGACAAGCGCGAATCGAAGTCGCGCCCCGGCCAGGGCATCGTCACGCTGCGGCACGTCGCGAAGAACCAGCTCGGTGACGTCGTCGCCGTCGCGGTGCGTCAGACGCTCGTGAAGTGCGCGCCGTCGGCCTGATGCACACCTGGTGACGGTTGGGGTGGATGGGGACGTTCAGACGTCACCATCCACCCCAACCGTCACCGTCTACCGACCGGAGGAACTCATGGACACAAGCACCTCGTGGACGATGCCGGGGCCGGGCTGGCTCTTCTGCCCGGCGGACCGCCCGGAGCGCTACGCGAAGGCCGCTGCGGCGGCGGACATCGTCATCCTCGATCTGGAGGACGCCGTGAACCTGGCGGACAAGCCCGCGGCACGTCAGGCCCTCATCGACGCATTCAATTGTGACGGCGCACCGGACGTCGAGGCGATCGTCGTGCGCGTCAACGCCGCGACGACGGACGAGTTCGCCGCCGACCTCGTCTGCCTGGAGCAGCTACCCGTCCGTCGCGTCATGCTCGCCAAGACCGAGACGCGCGCCGACGTCGACGCGCTGCCAGACCACGACGTCATCGCCCTCATCGAATCTCCTCTGGGCGCCGTCAACGCCGCCGAGATCGCTGCCGCCCCGAACGTCGCCGGGTTCATGTGGGGCTCCGAGGACCTGACGGCGGGCCTCGGTGGGCGCCGCAGTCGCCTGGCCGACGGGAGTTACCACCCGATCGTTCAGCAGGTGCGCGGCAACGTCCTGCTGGCCGCGAAGGCGCACGGCTGCTTCGCACTCGACTCCGTGTTCATGGACATCGGCAACCTCCTCGCCCTGCGCGCCGAGGCCGACGACGCCGTCGCCATCGGTTTCGACGCGAAGGTCGCCATTCACCCCAAGCAGGTCGCCACGATCCGCGACGCCTACGCCCCGACCGATGAGCAGATCGACTGGGCCACGCGCCTCATGGACGCGGCGAAGCACGAACGCGGCGTGTTCACGTTCGAGGGACAGATGGTCGACGGGCCGGTGTTCAAGCAGGCCGAGCAGATCCTGCGGCGCGCGAACTGACGCAACGCGGCCGGTGGGGCAATGACGGAGGCTGCTCCGAGCTGGCGCTGCGGCGGCGCCCAGGGCCCGCTCATCCCGCATCGCGGCCACGTCGGGCCCTCGACGGCGAGGTTCCGGCAGGCCCTTGATGGCGGGCCGGGCATGCAGGCCGCCGAGGTCAACGTCGACGCCCAGCGGTCGAGGCCACCGTCATCGGCCCTGTCGGCGCCGCGGCCGTTCAGCTCTCGACGCGGCGTGAACCGATGACCCGGCGCCCCAGGAAGAAGAACGCCAGCACCGCCGCGACGAGCGCCGCGATTCCTGCGCCGACGAACACGGTGTGCACCTGCACGACGCCCGCGTCGCGAACGGTCTGCTCGCTCGTATGAGCGGCCTTCTGCATCTCGACGCTGAACTGGTGCAGGCCGATCGCCGTCAGCAGTGCGAGGCCGACGACCATGCCCATCATGCGGCCGACGACGACGAGTGCCGACGTCACGCCGTGCGCGTCGTCGGGCGAGTCGGCGAGCGCCGCGTCGTTGACGGGCGCGATGGCGAGGCCGATGCCGAGGCCCGCGACGGCGAGCACGAGCGTCGAGATGACGACGCCGCCGAGCGTGTCGCGCCCCCACGTACTCATCGCGAGGATCGCGGCCCCGGCCATGATGAGACCGGGAGCGGCGACGAGGGCCGGCCCCACGCGGCGCAGCAGGAACCCGCCGAGGAACGCCCCGATGGGCACGGCGACGAGAAAGCGCAGCAGGACGAACGCGGCCGCCGTCTGCGAGTCCGTCAGCGTCAGTCGCGCGAGGACCGGGATCTCGACGACGATCGCGACGAGCGCCGTGCCGACGAGGAACGACACCAGTAGCGCGACAGGCACCCGACCCGCCAGGACGCCGCGTTCGATGAGCGGTCGCCGCGCCGTGCGATGACGGATGACGTACCCGACGAGCAGCACCGCCGCCACCGGCAGCAGCACGTATCCGGCGGGGCTGAGCACCTCCTTCGAGGTGTCGGCCGCGGCGAACGCCCACACGATGCAGGCGAGCGCGCCCGTCAGCAGCACGGCGCCGGGCAGGTCGACGGCGCGTAGCCGCGGCCACCAGATCCGTGCTGTCAGCGCGATGCCCAGCACGAGGACGCCGAGGCCACGCAATGCGATGGGCGTCGCCATGCGCGAGGTGTAGCCGTCGTACGGGACGAACGGCAGGCCGTAGTCGACGTCGGAGGTCA
Source organism: Dermacoccus sp. GAS27A (assembly GCF_044909235.1). Classification (NCBI taxonomy): domain Bacteria; kingdom Bacillati; phylum Actinomycetota; class Actinomycetes; order Micrococcales; family Dermacoccaceae; genus Dermacoccus; species Dermacoccus sp. GAS27A. The sequence continues at coordinate 37,907 of NZ_JBIYDW010000005.1, read as the reverse complement.
GCCGCTCCGGCGCCCACAGCGCGAGCAGGACGATGAGGGTGCCGACGAGCAACGCCAGCCACCCCAACCATCCGACGATGCGGGCCACGCGCCCGGGGCCTGACGACGCGGCAGCGACGCGGTGCGCGCCGTCGCCAGCCGCGGATGTCGACGCGCCGCGTCCGCCCACCAGCTCAACGTCATCACCCACTTCGGGCACCTGCGCGCTCGTCCATCGCCCCAACACACCGATCATGACGGCGAGCACGACGGCCGCTGCAGCGTTGACCCAGAAGATCGCCCGCCACGACCACACGGCGAGGATCGCGGCGCCGAGCAGTGGGCCGAGCACCGACCCCACTTCCTGCACCGCCGACACCATCCCGAGCGCCATGCCCCGTCGCCCGCGCGGCAGCAGATCCGCGACAAGGGCCAGCGTCGCGGGCACGAGCCCACCGCCACCGATGCCCTGAATGACGCGCCCGCCGACGATGACGGGCAGGTCGACGGCGAGCGCCGTCACGACGCTGCCGAGGCCGAACAGCACGAGGCACCACAGCAACACGCGTTGGCGCGAGACGAGGTCGGACAGCCGTCCGATGAGCGGCAGCACAGCGATGTAACCGAGCAGGAAGCCCGACACGATCGGCGTCGCCCGCTGCAGTTCGTCGATGCCGAGGCCGACGCCCGCCATCATGTCTTGCAGCGCGAGGACGACGACGTACGTGTCGGCCGCCGTCAGCAGCACGGCGAGTGCCGCCGTCACGAGCAGCGCCTTCGAACGGGTGGCGATCGCCGGAACGTCGGCGTCGGGCGCGGTGGCAGCGGTGAGCGTCATGGGTCGTCGAGGTCTCTCGCGTCGGGGGTCAGTCGGCGGCCGGGTGCGTCACGAGCAGGGCTGCATCACCGGCAGGCGGCGATCACGGCTGCTTGATCTCGACCTTCTGGTCGTACTTGGAGATGTCGATCGTGTACGTCGCGTCGGCCGAGTCGAAGAACGGGCCCGTGATGATCATGGTGCGCACCTCGTCGGAGTCGGTGAGGCCGACCTCGACGGTGTAGTCGCCGCGCGTCTTGCCGAAACCCATCGCTTTCGCGGCGCTCGGGCCGTCGAGCGTGCCCTTGTACGTCGTCACCTTCTCGCCGCCGACGAGCTTCTCGCCCGAACGCTTCATGTCCTTGCTCATGAGCGGCATCGCCGGGATGCCACTCGTCGCGTTGAAAAGCGACGTCGGGGACGGCACACCGAGCGACTTGAGGTTCACCGTCAGGTACTTGGGCGAGAAGCTCGGCCTCACCCAGTTCTTCTCGCCGATGCTGATGATGCCGGCCTTGATCTCGTTGCCCTGCGTGCTCGCCGTCACGTCACCCTTGAAAGCGGCGGGCGAGTTGACGACGTCGCCCTCCCCCGCCTTGAGCGCCGGTTCGTCCTTCGGCGCGGCCGAGCACGTCACCTTCGTGTGGTACCCGGACGTCTTGCCGAGCTTGTCCTGCGCGGCCTTGAGACGCTTCGTCACGTCCTCGCCGCTGGAGGCGTTCGAATCGGACTTCTTCGCCGACGAGCACGCCGTCAGGGCGACGCTCGTGAGCGCTGCCGTCATGACGCTGCGGCGCGTGGGCATGTGGGAGGTCATGAGCTCACCTGTCCGTCGGGGGTCGTGAGCGGATGCTCACCTGTCGTTGTGACGCAGCCTATGCAATGCAGGTTCCGAAACGGGGCGGTTCACCGTCTCCGGGTGTGTTTGAGTGGGTCGCGTGAACCACGAATTCGCCCGCACCACCGTCACCGCCGCCGACGGCGCGCGCCTCGCCGTCTTCACCGCCGAACCGGCCGATCTCGCGCCCGACGCGCCGACCGTCGTCATGTCCCACGGCTGGACACTGAGCCACCGCTCGTGGGAACCCGTTGCGCAGCGTCTGCTCGATCGCGGCGGCGTGCGAGTCGTGCTGTGGGATCAGCGCGGGCACGGCGACTCGACGTTCGCCGGCGGCCGCATGCGCCCCGGCGACGAGACCGTGCGCGCGCTCGGCGAGGACCTCGCGAGCGTCGTCGCCGAGACGGCACCGGAGGGATCACCGGTCATCGTCGCGGGTCACTCGATGGGCGGGATGACGGTGATGGCGTTCGCCGGGCTGCACCCTGAGCTCTTGGGTGAAAAGGTCGTCGGCGCGGTGCTCGTCTCGACGTCGTCAGGGCAGTTGCGCGGCTTCACCGTCCCCGGCGAGAAGTGGATCGTCAAGGCGCTCAAGCACGTTCCGCTCCGCCCGGGCCGTCTCGTCACCCTCGCCTCACAGCGCCGCGGCGGCTTCGGCATCGACCCGCGCGACGAAGACGTCCGGGCCGCGCGCGACCAGATCGCCGCCACGCGCATCTCGACGAGCGGCGCGTTCTACACCGCGCTCATGGCGCACGACGAGCTCGCCGCGCTGGCCGCGCTGAGCAAGGTGCCCGTGCGCATCCTCGTCGGCTCGCGTGATCTGCTGACGCCGAAGCGCCACTCCATGGCTCTCGCCGAGGCCATGCCCGACGCTCACCTCGACATCGTGGACGGCCGGGGCCACATGCTGACGTACGAGGAGCCCGACCTCGTCACCGACGCCATCGGCGACGTCATCACGCAGGCCGGCGCGAACGATCAGGGCTCTGACGTCACGTCCGCGTGACGCCGGGGCCATCGTGCGCCTGCCGCGGCCGCGCTCAGGCGTCCCGCTCGAGACGCCTGTGCGCGAGGTGGCGGCTCAGGCGTCGCGTCGCGGGACGACGATCATCGGCACAGGCAGCGACGAGAGCATGCGCGTCGCGGCGGAGCCGAGGAAGGTGCGTCGGTTCTGCGCGAGCCGGGACGAGCCGACGCACAGCGCCGTGCGCTCGTCCCAATCGATCTTCTTGACGGCCTGCTTGAGCGAGCGGCCCTGACCGACGACGGTCGTGACCTCCGCGCGGTCACCGACGCGCTTGGCTGCGTCGGCGAGCACGCGCTCGGCCTCGTCGAAGCCGTCGACGTGGAACTGCTTGTCCTGCTTGAGCGAGACGAGCGAGATGAGCTGCAGCGGCAGGCCGACGCGCTTGATCGCGTCTGCGGCCTCGATGGCGACCTGGTGCGCGCCGGGGCGCGGGCCGATGGCGGCGGACAGCGACGAGAGCGAGTCGAACTTCACCTTGCGGTAGTTGCGCGGCGCCATGGCGATCGGGACCGGGCTCGAGTGCAACAGGCCGCCGACGATGGCGTTCGCTGCGACGGGCTGACCCGCGCCCGAACCGGCACCGATGACGATGGCCTGCGAGCCGAGCTGCTCGGCTGCGGCGAGGATGCCCTGCGTGATCGACTCGCCGTAGACGACGTGCGTCTCGACCTCGATGCCCTCGCCGACCGACTTCGCGGCCGTCTTCAGCCAGCCGGCCGCCTCACGCCCGACCTCCTGCTCGAAGGTGCGGTCGCCCGCGGTGACGGTGAAACCGTTCGTCTGCTGGAAGACGACGTACACGATGTCGAGCTTCGCCTCGAAGGTGCGCGCGAGCACGGCGCCGAGCTTGAGGGCGTCCTCGGAACGCTTGTCCCCACCCCAGGCCACGAGGTAGCGCGTGCCAGGAGTCGTCACTGCGGGTGTGTTCTCTGTCATACGTCAAATCTACCTGCCCCGATGCCGTGCCATCAGCGCCGCGATACGAATGTGATCGAAAATCGCAAGGGTGGACGGGAATCGCAGAGGGGACGCGCGAAACGGGCCGGACACCGTGATCGGTGTCCGGCCCGTTTCAGTGTGCGGCACGCTGCTCAGGCAGCTGTCGTGACGATCAGCTCTCGACGCCCGCGTCGGGCTCGATCCTCTCCGACACGATGCGCAGACCCGTCACCGGAGGCTCGACGCCCTCCGGTGCCGTGACGCCCTCCGGCAGCTTCAGCGCCGCGCCACGTTCGACGTCGATCGTCACCTTCTCGCCGTCGAGCACCTCGCCGGCGAGGAGCGCACGAGCCAGACGGTCGCCGATCTCCTTCTGCACGAGGCGACGCAGCGGACGCGCACCGTACGCGGGGTCGTACCCCGTCTCGGCGAGCCACTCGCGGGCGGCCGGCGTCACCTCGAGGGTGATGCGGCGGTCGGCGAGCCGCTTGCTCAGCGACGCGACCTGCAGCTCGACGATGTGCGACAGCTCGTCCTGCGTCAGCGGGTCGAAGATGACGACCTCGTCGAGACGGTTGAGGAACTCGGGCTTGAACTGCGCGCGCACCGCACCCATGACGGCGTCACGCTTGGCGTCCGGCGCCATCGTCGGATCGACGAGGAACTGGCTGCCCAGGTTCGACGTCATGACGAGGATGACGTTGCGGAAGTCGACCGTGCGGCCCTGACCATCCGTCAGGCGCCCGTCGTCGAGCACCTGCAGGAGGATGTCGAACGTCTCCGGGTGCGCCTTCTCGACCTCGTCGAGCAGCACGACCGAGTACGGGCGACGGCGCACGGCCTCGGTCAGCTGACCGCCCTCTTCGTACCCGACGTAGCCGGGGGGCGAACCGATGAGGCGCGCGACGGCGTGACGCTCGGAGTACTCCGACATGTCGATGCGCACCATGGCGCGCTCGTCGTCGAAGAGGAAGTCGGCGAGCGACTTCGCGAGCTCCGTCTTGCCCACACCCGTCGGGCCGAGGAACAGGAACGAACCGGTCGGACGATCGGGGTCGGCGATGCCGGAGCGCGAACGGCGCACGGCGTCACTGACAGCCTGGACCGCGGCCTTCTGACCGATGAGGCGCTCGCCGAGGAAGTCCTCCATGCGCAGCAGCTTCTCGGTCTCGCCCTCGAGCAGACGCCCGGCGGGGATGCCGGTCCAGCTGGCGATGACCTCGGCGATGTCGTCGGCCGTCACCTCGTCGGAGACCATCGGCGCCTCGCCGCCGGCCTTCGAGGACGTCGCCTCGGCTGCCTGCGCCTCGTCGAGCTGCTTCTCAAGAGCCGGGATGTCGCCGTAGAGCAACTTCGAGGCGTTGCCGTAGTCACCTTCGCGCTGCAGCTTCTCGGCCTGCGTGCGCAGGTCGTCGATCTGGGCCTTGAGATCACCGACCTTGTTGAGGCTGGCCTTCTCAGCCTCCCAACGCGCCGTCAGCGCGGCGAGCTGCTCCTCGGTGTCGGCGCGGTCGGCCCGCAGCTTCGCGAGTCGGTCGCGCGAGGCCGGGTCGGTCTCGCTCTCGAGGTGCAGTTCTTCCATGTTCATGCGGTCGACGCTGCGGCGCAGCTGGTCGATCTCGACGGGGCTCGAGTCGATCTCCATGCGCAGACGCGACGCGGCCTCGTCGATGAGATCGATCGCCTTGTCGGGCAGCTGTCGGCTCGTGATGTAGCGGTCACTCAACGTCGCAGCGGCGACGAGCGCCTGGTCGGCGATGGCGACCTTGTGGTGCGCCTCGTAGCGCTCCTTGAGGCCGCGCAGGATCGCGATCGTGTCCTCGACGCTCGGCTCACCGACGAACACCTGCTGGAAACGACGCTCGAGCGCCGGGTCCTTCTCGATGTTCTCGCGGTACTCGTCGAGCGTCGTCGCGCCGACGAGACGCAGCTCGCCGCGCGCGAGCATCGGCTTGAGCATGTTGCCGGCGTCCATCGACGAGTCGCCGCCGGCACCCGCGCCGACGACGGTGTGGATCTCGTCGATGAACGTGACGATCTCCCCGTCGGAGTTCTTGATCTCCTCGAGGACGGCCTTGAGGCGCTCCTCGAACTCGCCGCGGTACTTCGCACCGGCGACCATCGCACCGAGGTCGAGGGAGATGAGGCGCTTGTCGCGCAGGCTCTCCGGCACGTCCCCGGCGACGATGCGCTGCGCGAGACCCTCGACGACGGCCGTCTTGCCGACGCCGGGCTCACCGATGAGAACGGGGTTGTTCTTCGTGCGGCGGCTCAGCACCTGTACGACGCGACGGATCTCGCTGTCGCGGCCGATGACGGGGTCGAGCTTGCCCTCACGGGCGAGGGCCGTCAGGTCGGTGCCGAACTTCTCCAGCGCCTCGAACGTGCCCTCGGGCTCGGCGGAGGTGACCTTGCGGCCACCGCGCGTCGCGGGGATCGCCTGCTCGATCGCCTCCGCGTTCAGCGTGGAGAACTTGCCCGTGCGAGCGAGCGCGAGCAGCAGGTGGTCGGTCGAGGTGAACGCATCCCCCATGGCGCTCATGTCGCTGCGCGCCTTCTCGAGCACGTTGAGCAGCTCACGGCTCATGCCGGGCTGGCCCACGCTTGCACCCGAGCTGCTAGGAAATGTGCGCAGGTCGGCCTCGGCCTGCGCGATGACGGCCTGCGGAGTGGTGCCTGTCGCCTCGAGCAGCGGCCCGGTGGTCGTGTCGGTCTGTTCCGCGAGCGCCTTGAGGAGGTGCGCGGGCTCGATCGAGGGGTTGCCGGCCGACTGCGCGGCCGTCACGGCGGCCGAGAGGGCCTCCTGCGCCTTCGTGGTCAGTTGAAGATCCACTGCTGACTCCTTGTCGTTGAACGTCTTTTTGCTGCAATGCACGACGTTCGCTGACGGCCCGGTGGCTCGACAGCGACCGCACCTTCAGTATGGCTGGTCGCGCATCTTCCTGTCAGGCACAACCGCAACAAAGTTGCGCGTATTCCACTCAACTCACGGGTACACACGAAGCTCATGAGTGTGTCCACACGGACGGCCCTCGTTTGATGACGGCGACCTCGAATGCACAACTGAGTGTGCTCAAAAAACGTTTCATCGCCTGGGGATCCACATGACCACACCCATCTCACGCCGTTCCGTCGCCCGCGGGGCCGCCGGGAGCATCCCCGCCGTCACCGTTGCGGGCGCTGCCCCCGTGATGGCGGCATCCACCTGTGGCGCCCCCACACCTCGTGTCAGCGGCGGCGTCATCTACGACACGGGTACGACGTGCCGCAACTTCACCACCGGCCCTTCGGGTCGCTTCATCACGAACTACTCGAACGTCGACGCCCCGCCCTGGTGCGGTGTGGCGCAGGGCGGACTCAGCTACGTGCAGGACGTCACCGTCACGCTGTCCGACGGCACGACGCTGCCGTACCAGGTCAAGTCGCTCGACGCATCGAACAAGTGTTGACGACACCGCTGCGACGCCGAACGCACCGGCCGCTCCGACACCGCGGGCTGCACCTTCTTTCTCCGGGGCGGCCCGCGTCGTCGTGTCGGCCACCGGAAACCGCGTCGCCGCGAGATTTCGGGGTTGTCGGCGCCGGGTGGCACGCTTCATCCGTGCGAAGCATCGGCAAGATCCTGTCCTCTACCCGCGCGCTGTGGCCGTCGTACCTCGCGATCGTCGTCAGCTCGGTTCTCATCACGGCGACGTCGCTCGTCATGCCGTTCATCATCTCGGGTGCGACGGACGAGGTGGTCTCCGTCGTCAAGACGGGCGCGAACCCGTCGGGGCACGTCACGACCATCATGTGGTTCGCGGTGGCCCTGCTCGTGGCCGACCTCGCGAACACGGCGATCAGCAACATCGGCGGGTACATCGGCGACGTGACGGCGGTGCGGCTGCGCCGCATCCTGTCGACGCGCTACTTCGAGAAGCTGCTGACGCTGCCGCAGAGCTACTTCGACCGTGAGCTGACGGGCAGGATCATCAACCGCCTCTCGCGGAACATCTCGGAGACGACACAGTTCCTCAACTCGTTCGCGAACAACTTCCTGCCGATGCTGCTGACGACGTTCGCGGTGCTCGTCATCTCCGCCATCTACTCGTGGCCGCTCGCGCTGCTGCTGCTCATCGTCTTCCCCGTCTTCATGTACCTGACGACGCTGACGAGCAAGAAGTGGCAGGTGCTCGAGGGCGAGAAGAACAGCCAGTTCGACATCGCCGGCGGACGTTTTGCCGAGGTCGTCGGGCAGATCCGCGTCGTCAAGAGCTTCGGTCAGGAGCGCCGCGAGCTCACGTCGTTCGACGAGCGGTACGCGAGCACCGTCGCGACGACGCGCGAGCAGTCGCGCTACTGGCACCTCATGGATGGCGCGCGACGCGGCGCCCTCAACGTCATCTTCTTCGGCGTCTACTCGATCATCTTCGTGCAGACCGTCGAGGGGCACTTCTCCATCGGTGACATGGTGCTGCTCATCCAACTCGTCAACATGGCGCGTCAGCCCGTCATGATGATGAGCTACCTCATTGACTCGGGCCAGCGGGCCGTCGCCGGCAGCCGCGACTACTTCCGCGTCCTCGAAGAACGACCAGAGCGGGAGGGCCTCGACCTGCTCGGCGACGCCGACACCGCGCCGGGTGCGACGATCGACGCCGCGCGGGCGCGCGCCGCCGCATGCACCGGGTCCGTCATCGAGTTCGATCACGCCTCGTTCGGCTACGACGCCGACCGGGACGTGCTGAAGGACATCACGCTGGCCGTCGAACGGGGTGAACATGTCGCGTTCGTCGGCGAGTCCGGCGGCGGCAAGACGACGCTCATCAGCCTCCTGCTCGGGCTGTACACGGTGCATGACGGGCACCTGCGCGTCTTCGGCCGTGACACCGCCGAGACGCCGCTCGACGAGCTGCGCAGCGACTTCGGCGTCGTGTTCCAGGACGCGTCGCTGTTCAGCGGCACGATTCGCGAGAACATCGCCTACGGCCACCCCGAGGCCACCGACGAGGAGATCCGGGCCGTGGCCGAACGCGCCAACGCCGACGTGTTCATCCGCCAGTTCCCCGACGGCTACGACACGACGATCGGCGAACGCGGCCTCAAGCTGTCCGGCGGCCAGAAGCAGCGCATCGCCGTGGCGCGAGCGATGCTCAAGGACGCGCCGATCCTCATCCTCGACGAGGCGACGAGCGCGCTCGACACCAAGTCGGAGCGACTCGTGCAGGCCGGCCTCGACGAGCTCATGGAGGGCCGCACGTCCCTCATCATCGCCCACCGCCTGTCGACGATCAGCGCCGTCGACCGCATCGTCACCCTGCGCGACGGACGCATCGACGAGGTCGGCCCGCCCGCTGAGCTCGCCACCTCCGGCGGCATCTACGCCGAGTTGCTCGCCCTGCAGGCGTCGGGGTCGAAGCGCGACAAGAAGCGCCTCAAGGCCTACGACATCGCCGGGTGAGCACCGCCGTCAGGACACCTTGGCGCCGGCGCAGCCCTTCGGCCCGTCGAGCGCACCCTTGCGGTAGGCGCGGATGAGGTCGAAACCGTCGGAGCCACCGACCATGAGCAGTGCCTGGATGGCTTCGTCGAGGTCGCCAGGCGACATCGTGAACGAGCTGGTCTGCGGACGGTTGTGCAGGATGACGTCGGCGGAGTAGGCACCCGCGTAGCAGACGCCGCGATCGGCGGCGTCGTCGCCGAGCGGCTTGCCCGAGCGGCTCAGGGCCGCCTTGCCGTACTGCGCGGCCAGGAGCACGATTGGGCCGAAGTCGCCTGTCTCCCGGTAGATCTCACGCGTGACGTCGTCGTTCCACCCGATCGAGTCGTCGCTCGGGCAGTAGTACGCGACGGCGTCCGTCACCGTCTCGTCGCCGCACGTGGCCGGCTTCCTCGTCGCGAACGGCGTCAGCTTGCCCATCGGCTTCCACTGCTGACCGTTCGTCACCTGGGGGTAGGTGTGCTCCCAGTAGTCGTCGAGGTCGTAGGCGCCGCTCTGCATCGCCGACTCGTACGGCAGGTTCCCGCCGCTCGCAGCGTCCGTGTAGCTCGTGAACGGCAGCTCGGTGACGACGGGCTCCTCGCTCGTGTACGCCTTGCACGCCTTCAGGCCGTCGTCGTAGCCCGTCTGGAAGGAGTTGACGCGGTCGAAGCCGTTGCCGTGCGCCTGTTCGGAGCGCGGGTCCTCACCCACCGGGTCCTTCACCGCGAGGATCGCGGCGGCGGCCTGCGTCGGCGTCTCCGACGAGGCGGCGACGACCTTGTCGTCGATCGCGTGATGGAGCCAGGCGCCGGCGAAGCAGTCGGCCTGCAGCTCCTGCACGACGGGTTTGCCGCGGTAGCCGAAACGGTGCTGCACCGCGTGCCCGAACTCGTGCGCCATGATGACCTGCGGCGCGATGTCGCCGTAGGCGCTGCGCATGTCGGTGAGCAGGCCCGTCGAATCCCAGGCGATCGCCCCGTCCTCGTAGCAGTAGTAGGCATTTCCGGTGACGTCACCGCAGACCGACGGTGAACGGCGTCCCGCCTTGGTGTCGACGGAGTAGTAGGCCTTGATGGGTGTGAACGCCGAGCCGTAGACCGCTGGCAGCTGCCGACCCCAGTAGCGTTCGAGGTCCGCGACGGCGGCCGTCGCGAGCTTCGCGGCGTCGCTGCGCCGGTCGCCTCGCACGACGACCTTCGACACATCGATGGGCTGGCTCGAGGTGGACGCCTGCGATCCGGGGGTGCTCGCGGACGGCGACGACGCGGCGCCGGTGTGTCCCGAGGTGGTGGCCGAGGCGGGCGCCGAGGTGGGCGCCGAGGAGCCACCGGTCGTGGCGCTCGTGCACCCCGTCACGGCAAGCGCGGCCGCGACGGTGACGACCGTGCCCCGCATGATGCGGCCGCGCGCGGCTGCGCTTCGCCGTGACGCCGCGTCGGTGCCCGGCAGATCGGCGCGTATGGTCGCGCGTCGTGATGTCATCCCCATGGAGCCACCCTCCTGTGTCCGGCGCGCCTCTCGCGCGCGTCGGCAGCCACCCGATGGCCGGCCGATGCGTCGAGGTTAGCGCGGGGCGGAGAGCCTCCGCGACAGGATCGGATGCGCGTGTGGAGGGTGCTCACCAGCGCCGCCTCGCCCCTGAGCGGCCTCAGAGAACACTCTGGACGGCCGGTCAATTTCCTCTGATGACCCCGCCGCACCGTCGTCCCAGGCACCGCGTGGAGCATCCCCGCCGTCACGATCGCCGCGGCGAGCCCGTCCGGCACAGCCTCGAACACCGCACGCAGCCCTGAGAGCAGGGCGACCATGGATCTCGCCTTCGCCGACCTGCCGACGAAGCAGGGCTCGCTGACGGTCAACTTCTACCAGTTGGTCCTGAGCGCCAATGGATTCGAGGGCGAATCCTGGCTCAACCTGCGCAACGACAGCGACGTCCCCCTGCGCTTCGCGGCCGACCACCCCCTGGCGCCGCGCGTCGACGTCGTCGGGCGCACCGGACCCAAGGACACCGAGCGGGCGGGGACCTGGCCGTCCACCTCGTAGCACACCATCACGCGCGGTGGCTTCGACAAGACGACGGGAACCCTCACCTACACCTGGACGTTCGTCGGCACTGTCCCGCTTGTGGCAAGGGCGACAACGAGGCGGACTTCTGATTCCACTGACAGGACGGCTTCATGTTCAGGGGCCGCATCACGAACGAGATCCGCATCACCCCGTTGATGCCCAACACGCCCCTGCCGCCCACCCTCGAGCCCATCGCCCTCACGTCCGGGCAGGGCGCTGCGTGCCAGAACTACTACGACGCCAAGGTCGCGGAGTACAACCGATTGGCCCGCACCATTGCCTCATACGCGGACGGTTCTAGGAACAGCGGCAGCTCCGATCGTCATCGCGACCAGAGCGTCGCGCTCGGGCAGACGGTCGCCTCCAGCGTCATCGGCGACTTCCGCCCGGCGGGTGCCGTCGACGGTATCTACTGACGGCTCGGCTCGGCCGGAACGTCAGGAGGGCGGTACCCGATCGGGTACCGCCCTCCTGACGCTGCACTGGGCGCCCACGGAGGCGCTGCTCAGCAGCTTGCCCGGCACGTCATCGCGTGGGGGAAGGTCGTCACGCGCGCGCCGAACCGCCCTCACCACGTGGGTCGCGCACGTCGTCGACCTCGTCGACCTCGTCGACCTCGACGACCTCGCGCTGCACCGGCTCGGTGACGGTGACGTTCTCCTTCGTCGCACTGATGCCGAGGTGCAGCCGTTCGACGGCGTAGATCCGCGTCGAGAGCACGGGGCGCTCCTCGTGCAGCACGATGACGCCGTCCTCGTCGCGCCGGTCGGCGTCACGCGTGTGCGTGCCCTCTGCGGCTTCGACGTCGTACACCTCACCCTCGGCATGCGTGTGCTCGCCCAGCGCCGAACCGCCGTCGAGGTTCTCGATGCGCGGCTGCCACGTCGAGGCGGGGACGTCGACGGCTTCCTCGCTGCCGTCGTCGTACACGCGCACGACATCGACGACCTCGCGGCGCACGGGGACGGTGATCGTCACCTCTTCGACGACGACACGCTTGCGCACCTCGACGCGCCCGGCCTCGGCGCGCTCGACACCCGCGACGAGACGCTCCTCGTGCAGGACGACGCCCGCTTCGTCGGCGCCCACGCCATCGCGACGCATTCCGGCAGCCTGTTGACGCGTGTCCTGCTCGTAGGCCTCGGCGTCGAAGGGACGCTCGTCAGGGCGGTTCTTCGTCATCTGCAGACTCCTTCGTGGGGTGAGCGCGGCACCCCGCTGCGCCCGTGATCGGTTGGGGGCCATGGCGGCCCCGTTCGACGATCACGCTACCCGAGCGCCCGTCACGGCGCGATGCTCTCTCGGGGTGAGCCAGGCGCTCACCGGGAGGGCGCGGCTGCCGTCCAGGTGCACGCGCCACGTGCGTGATTCGACAACGGCGCCCGATGGCCCTCAGCCTGCCGCCGCCCCTTCGCCGCGAGCGCGCCCGCCCACACACGTCGCCCGCATCGACGCCGAAACGCCCTGGACGCCTTGCGAAGACGCGCGCCGTGAGCCAAGGTGAAGACATGACTGACGAGAAAAAGATCATCGTGACCCGCACCATCGAGGCCCCGGCGCAGGACATCTTCAACGTCCTCACCAACCCGGCCGAGCACGTCAAGCTCGACGGCTCGGGCTTCATCCGCAGCGTCGACCACGGAGACCGCATCCAGAAGGTCGGCCAGGTGTTCACCATGAACATGGTCGGTGAGCACATGGGGGGCGAATACCAGACCGACAACCACGTCACCGGGTACGCCGATGACAAGCTCGTCGCGTGGCAGACGGCGCCCGCCGGCACCGAGCCCAAGGGCTGGGAGTGGATGTACGAGCTCGAGGCCCACGGCCCGAAGGAGACCGCCGTAACCCTGACGTACGACTGGAGCAAGGTCACCGACAAGGAACTGCTCAAGAAGGTGCACTTCCCCCTCGTCGAGAAGCACGCCCTCGAGGAGTCGCTCGCGAAGCTCGAAGAGCGCGCCACGTCGAACTGACGCCCGTTCATCGGTGAGGCCCCATTCCCGCGCGGGAATGGGGCCTCACCGATGCTGGGAGCAACTAGTCCGATGTGCCGGTCGACGGCGGCAACGCGTCGGTGAGGTCGCGCAGTCACCACCCGGCGCGTCTCTTGGCCCGTCAGCACGCCCGACGGCGTTTAGCTCAACGCGTCAGCACGACCGGCGGCGCGACGTGCGTCGCGTCAGCTCTTCCGACGCCGCGTCGCTCAGCGCGTCGGCAGCTGCGCGGGGTTGGGGTCGAGCCAGCCGTCATGCTCCTTGGCGAGCGCGTCGAAACGCTCGGTGAGGGCCTGCGCGACGGCCGAGGCAGGATCGTCGACGGTGTCCTGCTTGACGTAGACGCCCCACTCGTGATCCTCGTCGTCCTCCTCACCCGCCAGCGCCTCACGCACGACGCGCACGTCGGTGAAGTCACCCGATTCGAGCAGGTCGTCCGCGATCTCCTCGGCGACATCACGCTCGGGAAACAACATGAGGTACTCGGTCATGGGCACTACTGTGCCAAGGAAACCTGGGGATTGTCATCGTCGCCGCGCCCACGCGAGGCGGTAGATTGGCGACTCGAGTGGGGCGGCTCGAGTCAGACGACTCCAGTCGAGCGGCTCGAGTCAAGCGCGTGGATCGAATGTGAGGAATCGTCATGGTGTGGGCCCTCGTCGTCGCCGTCGTCCTGCTCCTGCTCATCGGGTGGAGCAACCTGACGCTGCAGAAGCAGGTGCGTCACCTGCAGGAGGAGATCACCGATCTGCGTGCGGGCCAGGATCTGTCCGAGCGCGTCAGCTACCTCGTGCACAAGGGTCGCGAGATCGAGGCCATCGCGATGTATCGCAGCGCGACGGGCCTCGGCCTGCTCGAGAGCAAGAACGCCGTCGAAGTCATCGCCAAGAACAACCCCCAGCTCTGACGTGCCACTGGCGCCCCTGCCGCCGGCGTCAGAGCGCGTCAAGCCGCGTCAGGTCACTCTTCTCGTGGCCCGCTCCTCACCTGCGATCTACGTCCACATTCGCGATTCTTGCTCATATCGACGAATGTGGACGGGAATCGCAGAGGGTCACGGCGTCTCGTCGATAGCTGCTCGTCCACCTGAGTTCACCCAGGCTTCATGCCCCGGATCAGCCACGGCCAGCCGGACGCCGACATCGGGCCACGCGAACGACCTACCGTCAGCCCGATGAAGGGACGTTATGTAGCGGTCGGAGACTCGTTCACCGAGGGCGTCGGTGACGCGAACCTCATGTACCCCAACGGCGTGCGCGGGTGGGCCGATCGTATGGCCCGCCAGATGGGGCGCGTGGACGCGACGTGGGAGTACGCGAACTTCGCCATCCGCAGCAAGCGTCTCGACGAGATCGTCGACGAGCAGTTCGACGCCGCCCTCGCGCTCGAACCGACGCTCATCTCGTTCTACGCCGGCGGCAACGACATCCTCGCCGTCCGCTCCGACATGCCCGCCATCATGGAGCGTTACGAGGCCGCGCTGCAGCGCCTCGTCGGATCGGGCGCGGAGGTGCTGCTGTTCACGACGTTCGACGTGAAGATCTCGACGGCGCTCGAGCCGCTGCGGCGGCGCATCGTCTTCTACAACGACGCCGTGCGCGAACTGGCCCGCCAGTACGGCTGCCTGCTCGTCGATCACACCCAGTTTCGCGAGTTCGACGACCCGCGCATGTGGGCGTTCGACCGCATCCACATGAGCCGGCTCGGGCACAAGCACCTCGCCGCCTACGTGCTCGCCGAACTCGGCATCCCCCACACGCTCAAACTGCCGGAGCTGCCTCCGTTCGAGGCGCCGCACTGGCGCGAGAGCATCCGCACCGAGAGCCGATGGCTCGCCACCGAGGTGATCCCTCTCTTCCGGCGCCGCATCAACGGCGTCCGTGAGGGCGACACGCTCCCCCCGAAGTGGCCCGAACCGATCCGCCCCGCGGACGGCATGAAGCGACTGGCCCGTGCGCGCGCGGGCGACGCCGTCGAGGTCAGGGCACGCGCAGGTGAACGCCACGCCGGCTGAGCGCCCGCGTTACGGGCGATCAGACGCCCGCGCCGCGCACCGCGACGTCGACGAGATCCCCGAGGCGGCGCGCCACGGATTCGACCTCGGCGCGCCCGGTACGCGTGCGGTTCAGCTCGAGCACCCCACCGGAGACGATGAGGCCCGCGGCGACGACGCTGCGCTCCGCGTCACCCCCCGCTGCGACGAGCAGCCCCGCGATGGCGTCCTCGAGACCGGCGACCAGCGCGACGACCTTCTCGCGATACGGTCCGGGCGCACCGAACAGCACCTCCCGTCCGACGACCATCGCGTTCTCGGGGTAGTCACGGGCCTGCTGCGCGAACGGTTCGAGCAGACGCAGGACGTGCTCGCGCACCCCACCGTCACCGGCGTCGTCGGGCAGGTGATCGTCGACGAGATCACGCCACTCGTGTTCGACGACCATCATGAGCAGTTCCGCCTTCGTCGGGGCGTACTGAAACACGGTGCCGGCGGCGACGTTGGCGCGCTTGGCCACCTCGGCCGTCGTCATGCGCTCGTACCCCACCTCACCGAGCAGGCTCTCGGCAGCCGCGAGGATGCGGGCCTGCTTGTCAGCCTTGTTGCGTGCGCGACGACCCTGCTGGTCCGCGCCGCTCACGACGGGACGTCGGCGGGTCACGACCGTGGCGTCAGGCGTACCCGGTGTGGGGGCCGGCCTCGTCGGGGCCGTCGAACCGGCCGACGGTGCCGCGGAGGCGGCCGTGGCGCTGAGGGGAAGCGACATGGATCGAAACATTACCCGGGCCGAAAGGCCCTGGCGGCGCCACAAAAAATGAGTACAGTCAAAAATATCCGGAAACGAAGGAGACACCATGGACACCATGAAGGCCGCACGCCTCGACGTCACGCACCACACCCTGAACGTCGAGGAGGTACCCGTCCCGACGCCAGGGCCGGGCCAAGCCGTCATCGAGGTGAAGGCGGCGGGCGTCTGCCTGTCGGACGTGCACCTGCTCGAAGGGCTCATCGCGCCGCAGTTCCTCGACAGCGAGAAGGTGACGCTCGGTCACGAGGTCGCGGGCGTCGTCACCGCCCTCGGTGACGGCGTGCCGGCACTGCCCGGCATCGAGGTGGGCAGCCGCGTCCTGCTGCAGGCCGGCCACCGCCTCCCGAACGGCCGCATCCTGACGCGCGGCGTCGACTACGACGGCGGGTACGCCGAATACGCCCTCGCGCAGGCCGAGACGCTCGTCCCGATCCCCGACGACCTCCCGTTCGAGCAGGCCGCCATCATCCCCGACGCCGTCTCGACGCCGTGGGCAGCCATCCAGACGAGCGGGCGCGTGCGCGCCGGCGAGGCCGTCGGCGTCTGGGGCCTCGGCGGGCTGGGCATTCACGCCGTGCAGTTGCTGCGTCTCATCGGCGCCTCCCCCATCGTCGCGATCGACCCGCTCGAGGCCGCGCGCGAACGGGCGCTCGCCGTCGGCGCCGACGTGGCGTGCGCCCCTGAAGACGCGGAGGACGCCATCCGCCAGCTCTCGCCCCGCGGTCTCGACGTCGCCTTCGACTTCGCGGGCGTGGCCCCCGTGCGGGCCCAGGCGATGGCCTCCCTCGCGCCGCAGGGACGTCTCGTCATCGTCGGCCTCGCCGGGCGGCCCATCGAGATTCCGTCCGACACCGCATTCGCCTACAAGCAGCTGACGCTGCGCGGCCACTACGGCAGCGAGGGAACGGACGTCCACCAGCTCGTCGCGTTGACCCGCACGAAGCGGCTCGACCTGTCGGCGTCGATCAGCGGGGTCTTCCCGCTCGAGGAAGCGCCCGAGGTGCTCGAGCGGCTCGCGCGCAAGGACGGCAACCCGATCCGTTTCATCCTGCAGCCCTGACGGCGCACGTCCGCTCATCCATCGTCCGGCGCGATGATCTCGCGCACCCGACCTCGAGGAGGTCCCATGTACTACAGCAGTGGAAACTACGAAGCCTTCGCCCGTCCCCGCCCGCCGAAGGACGCCGCGAGCAAGCACGCCTGGATCGTCGGCAGCGGCCTCGCGGGCCTCGCGGCGGCCGTCTTCATGATCCGTGACGCCGCCGTCCCCGGCGAGAACATCACGATCCTCGAGAAGGGCTCCCTCGCCGGTGGCGCCCTCGACGGGATCGAGGAGCCCGAGAAGGGGTTCGTCATCCGCGGTGGACGCGAGATGGAGAACCACTTCGAGTGCCTGTGGGATTGCTTCCGCACGATCCCCAGCCTCGAGGTCGAGGGCGCGTCCGTGCTCGACGAGTTCTACTGGCTCAACAAGGACGACCCGAACTACTCGCTGCAGCGCGCCACCGTCGAACGCGGCCAGGACGCGCACACCGACGGGTTGTTCACGCTGAACAAGAAGGCGCAGAAGGACCTCGTCAAGGTGTTCCTCGCGACGCGCGAGGAGATGGAGAACAAGCGCATCGACGAGGTGTTCGGCCGCGACTTCCTCGACAGCAACTTCTGGCTCTACTGGCGCACGATGTTCGCGTTCGAGGAATGGCACAGCGCACTCGAGATGAAGCTGTACCTGCACCGCTTCATCCACCACATCGGCGGACTGCCGGACTTCTCGGCGCTCAAGTTCACCAAGTACAACCAGTACGAGTCGCTCGTGCTGCCGATGACGAAGTGGCTGAGCGAGCAGGGCGTGCGTTTCCAGTACGACACGGAGGTGACGGACGTCGAGTTCGACCTGACGGCGTCGGCCAAGCGCGCGACCCGCATCGAGTGGACCCGCACCGGTGAGCACGCCGGTGACACGGGCGTCAACCTCGGGGACGACGATTACGTCCTGCTGACGATCGGCTCGCTCGTCGACAACTCCGACGAGGGCGACCACCACACCGCCGCGACGCTGAACCGCGGCCCTGCGTCGGCGTGGGACCTGTGGAAGAAGATCGCGCGCAAGGATCCGTCGTTCGGGCGCCCCGAGGTGTTCTGCAGCTCCATCGACGAGACGAAGTGGGAGTCGGCGACCGTCACGACGCTCGATGAGCGCATCCCCGAGTACATCCGGCGCATCGCCAAGCGCGACCCCTTCAGCGGACGGGTCGTGACGGGCGGCATCGTCACCGTCAAGGATTCGAGCTGGCTCATGAGCTGGACGGTGAACCGCCAGCCGCACTTCAAGAAGCAGCCGAAGGACCAGATCGTCGTGTGGGTCTACAGCCTGTTCGTCGACACGCCCGGCGACTACGTCAAGAAGCCGATGAGCGAGTGCACCGGCGAGGAGATCACCGCCGAGTGGCTCTACCACCTCGGCGTGCCCGAGGCTGACATTCCCGAACTCGCCGCGACGGGCGCGAAGTGCGTACCGGTCATGATGCCGTACGTGACGTCGTTCTTCATGCCCCGCAAGGCCGGTGACCGCCCTGACGTCGTGCCGGAGGGCGCGGAGAACTTCGCCTTCATCGGCCAGTTCGCCGAGACCAGCCGCGACTGCATCTTCACGACCGAGTACTCGGTGCGCACCGGCATGGAAGCCACCTACCAGTTGTTCCGCGTCGAGCGCGGTGTGCCCGAGGTGTTCAACTCGACCTACGACGTGCGGACGCTGCTCGATGCCTCGGCGCGCCTCAAGGACGGCGAGAAGACCGAGCTGCCCGGCCCCGCCGTACTGCGCCGCAAGATCGCGAAGGGGCTCGACTCCACCGAGATCGGCGTGCTGCTGCGCGAGCACGGCATCCTGTGACGGCAACCTGACGCCCGCATCGCGCGCCGAGGCCCTCATCCCGAGTCGGGGATGAGGGCCTCGGCCATGCAGGTGTCGTACGACGACGGTGTGGCGCTGCGTCGCGCCGCCGCTGAAGGGTGCGACGTGTGTCGTGACGAGCTCGGGCTCAGCGGGTGCTGTACGGCACGAGCGAACGCCCGATCGAGCGCGGGCGCGGTCGTTCGCCGGGCCGCAGCGCGACGATGCCGTCGCGTCCGGCCGCGAAGACGCGCGTGTGAGAGCGCGATTCGAGTGCGTCCCGGTACTGCGCGTTCTGTTCGCTCAGCTCCTCGATCCGCGCCCGCAGCGCCGTGACCTGGTGCTCGAGCTCCATGATGCGTTGGATGCCGGCGAGCGAGACTCCCTCCGACGACAGCTCCTGCACCCGACGCAGCTGCGCGATGTTGCGCATCGAGTAGCGGCGACCGCCGCCACCCGTGCGTTCGGGGGTGACGAGCCCCAGACGGTCGTACTGGCGCAGCGTCTGGGCGTGCATCCCGGCGAGTTCGGCGGCGACGGAGATGACGTACACCGGCTTCGCCGGATCGTCGAGGCCGTGCAGCCGCTCGTCACCGACGCGTCCGTTGTGGTCGTCGACGATCTCGCCGAGCCGCCGTTCGACCCGTGACGGCGTCACGACGCGGCCCGACGCGCCTTCGCGAGCAGCTCTTCGCGCGGGTCGGCTTCGCCCGCGGCGAGGGTCTCGACGGCCTGACGCTGCTCGTCGGTGAGCTCCTTCGGCACGACGACGTGAACCTTCGCGATGAGGTCGCCGGTCGCCTTCTTCGTCTTCACGCCACGGCCCTTGACGCGCAGGCTGCGGCCCGAGGGCGTGCCGGGCGCGACGCGGACCTTGACACTCTTGCCGTCGAAGGTGGGCACCTGCACCGTGGCGCCGAGGGTGGCCTCGGCGAACGTCACGGGCAGCTCGACGGTGAGGTTGTCACCGTCGCGGCCGAAGACCGGGTCGGTGCCGACGCTGACGTGCAGGATCATGTCGCCGTTCGGGCCACCGCCGAAGCCGGGACGGCCCTTGCCGCGCAACCGGATCTTCTGCCCGTCCTTCACCCCGGCCGGAATGCGCGCGGTGAAGCTCTGACCATCGGCGTCGCTGATGCGCACCTCGCTGCCCTCGACGGCCTGACGGAACGTGATCGACGCGCGCGCCTCGACGTCCTCGCCTCTCTGGGCGGCGCGCTGACGGGAGCCGCCGCCGAAGCCGGAGCTGAACCCACCGCCCCCGAAGCCTCCGCCGGCGCCACCGAACTGGGCGAGCAGATCTTCGAGGTTGATGCCCTGCTGGCCACCCGCCCCACTCGAATAGGTGCGGTAACCGCTGCCGCCGCCCCCGCCGAACATCGACGAGAAAACGTCCTCGGCGCCGCCGGCACCGCCGCTGAAGCGGGCGCCGCCTCGCGCCATCTGACGCACGGCGTCGTACTCCTGACGCTGCTGCGGATCGGAGAGCACCTGGTTGGCCTCGCCGATCTCCTTGAACTTCTGCTCGGCGGAGGTGTCACCGGGGTTCTTGTCCGGGTGGTACTTGCGGGCCAGCTTGCGGTAGGCCTTCTTGATGTCCTCCTCGCTCGCGTCCTGCGCGACACCGAGGGTGGCGTAAAAGTCTTTTTCGAACCAGTCCTGACTGGCCATGCGCACCTCCTTCGTGGTTTCACGCCCGCCGGCCTCGGACCGGGCGTGCATCGCGTGCGCGTGCGAATGGGGTTTTCAGTTGTGTGTCGGCGGCGCCCGGTGGGGGCGCCGCCGCGACGTCAGCGAAGCAGGTTGCCCCGCGGCACGAAGCGACTCGGCTCGGCCGCGGCGCGCTCGATCAGCCTGCGACCGAGACGCGGGCGGGACGCACGACGCGCTCGCCCACCTTGTAGCCCGGCTGCAGCACCTGCACGACGAAGGTTCCGTCGACGCCCTCGGGCGCCTCGGCCTCGACGTGCATGAGCGCCTCGTGGACGCTGGGATCGAACGCCTCGTCGACCGCGCCGAAGCGTGCCACACCGAAGCGGTTGAGCGTCGATTCGATCTTGTCGGCGATCTTGCTCATCGGGCCCTCGGTGAGGTCGCCGTGCTGGCGCGCGAGCTCGATGTCGTCGAGCACCGGGATGAGGGATTCGACGACCGAGCCGATCGTCGTCTCCTTCTCACGAGCCCGGTCGCGCTCGACGCGGTTGCGGTAGTTGACGTACTCGGCCTGGATGCGCTGCAGGTCGGACAGGCGCTCCGCAGCGAGCTTCGTGTCCGGGTGCTCGGCGACCGCGTCGTCAGCGCTCGTCGCGTCGGGGCCGTCCTGCGTGGCGGCCTCGTCGGAACGCGTCTGCAGGTTCTCGGGCTGCTCTCCGCCGGGCAGGTCGGAACCCACACCGCCGGCGAACGAGTTGTCGGTCTCGCCCTGCGTCGCACCGTCGGCGTTGTCGGGCGTGGCGCCGCTCGTGTTCTGGTCCGTCATGACGGACTCCTTCCTGCCACCTCCTGGTGGCGAAGCGGCCGGTGGGCTCCCCGTGGGCAGCCCACCGGCCGTACTCGTGTCAGGCGCCGACCGGGGTGCGCGTGGCACCCCGGTCAGGCACTCACTTGGAGGTGTCGTCGTCGTCCTCGACGACCTCGGCGTCGACGACGTCGTCGCCACCCTGCTTCTGCTCGCCTGCAGCGCCCTCGGCACCGGCCGCACCCGCGGCGTCGCCGTTCTCGGCCTGCGCGGCGTACATCGCGGCGCCCATCTTCTGGCTGGCCTCAGACAGCGCCGTGGCCTTCGCGTTGATGTCCTCCGGCGTCGCGGACGACTCCGGCTTCAGGGCCTCCTTGAGCTCGGCGAGGGCGCTCTCGGTGGCCGACTTCTCGTCAGCGGGCACCTTGTCGCCGTTCTCCTCGAGGAACTTCTCCGTCGAGTAGACGAGAGCCTCGCCCGTGTTGCGGGCCTCGGCCTCCTCGCGACGCTTCGCGTCCTCGGCGGCGTGCTCCTCGGCCTCGCGGACCATGCGCTCGATGTCCTCCTTCGGCAGCGCGGAGCCACCGGAGATCGTCATCGACTGCTCCTTGTTCGTGCCACGGTCCTTCGCGGAGACGTGCACGATGCCGTTGGCGTCGATGTCGAACGTCACCTCGATCTGCGGCACGCCACGCGGCGCGGGAGCGATGCCCGTGAGCTCGAAGTTGCCGAGAGCCTTGTTGGCCTTGGCGATCTCGCGCTCACCCTGGAACACCTGGATGTCGACGGACGGCTGGTTGTCCTCAGCCGTCGAGAACACCTCGGTGCGCTTGGTCGGGATGGCCGTGTTGCGCTCGATGAGCTTGGTGAAAAGCCCACCCTTCGTCTCGATGCCGAGGCTCAGCGGCGTGACGTCGATGAGCAGCACGTCCTTGCGCTCACCCTTGAGCACACCGGCCTGCAGCGCGGCGCCGACGGCGACGACCTCGTCCGGGTTGACGCCCTTGTTCGGCGCCTTGCCACCGCACAACTGCTTGACGAGCTCGACGACGGCCGGCATGCGGGTCGAGCCACCGACGAGGACGACGTGGTCGATGTCGGAGATCTTGACGCCCGCGTCCTTGATGACGTTCTCGAACGGCTTCTTCGAGCGCTCGAGCAGGTCCTTCGTCATCTGCTCGAACTGAGCACGCGTGATCGTCTCGTCGACGTGGATCGGGCCGTTCTCGCCCATCGACAGGTACTGGAGGGAGATGTTCGTCGAGGTCGAGCTCGACAGCTCCTTCTTCGCCTGCTCCGCGGCGTCACGCAGACGCTGCATGGCGATCTTGTCCTTGCTCAGGTCGACGCCAGACTCGCTCTTCACCTTGTTGATGAGGTGCTCGACGATGCGGTTGTCCCAGTCGTCGCCACCGAGCTTGTTGTCACCGGAGGTGGCGCGCACCTGGATGGTGGAGAAGCCGTCCTCCGCGTCCTTGCCCACCTCGAGCAGGGAGACATCGAATGTACCGCCACCGAGGTCGAAGACGAGGATGAGCTCGTCCTCCTTGCCCTTGTCGAGGCCGTAGGCGAGGGCCGCGGCGGTGGGCTCGTTGACGATGCGCAGGACGTTGAGGCCCGCGATCTCGCCGGCCTCCTTCGTGGCCTGACGCTCGGCGTCGTCGAAGTAGGCGGGAACCGTGATGACGGCGTCCGTGACCTCTTCGCCGAGGTAGGCCTCGGAGTCACGCTTGAGCTTCATGAGAATACGGGCCGAGATCTCCTGCGGCGTGTACTTCTTGCCGTCGATCTCCGTCGTCCAGTCCGTGCCCATGTGGCGCTTGACGGAACGGATGGTGCGATCGACGTTCGTGACCGCCTGGCGCTTCGCGATCTCGCCGACGAGGATCTCGCCGTTCTTCGTGAACGCGACGACGGATGGGGTGGTGCGACCGCCCTCGGCGTTCGCGATGATCTTGGGCTCGTTGCCTTCGAGAACGGCGACGGCCGAGTTGGTGGTACCGAGGTCAATACCGACTGCGCGACCCATGGTGGGATCTCCTTCGTTCGAGGAAACGACGATCTGTGCGCGCGCCCTGCAGGCGTGGCCCACACCGTCAGATTGACTGATGATGACTCAACTCTGTTTCGCCGTGAGTGTCAACCCTCGGCTCACCAAAGTTGCTGTTACTTGACTCAACTTGTTTGATCCGCACTTCATTCCCCGTCGCAGAAGTTTTCTCCGGGCCCCGTCTCGTCAGCCTTGGACGAGCCTCGCCCGTCGCGCGGACGCCGCCACTACCCCTGGGTAGGATCGCGGGATAGACAGGGCGAGCGCGTGTGGGTTCGCCGGCGCTGCGGGACGATGGAGAGCGACGATGCGGACAGAGCCCGAGCAACACGCGACGAGCGGAAACGTGACGGTCTCGCGCGTGCAGCACGGCCCCTCCCAAGCGCGCGTCACCTCGATCAGCGGCCCCCGCGGTCGCGACTTCGTCCTCGTCGCCGGCATCGGAGTGGCCTCCGACTATTACGTTCGCCTCGCCCTCGATCTCAATCAGGTCGGCACCGTCCACGCCATCGACCTTCCCGGGTTCGGCGGTGTTCCGCACGGCAAGCAAGCGCCCGGGATCGAAGGATTCGCGGATCTCGTCGAGGCCGCGATCACCCAGCTCGACCTGGACGACCCGGTTCTCGTCGGGCATTCCATGGGCTCACAGGTCGTCACCGAGGTCGCGGCGCGACGCTCGGAACTCAGCACCATCGTCCTCATCGGCCCCGTCGTGAACTCTGCCGAGAGCAGCATCCCGCGCCAGGCGTGGCGCCTCGCGCAGTGCGCCGGGCGCGAACCCTTCGCGATCACCGTGCACGTCCTCATCTCCTACGTGCTCTGCGGGCCGTGGTGGTTCTTCAAGGTGCTGCCGAAGATGATGCACTACCCGATCGAAGAGCGGCTCCCGCACGTGCGCGCGCACACCCTGATCCTGCGTGGGCAGCACGACGCGACCAGCCCGCGTTCCTGGGCACGGCACCTGTGCGACATCACGCCGCACGCACGCGCCTGGGAGATCCCGAGCGCCGCGCACTCCGTCATGTACGCGCACGCCGGCGCCGTGGCCGCCTTGACCGTCGAGCACATGCAGCACCCCGAAGCCGCGCACGACGACCCTCGCGATCGACAGATCGACCAGCGCACGAACCCCGATGAGCGCCGCTCGCTCGTGCGCTTCCTCTCGCGACTGCGTGGCGGTGCGACGACGCTGCGCGGGATGGTCACCGGCGACGATGCGCTCGTCGCCCGCGGCAGCCGCCGCTCCCTCGCCGGATACGACGGCCCGCACGACTCGCCCGACGTCGATGCCGTACCCCTCGACGCCGCGGAGGACGCGGAGGACGAGTCGACGTCCGAAGCGGCACGCACGACGGACTGACGAACCCCGCGGTGTGCTGCCACCACTCGTCGGAGCGCGGT
The DNA here is from genome assembly GCF_044909235.1 of Dermacoccus sp. GAS27A. NCBI lineage: Bacteria > Bacillati > Actinomycetota > Actinomycetes > Micrococcales > Dermacoccaceae > Dermacoccus > Dermacoccus sp. GAS27A. The sequence continues at coordinate 13,173 of NZ_JBIYDW010000005.1, read as the reverse complement.
TCGGAGGCGAGGTGATCGGGAACAGCGGCGCCGCAGCGATGGTTGACGCGGACACCGCGACGCACAGGAGCAGCCATGAGCGACGAGACCTTCGAGCCCACCACGCCGATGAAGGCGCACGAGCCGGCGGCCACGCCGACGATGGAGCAGATGCTCGGCGCGGCGACCAGCCCGTCAGGCCTGCACACGATCACCGACCCGAGCGGCGACCCCTACGAGACCCTGCGCACGGCCAAGGAGCTGTTCGACGCGCGCAAGTACACCGAGGCGGCGCGTCTCATCAAGGGCATGACCGGCACGCCGGAGGGCGCGTCGCGTGATGCTCGCGAACTGCTCGCCCGCAGCTACTACCACTCGGCGCAGCTGACGAAGGCCACCGTCGCGGCCCGTGAACTGCTCGACGTCGACCCGACGAACGTCGACGCCGCCGTGCTGCTGGCCCGCTCGCTCGAGCGTGCGGGCAAGAAGGACGAGGCCGCCCCGGTGCGACGCCTGGCTCGGTCGCTCGGCGCCGACATCTGACGCACGTCGGAGGGCAGCATCTGGTCTGTGAGGGCACGGAAGAACGCTCCCGTCGACGTCAGATGCTGCCGCTCCGACGGTGCGCGGCACGCGCCGCTCAGCGCAGGGCGTTCAGCGTCACGAGGTCATCGTCGGTGAGGGTGACGTCGCGAGCCGCCGTGTTCTCCTCGAGGTGCGCGATCGACGATGTGCCAGGGATGAGCAGAACGTTCTCGGCGCGCGCGAGCAACCAGGCCAGGCCGACCTGCGCCGGCGTGGCGCCGCGTTCGGCGGCCAGGCGCCGCACCGTCCGGTCGTCGCCGACCTTCGGCAGGTGCTCGAACGCCGAGCCGAGCGGGAAGAACGGCACGTAGGCGACGCCACGCTCACGGCACAGCTCGAGCGTGGCGTCGTCGTCGCGCATGAGGAGGTTGTAGGCGTTCTGCACGCACACGGCGCCCGCGTCGAGCGCGACGCGCGCCTGCTCGGTCGAGACGTTGCTGACGCCGAACGCCTCGAGCTCCCCCGCCTCGACCAGGCCCTGCATGGCACCGAGCTGCTCCTCGAGGGGGCAGGCGTTCTCCTCGCCGATCTCGTCGACGGGCAGGACGCGCAGGTTGACGACCGGCAGCCGCTCCACGTCGAGCGTCACGAGGTTCTCGCGGACCGCGGCCACGAGCTGGTCGGGGCGCTGCGCCGGCAGCCACTCACCCGACGGGCCCCGCACGGCGCCGACCTTGGAGACGATGACGAGATCGTCGGCGTAGGGGTGCAGCGCCTCCTTGATCAGTTCGTTCGAGACGTTCGGGCCGTAGAACTGCGACGTGTCGATGTGGTCGATGCCGAGCTCGACGACGCGACGCAGCACGCGGACGGCCTCGTCGTGATCGCGTGGCGGACCGAACACGCCCGGCCCGGGAAGCTGCATGGCGCCGTACCCGACGCGTCCGACGCGATGACCGGCGAGAGTGAAAGTGCTCATGCGTCATTCGACCACGTCGGCCTGGGGGCAGGCGGCGGCGCGTCGCAGATGCCCGTCAGGTGAGCGTCAGAGCGTGAGAAGACCCCGCACGAGCGCCGACGCGCCACCGAGCGCGGCGAGCGCCATCGCGAGTCGCTTCGCCTGCGCCGTCGTCACGCGAGGCGTGAGACCCTCGCCGATGCGGACACCGATGAGCACGAGCACGACGACGAGCGGCATGAGCCACCAGGGCGGCAACTCGGTCGAGCCCGTCGACCCGAGCGTCGTCTTCGCGATGACCGAGATGGCCCCCATCGTCATGAAGATGGGTTGGAGGGTCGCGGCGAACGATCGGTGCTCCCACCGCGTCAGCCGGGAGTGGATGACGAGGACGGGCGCCGAGACCCCGCACAGCGTATTGAAGAATCCGCCGATGACGCCTGCGACGGGCGTCACCCACGCGGACGTGACGTGCGGTAGACGGCCGAGGCGATCGGCGCCGACGGTGAAGCCGATCGCGCCGAGCACCGCCACTCCGACGACGACCTGCAGCCAGGCCGCACTGACCTCGCGTACGACCACGGCACCCACGAGAGCGCCCGGCACGACACAGGCGCAGATGATGCCGGCGCGCCGCCAGTCGACGTCACGTCGCAACGTCAGGGTGAGCAGCAGGCCGGAAACGGTCGTCGTCGCGTTCGCGAGCAGGACGCCATGGGCGGCGCCCATGATGAGCGTCAGTGTCGGAGCCAGGACGAGCCCCATGCCCGAACCCGACAGGCGTTGGAGCACCGCGCCGACGAGGATCGCCGCGACGACGGCGGCGAGCATCGCGGCGGTGAACTCCATCCGCACATCCAAGCAGGTCGTCCCCCGCCGCCGTTCCTCTGGTCAGCGGGCCGCGTTGGTGGCCTGGGGCGGTCGGGAGGGTTTCACCCTCGCGTTTGGCCCGTGGGGCCGACGCGCGTCAGGATGGGGAACCGTGAAGACCGTCCTCGACGTCATGCGCCACCGGCGCGACAACTCGAGCCAGCCCCTGCGGCGTCACGACCACGCGCGCGTCACCGTCGTCCTCGAAGGCGGCAGTTCCCGCGCGGCCTACGGCGGCGGCATGGTGGCCGAGCTCGAGGCTCGCGACCTGCTCACGACCGTCGATGCGGTCTACGGCGCGTCGGCCGGAGCTCTCAACGGCGCCTGGCTGATCTGTGGCCGCGCCCGGGCCAATCTGCACGGCTGGTGGGCGCCGGAGAGCATGAATGCGACGATCCGCCCGTCGAACGCGCTGCGTCGCAAACCCGTCGTCGACACCGACGTCATCGTCTACGACCTGTACGAGAACGTCACGCCGATGGGGTTCGAGGAGATCCTCGCGAGCGATGTCGAGTACCACCCCATCGCCACCGACGCGGCGAGTGGCGACGCGGTCGACCTGGCGCCGATGATCCACGACAGGGCGAGCCTGCAGGACGCACTGCGCGCCACGGCGCGGCTGCCGGTTCTCGGCGGCGCACCCGTCGAGATCGACGGGCGACGTTTCATCGACGGCGGGATCGCTGAGAACATCCCCGTCGAGACAGCACTGGCCCAGGGCGCGACGCACGTGCTCGTGCTGCGCACCAAGGCGCCGTCGCTGGATCTGAGCCGCGACAAGGCGGTCGAGAAGCGACTCGTCGCGCGGTGGATGTCCCGTCACGCGCCCGGCGCGAGCGCGGCCTGGACGCGCCGCAACCTGCGCAAGCAGGAGCTCGAGCACCTCATGTCGCACGACGACCGGGTGACGCAGGTGGCGCCGCCCGCCGACGTCGCGCGCATCTCCGTCGTCGGCCGCGCTCAGGACGTGCAGCGACGTGCCGTCGAGGACGGTCAGCGCATCATGGCCGAGACCCTCGACGCCGCAGGGTTGTGATCGACGCCCGTACCCACCGGCGGTTCTCGGTCACATCTGCAGATCTGCAGATGTGACCGAAAAGCGCACAAGGGGACGAGAATCGCCGATGTGGACGCCGTTCGCCGATGTGGACGGGAATCGCGGGAGGGTCAGCGCCCGGCGCGCGAGTTCGACGAGAACCCGGCTGCACCGCCGCTGCGACGAGCGCCGCCGGAGCGTCCTGCCGCACCCGAGCCACCCTGGCCACGCGCACCCGAACCACCACGCGAGCCACCCTGGCTCCGTGAACCCGAGCCACCGGACGGACGCCCGCCCGCCCGGTTGCCGTCGCGACCACCGGTCGCAGCGCCGCCGGAGCGTCCGCTGCCCTGGTTGTCACGGCCGGCGCCGTCCTGACCGCCGCGGCCGCCGCTCTGAGCGCCTCGGCCACCGGAGCGTCCTCCGCCCTGGTTGCGGCCGCCGGAGCGTCCGCCCTGGCCACGTCCGCCTTGACGCTGCTCGCCGCCGTCCTTCGGAGCCTTCTTGCGCGAGGGCTCCTGCACGGGTGCGGTGGGCAGTGCTGCGGCGACCTCGTCGGCGCTCATCGTGCGACGCTCACCGGGCGCGAGCTTCTCGAGCAGCGGGTGCGAGGCGGTGACGTTCGTCGTCGTTGCGTTGATCTTCGCCATGCGCAGCAGCGACTTCACGTCGCCGCGCTGATCCGGCGTCATGAGGGTGATGACGGTGCCCGCGGCGCCGGCGCGGGCGGTGCGGCCCGAGCGGTGCAGGTAGGCCTTGTGCTCGGTGGGCGGGTCGGCGTGGACGACGAGTGAGACGTCGTCGACGTGGATGCCGCGCGCGGCGATGTCGGTCGCGACGAGCGTCTCGACGGCGCCCGAGTGGAACGCGTCGAGGTTGCGCACGCGAGCGTTCTGCGACAGGTTGCCGTGCAGGTCGACGGCGGGAATGCCGCGGCCGGCGAGCTGCTTAGCGAGCTTCTTCGCGCCGTGCTTGGTGCGGGTGAACACGACCGTGCGTCCGGGTGCGGAGACGAGGTCGGTGAGCACGTCGATGCGCGAGTCGGAGTCGACGGCGAAGACGTGGTGCTCCATCGTCGCGACGGGCGACTGCGCCGAATCGGCCTGGTGCGTCACCGGGTTCGACAGGAACTTCTTGACGAGCACGTCGATGCCACCGTCGAGCGTCGCGGAGAACAGCAGGTGCTGCGCCTCGCGCGGCACCTTCGTCAGGATGCGTTTGACGCCGGGCAGGAAGCCCATGTCGGCCATGTGGTCGGCCTCGTCGAGGATGCAGACCTCGACGTCGGACAGGTCGCAGAAGCCCTGGCCCATGAGGTCTTCCAGACGCCCGGGGCACGCGATGAGGACGTCGACGCCCGCCTTGAGAGCCTTGACCTGCGGGTTCTGCCCGACGCCGCCGAAGACGGTCGTGTACGACAGCCCGGCCGCCGCGGCCAGCGGCTTGAGCGAGTCGGCGATCTGGTTGGCGAGCTCGCGCGTCGGCGCGAGGACGAGCGAGCGCGGGCGGTAGGCGTCGATCTCGTAGCGCGTCTCGTCGAGACGGGCGACGAGCGGCAGCAGGAACGCGAACGTCTTGCCCGAGCCGGTACGGCCGCGGCCGAGGACGTCGCGGCCCTTGAGCGAGTCGGGCAGCGTCGCGGCCTGGATGGGTGTCGGCGTGTCGATGCCGAGCTTGTCGAGGGTCTTGACGAGGACGGCGGGCACGCCGAGATCGGAGAACGAGGGCACAGATGACTCCTGGAGAGGTTGCATGGAAAGACGAACGATCGATGGTGAAAGCCCGCGCGGTGAATCCGCGCGTCGCAGGCGATCTCGCATCTCGACGATCGTCCGACTCTCATGCGCCACGCGTTCCCGAGATCGGAGGGCGTCGTTCGACGACGTGGGCTGCCCGGTTCGGCGCTGCCGCGCGCCGGGCGCACGACGAGCGCGGGGCGCTCCGATTCGAGGGGAGGCGCAGGGGCGAGTCGGCCACCTGCACGAAGCATCCAGTCTACGCGCAAAGGTTGCGAACCTTCACATGTCACTGTCACGGGCGTGGCATTCGTCGCACCATCGTGCTTGGCTGGAGGTCACCTATTCGCCCCTGGCGCCCGCCCCTCGCACCATGACGCTCGATGCACCACCCGAGCCGAGGACGCCTCCAGCACAAGGGATCTCCCATGGCAGCCATCCCCGTCGACGCGCCACGCGCCCTCGACGCCCATCGCCCGCTGAGCAAGACGTCGCTCGCCGTCGCGGGGTCGTCGACCGTCATCGAGTGGTACGACTTCACGCTGTACCTGTACCTGACGACGGTCATCTCGCGCGTCTTCTTCGGCGGCGGCACGAGCGGTACCGCATGGACGCTGCTGGTCTTCGCCGGCACCTACCTGATGCGCCCCGTCGGCGCCGCGTTCTTCGGCCATGTCGGCGACCGCATCGGGCGCAAGCCCGTCCTTCTCATCTCCATGGCCCTCATGACGTTGGCGATGCTCGCGACGGCATGCCTGCCGACGTACGCCTCCATCGGGCCCATGGCGGGTTACCTGATGATCGCGCTGCGCGCCCTCATGGCGTTCAGCGTCGGCGGCGAGTACTCGGGCGTCATGACGTACCTCGTCGAGGGCTCCGAACCGCACCGCCGCGGCTTCGTCACGTCGCTGGCCTCCGCGGCGAGCGAGATCGGTGGCCTGCTGGCGGTCGGCCTCTCGGCGATTACGACGTCGTACTTCGTCGGTGACGACCTCGATTCCTGGGGCTGGCGCGTGCCGTTCTTCATCGGCGCGGCGATGGCTGCGACGACCCTGTTCATGCGCTCACGCATGGAGGAGTCGCCCGTGTTCGAAGAGGAATCCGAGGCGGACAAGTCGAAGAACCCGCTCGTCGAGGTGCTCAAGACCGAGCCCGCCGCGGTGTGGCGTGGTTTCGCCATCTCGGCGCTCGGGTCGATCACGTACTACGTCGGCATCGGCTACGCGCCGACGTTCCTGCAGTCCGCAGGCAAGTTCAGCGAGTCCGACGCCCTGTGGCTCGGTACCGCGGCGGCGATCGCCGTCATCCTCGTGACGCCGCTGGCGGGCCTCGCCGCCGACCGGTTCGGCCGCCGTCCCATCCTGCTCATCTTCGGGGTGCTCGCGGCCGTGACGTCGCTGACGATGTTCCAGCTCATGGCGGACGGCTCGACGGGCGCGGCGCTCGCGGGCGCCCTCGTGCTCGCCGCCGTCGCGGGCGGGTGGAGCGCCGTGGCCGCGTCGGCCATCGCGGAGCAGTTCAAGTCGAAGGCCCGCATGTCGGGCATGGCGCTCGGATTCACGACGGCGACCGCCATCTTCGGCGGGTTCGCGCCGCTCGTTGGGCAGAAGCTCATCGACTCGACGGGTTGGGCGCCCGCGCCCGGTGCGATGATCGCCGTCGTCGCGATCTGTGTGCTGCCCGTCGTGTGGTTCCAGAAGGAGACCGCCCCGAACGTGACAGAGGGCAACACCGCCAACGACTCCGCCTCCCCCACCCGCACGCCGTGACCATCTGCGATTCCTGGCCACATCTGCGATTATCGGCCACCTTCGCGATTCCTGATTCCATCCGCGAATTTCGGTCACTTTCGCACCGCCAGCCGTGACGGCGAAGGCCGCGCCCGACGCCTCGGGCGCGGCCTTCGCGGCGTCGGACACGGGGCAGCTCGCATCGTCGCCATTCTTCGCGCCCGGGCCGCGCCTGCACCACAATGGTGCGATGAGTGAGACGAGACCCGCGCCCGAGACCGACGCCCCGCCTCTGGCGATGCAGATCGCGCTGCGCGTCGAGAAGACCGCGCCACCGGACGAACTCGACGCCTGCGCCGCGGCCGCGCAGGCCTGCGTCGGATTGCTCGTCGAGGCCGAGCGCCGTGCGCACCCCGTCATGTCTCCTGACGCCGAGGGCGCCGACGGCACCGACGACGGCGGCGCCGCTGGCGGCATCGAGACGCCCGCCCCCGACACGGCGATGCTCGACGCCGTCGACGCCTGGCGCGGCATCGCCATCCGCAAGATCGTGAGGCGTTGCAGCGGCAAGCGCTGGAGTGACGCGCAGGCCCTCGACGGGGTGACGGCGCGTCACGGCAGCGCCGAGGCTCGTACGTTCACGCCGGCGCCGACGTCACCGCTGCCGCCCGAGCTGAAGAAGATGCAGGTCGAGGGCACGCAGCTCCCGTCGCACCCCGACGATGGAACGAGCGACGCTCGCGACCCGCAGGACGTGGATGCGATGGTCACCGTCCGCCTCAGCCCCCTCGTCACGATGACGAGCGGAAAGAGCGCCGCCCAGTGCGCCCACGCGGCGCAGCGAGCGTGGGAATCGATGAGCGGCGAGGAGCGCGCACGGTGGGCGGCCGACGACCACCGCGTCCGCATCGTGCGCGATACAGAGGCGCACTGGGCCGCGACGCCGGGCCGCGTCAGCATCATCGACGCCGGATTCACCGAACTCGAAGGACAGCACGAGACGACCCGCGCGGACTGGTGACGCGCCCGCGCACGTCACGATTCGTCGCCACGCATCACGTGAAGCGAGGTTTCCCGCGCAGGGAGCAAAAGATTGCGGCCCGGCGACCGGCAGAATGAATGCATCCGACCGTCAGGAGTGCTCGTGACCGCCACGCCCCGCCTCGTCGCCGACCTCGACGTGCTCGAACGCAACATCGACGCCATGGCGAGCCTGGGTCGTGACGCCGGTGTCGCGCTGCGGCCGCACGTCAAGACGCACAAGATGCCGGAGATCGCCACGATGCAGCGTGACGCGGCGGCGCACGGCATCACCGTCGCGACGATCGGTGAGGCCGAGGTCTTCGTCGACGCGGGCTTCGACGACGTGTTCATCGCCTACCCCTTGTGGGTCGACGACGAGGCTGGGCGGCGCCTGCGCGCCCTCGCGGAACGCGCGCGCGTCGGCGTCGGCTGCGACTCGATGACGGCCGCGCGCCAGCTGCGCAAGCCGCTCGGCTCTGCGGTGGTCGAGGTCCTCGTCGAGCTCGACTCGGGTCAGCACCGCACCGGCATCCCGGCGCGTGACGCAGGCGAGCTCGCCGCGGGCATCGCGAGCCTCGGCTTCGACGTGCGCGGCGTCTTCACCTTTCCCGGCCACTCGTACTCGCCGGAAGGCCGAGCCCAGTCCGCTGACGACGAACGCGCTGCGCTCGCCGGCGCGTCACGAGCCCTGCGCGCCAAGGGAATCGAACCGCACGTTCGTAGCGGCGGGTCGAGCCCGAGCATGGCGTTCGCTGCACGCAACGGCGCCGGCGAAGGCGCGCGCGCGGGCATGCCGGGGGCTGCGTCGTCGTCGGGGAGCGCCCTCACGAGCCTGCCTGGCGCCACCTCCGCCGTCAACGACGGCGCGGGCCCGTCGACGGATGTCGCCCCCACGGAGATGCGGCCCGGTGCGTACGTCTTCAACGATGCGCAGCAGTGGGAACTCGGAGCCTGCACGGCCGGGGACATCGCGCTCACCGCACACGCGCGGGTCGTCTCACACTCGGGTGGGCGTCTCGTGCTCGATGCCGGGTCGAAGACGCTCGCTGCCGACAAGGCGCCCTGGGCGAGCGGCCACGGTCGACTGCTCGACCATCCCGACGCGCGCATCGTGCAGATGTCCGAGCATCACGCCGTCGTCGACATGGCCGGGGCCTCCCTGCCCGCGCTCGGCTCGACGGCGCGCGTCGTGCCGAATCACTGCTGCAACGCGATCAACCTGGCCAACGCGGTCGACGTCGTACGCAACGGCACGCTCGTGGACACCTGGGCCGTCGCAGCGCGGGGCATGAACAGCTGACGCCTTTCGCGTGCTCGAGTGTGTGGGGCGTGATCGATCCAGCGCTCGCACCGAGGCGCCGCGCAGGTGAGTCAGTTGGTGCCGGCCGAGTCAGTCCTGCGTAACTCGGCCAGCATCAACTGACCCGGCTGCGCGAGGCGGGCGAGCGTCAGCGCACCAATCGGCGCAGGGCGTCGCTGACCTCGGCGAGCTTGGTGGCCTGTTCGTCGCCCCCGGCTCGAGCAGCCTCGACGACGCAGTGGGCCATGTGGTCGTCGAGCAGCCCGAGCGCCACGGCCTTCAACCCCGACTGGATGGCCGCGATCTGGGTGAGGACGTCGATGCAGTACCGGTCGTCCGCGACCATCTTCTCGACGCCGCGCACCTGCCCCTCGATGCGCTTGAGCCGCTTGGACAGAGCATCCTTCGACCCGGCGTTCTCGTACCCCGGTTTCGACGGTTCACAGCACGACGACCCCGCGGCGTGATCGCCGCCATCGGACACCCCGTTGCCCGGCTCCACAGCGTCAACCATGGCGTCTTCAGCCCCCGTCAGTGCGTCGACGACGGGTTCCTGCCGCATCGCCTCCACGGCCGGCTCCTTCGACTTCGTCTCGCTCACGCGCGCCCACCCTCCTCGTTCGATCGATGACTCGGCCGTTGCTCCGCCGTCCCGGCGAAGCGGCGCAACCGCAAGCTGTTGAGCACGACGAACACCGAGCTGAACGCCATCGCGGCGCCCGCGATCATGGGGTTGAGCAGCCCCGCGGCGGCCAACGGAATCGCTGCGACGTTGTACGCGAACGCCCAGAACAGGTTGCTCTTGATCGTGTTCAGCGTCCTGCGGCCCAGGCGGATCGCGTCGCCGACGAGACGCAGATCGCCGCGCACGACGGTGACGTCAGCCGCTTCGATCGCAACGTCCGTGCCCGTTCCCATCGCGATGCCGAGATCGGCCTGCGCGAGCGCGGGAGCGTCGTTGACGCCGTCGCCGACCATCGCGACGACGCGCCCCTCACCCTGCAGACGCGTGATGACGTCGACCTTGCCCGCCGGCAGCACACCGGCGATGACGTCGTCGATGCGGACCGCGTCGGCGACGCTCCGCGCGGCGCGCTCGTTGTCGCCCGTCAGCAGGACGGTGTGCAGGCCGAGGCGCGACAGTCCGCGCAGGGCATCCGCGCTCGTCGGTTTCACGGTGTCGGTGACGGCGATGACGCCACGCGCCGCGCCGCCCCATCCGACGGCGACGACCGTCCCACCACCCGATTCGAGATCGTCGAAGGCTCCACGCAGGTGGCCGTCGAGAGCCATGCCCCGGGCCGCGAGAGCATCCGGGCGGCCCACGATGACGTCGACCATGGCGGCTGCCTCCGCGTTCGGGCCGGGCACGCGCATTCGCCCCGTCACGCCCTCGCCGGGCATGTTGATGAAACCGTCGGCGGTCGGCAGATCGCCGACGCGGTCGCGGCCCGCGTCGGTGATGGCGCGAGCGATCGGGTGCTCCGAGCCGCTCTCGAGGGCTGCCGCAACAGCGAGCACGTCGTCCTCGGATTCACCACCGGCACAGACGATCTCACCGACCGACATCTCGCCGGAGGTGAGCGTTCCGGTCTTGTCGAGCACGACCGTGTCGATGCGATGCGTCGCCTCGAGCACCTCGGGGCCCTTGAAGAGCACCCCGAACTGCGCGCCGCGCCCGGTACCCACCATGAGCGCCGTCGGCGTCGCAAGACCCAGCGCGCAGGGGCACGCGATGATGAGCACCGCGACGGCTGCGGTGAACGCCGCTTCGACGTCGCCCGTCACGACGAGCCAGCCGAGGAGGGTCAGCACCGACAGCGCAATGACGACCGGCACGAAGACGCCGGAGACGCGATCGGCGAGCCGCTGCACGTCCGCTTTGCCGTTCTGGGCGTCCTCGACGAGCTTCGCCATCTGCGCGAGCTGCGTCTGCCCGCCGACGCGGGTGGCGCGCACCACGATCCGTCCGCTCGTGTTGAGCGTCGCCCCGATGACGGCGTCACCGGGGCCGACGTCGACGGGCACCGATTCGCCCGTCACCATCGAGGCGTCGACGGCGCTGTCACCGCTGACGACCTCGCCGTCGGTCGCGATCTTCTCGCCGGGTCGCACGACGATGCGGTCGCCGACGACGAGTTCGCCTGCGTTCACACGCTGCTCGCGCTCGACGCCGTCAGGGCCGGGGCGCAGGACGGTCGCCTCCTTGGCCCCCAGGTCGAGCAGGGCGCGCAGCGCGGCGCCGCTCGCGCGTTTCGAACGCGCCTCGACGAAGCGTCCGAGCAGCACGAACGTCGTGACGCCGGCGGCCGCCTCCAGGTAGATGTTCGACGCACCGTGCCCTCGCGTCGCGCCGAAGTCGAAGCCGTGCTTCATGCCCGGCATGCCGGCGTCGCCGAAGAACAGCGCGTACAGCGACCACGCGAACGCCGCGATCGTGCCGACGCTGACGAGGGTGTCCATCGTCGTCGCGCCGTGCTTGAGGTTCGTCCACGCGGCGCGATGGAACGGCCACGCACCCCAGACCACGACGGGCGCCGCGAGCGTCAGCGACAGCCACTGCCAGTTCGTGAACTGCAGCGGCGGAATCATCGCCATGAGCACGACGGGCACGGTCAGCACAGCGCTGACGACGAGGCGCTGCCGCAGCTCGCGCACGTGCGCGTCGGCCGGTGATTCGCCCGCTTCGCGGGCGTGAGCGCCGAGGTGCGCGGCGTCAGCGTCGGCCGATGACGGCGGGGAAACCGGTTCCGGCGTGATGACGCTCGCGCCGTAGCCGGTCTTCTCGACCGTTGCGACGAGGTCGTCGGGCGTCACGTCGTCGGCGAAGGCGACGCGTGCCTTCTCCGTCGCGTAGTTGACGCTGGCCTCGACGCCGTCGAGCTTGTTGAGCTTGCGTTCGATGCGGTTCGCGCACGAGGCGCACGTCATGCCCGTCAGCGCCAGTTCGACACTCTGCGTCGGCGTTGCCGGAGCCTTGGGGGCTACTGACGCCGCTGGGGTGGGGGTCGGGGTCTGCGTGGTCGGCTCGATCATCCTCAGGCGAGCTGGTATCCGGCTTCGGTGACGGCGGCGTCGACCTGCTCGCGGCTCACGGGCTGCTCGGAGGTGAACGTCACGACGCCGCTCTCGTGGTTGGCGACGACGTCGCTGACGCCGGGGATCTCCTCGAGTTCCTCGCGCACGCTCATCTCGCAGTGGCCACAGGTCATGCCGATGACGGTGTAGGTGCTGGTGTTCTGCTCAGCCATGACTGCTCCTTCGTCGTGTTTTTCTGACACAACACCATACCCCCAGGGGGTATTCCCTCCGGTCGACCGTCGCCCGGCCCCACCGTCGCGTACGTCAGTTCGACGCCAAGTGCGCGCGGAAGCGCTGCATCCCGCGGATCCACCGGTCGTAGTCGGCGCCCTTGGCGCGGTACATGTCGAGCACGTTCGCGTGGGGCAGCACGAGGAACGTCTCGTTCTGGATCGCGCGCATGACGTCGTCCGCCACCTGCGCGGGCGTGAGCACCGGGCCCGATTCGGTGACGGCGCGCTGCGCGACGCGCGAGGCGCCGCCGGTCTCGGTCAGCAGGTTCGTGTCGACGCCCATCGGGCACAGGCAGCTGACGCCGACGCCCTTGTCGCCGTACGACACGGCGAGCCATTCGGCGAAGGCGAGCGCCGCGTGCTTCGTCGTCGCGTACGTCGACGAGCCGATCTGCGTGAGCAGGCCGGCAGCCGACGCCGTCGAGACGAAGTAGCCGCGGCCGTGCTCCACCCATCCCGGCACGAGCTGTTGCGCGGCGCGCACGTGCGCCATGAGGTTGACGTCGATCGCGGTGGCCCAGCTCGCCTCGTCGGCCAGACCTGCGCCCACGCCGACGCCTGCGTTCGCGACGTAGACGTCGACCGGCGCACCGAACTCGCGTTCGGCGAGGGCGATGACCTCGGCGATGTCGGCGGCGCTCGAGGCGTCACCGGCAGCAGCGACCACGTCGCCGTGGGCGGTGGCGAGCCGTTCGCGCGTGG